>NZ_LOEE01000035.1 GCF_001562415.1 Thermotalea metallivorans | reverse complement strand
ACCGCATTAGATCAAGAAGTAGAGAAAAATACGTCCGTAAAAGATGCTATACTTTCTATTGCTTCATAACAGTGCTAAGGTGAAACTTTAAGGAACTTTAAGGGCTTTCTTTTGTGCAAAACTATAGAATATTAATGAACTGTCGAAACGCTCTCAGAGGAACTATAGGAAGCAATGAAAAAAATCGTGACGCTGTAATGGGTCTTGTTTTCTTAAAATTTGCTGGTGATAAATTTGAGAAAAGAAGAAAAGAAATCAAAGAAAAATATGGAGATGTCCCTGTATTCCTTGAGAAGCCATCATTTTATCTTTCAGAAAATGTGTTTTACTTAAATGAAACGTCAAGATGGTCGTACATTGTTAAGAATGCAAGCTCTGATGAAATTGCATTGATTTTAGACAAAGCAATGGCTGATATTGAAGAAGAAAACCCCTCTCTTAAAGGGGCTTTACCCCAGAACTTTTATTCTACTTCAAACGTAAGAGCAACTGCTCTTAAAGGCTTAATTGATGAAATTAATAAAATTGATGATAAAAAGTTTGAAGATAAAGATCTGATAGGTAGAGTTTACGAGTACTTCCTACAATTATTTGCTATTGACTCTGGAACTGGTGCTGAAAAAGGTGAATTTTATACACCTGCAAGCATTGTAAAATTAATAGCAGAGCTTATAGAACCATACAACGGACGAGTATATGACCCTTGTTGTGGTTCAGGTGGTATGTTTGTTCAGTCTATAAAGTTTGTTGAGAGACATAATGGAAATAAGTTGAAAATTTCAGTCATTGGTCAAGAATCAAACCCTGATACATGGCGATTGGCAAAAATGAACCTTGCAATCCGCGGAATCTCTTATGATCTAGGTAAAGTTGCAACATCGACTTTCCTTGATGATCAACATAAAGATGCTAAAGTTGATTATATCATGGCAAATCCTCCATTCAATCTCAAAAAATGGCGTGGAGAAAATGAGCTTACTGACGATTATCGATGGAAAGGTTACGGTCTCCCTCCTGCATCAAATGCAAATTATGCCTGGATTTTACATATGTTATCAAAGCTTGATGTGACAAATGGTATTGCTGGATTTCTACTCGCAAACGGTGCACTGAATGCTGATGGTGAAGAATACAAAATTCGTAAACAGCTTATTGAGAATGATAAAGTGGAAACTATTATTGTGTTACCTCGAGAAATGTTTTACTCAACAGATATTTCAGTAACTCTTTGGATTATCAATAATAATAAAAAAGCTCGAAACTTAAATGGTCGTGAGCTCAGAGATAGACAAAATGAAATATTATTTATGGACCTTCGCTGTTGGAATCAAAATGTTTATGAAAAGAAATTTGTAATGTTTGATGATGAACAGATTACAAAAATCAAAACAATTTATAACAACTGGCAAACAGGGATAAATTACTCCGATGTCCCTGAACTTTGTAAATCGGCAAAACTTGAAGATATTAGAGCTCATGATTACTCTTTAGTGCCTAGTAAGTATATTGAGTTTATTGACCACGATTTAGAGATAGATTATCAGAAAGAAATGACTCGTATACAGCAAGAAATGAAAGAGATCTTGCAGGAAGAAAAAAAATCTCAAGCTATGCTTGAAGCTGCATTTAGGGGGATTGGCTATGGGATTGACTAAATATAAAATAGGAGAATTTGTTGAACCGGTATCCATCAAATGCGGTATAGCGAATTTCGAAAATGTTATGGGTATAAATATTGATAAACAGTTTATCCCATCACGAAATGTAGGCAAGGATACATCTAATTATTCAGTTGTTCCACCTAATTGTTTTGCATTTAATCTAATGCACGTTGGACGTGATAAAAAAATTCCTGTTGCTCTGAACAATACTAATGAGGAATTGGTCGTCTCTCCAGCATATTTTGTATTTCGAATTAGTAAAGAAAATGTAATATTAAAAGAATATTTTTATATGATAATGTCATCGCCTGGATTTGACAGATACGCATGGTTCTGTACTGACTCTTCAATTAGAGGAAATCTAGATTGGAACAGGTTTTGCGACATAGAAATTAACTTACCACCTATCGAAATACAACAGAAATATGTGAATGTTTTTAATGCTATGCAGGAAAATCAAAAAGTTTACGAAAAGGGACTTGAAGATTTAAAACTCACTTGTGATACGTATATTGAGCAACTTGCGAAAACGCATCCTCACAAGGCCATTGGAAATTATATTTCATTATGTAATAAAACAAATAACGAACTAAAATACGGTCTTAAAAATGTAAAAGGAATTTCAATCAACAAGGAATTTATTGAAACAAAGGCTGATATGAAAGGTGTCTCTCTAAATTCATATTTATTGGTTGAACCAGACGCATTTTCATATGTTACAGTAACTTCAAGAAATGGAGAGAAAATATCTATAGCACATAATGGATCTCCTGATACTTATATTGTTTCATCTAGTTATGTTGTTTTTGAAGTTATAAATAAGGACGAACTACTGCCAAGCTATCTAAAATTGTTTTTTAATCGCTCTGAATTTGACCGATATGCACGGTATAATTCGTGGGGTTCAGCTAGGGAAACTTTTGCGTGGGATGATTTTAAAGAAGTTAAAATTCCTATCCCTGATATTAAGATACAGCAATCAATTGTAAACATATATAATGCATACATTAAACGAAAAGAGATTAATGAAAAGATCAAATTACTGATGAAAAATATATACCCTATACTGATAAAAGGCTCATTGGAGGAAGCTGAAAAAATATAAAGAATGGAGGTAGTGAAGATATGAATTTAAGCTTTTTAAACGGACAATTCACCGAAGAACAACTAGAAAAAGCCATTATAGAACTCTTAGTTGAACAAGGTTATTCCTATGTTTGTGGCGATACCTTACACAGACGGTTAGAAGATGTGCTAATTGAGGATGACTTAAGAGCATATCTTAAAAAAAAATACGCAAATGAATTTTTAACTGAAAGTGAGATTGGAAAGATTATAAGTCGAATTAAACTGATTCCCTCTGAGCCTTTGTATCAAGGAAATAGAGAGGCTTTTTGGCTTATTAATGAAGGTTTCGATTTTCAACGTGACGATCCTACCAAATTAGCTCTTCATGTGAATTACATTGACTTTGAAAATACCTCCAATAACAGCTACAAAGTTGTAAATCAGCTTTCCATTCAAGGCAGCCGTCTACGTCGTCCCGATTTATTATTATTTATTAACGGTATACCTGTTGCAATTTTTGAGTTTAAGTCTGCAATAAAAGAAGATACAACTATCTATGATGCCTGGGAGCAAATACACAAAAGATATTCTCGAGATATCCCTAAGCTCATGAAATATTGCTTTTTATCAGTTATATCAGATGGCGCAAACAATAAACTTGGGAGCATTTTTACACCATATGAGTACTATTATGCTTGGAACAAAGCAAATGATAATGAAAAAGTTTCAAATGGTATTAGTTCATTGTTCACAATGATTAAAGGTGCCTTTGCTATTGAAAGAATTACAGCCATACTACGAGATTTTGTATATTATCCAGATGAAAGCAAGAAAGATATTGCAATTATAACCCGTTACCCACAGTTCTTTGCAGCAAATAAGATATTTGAAAGTATAAAAAAACACCTTCGACCACATGGTGACGGCAAAGGTGGAACATACTTTGGCGCTACAGGTTGTGGGAAAACATACACAATGTTGTTTCTTTCAAGATTATTGGTATTAAGGGAGCGCGAAATTTTTAATAATCCCACTGTCATTATAATTACTGACCGTGAAGATCTAGACACTCAAACTTCAGAATTATTCGAAGCATCAAAACGTTATTTGCATGAAAAAAATGTGCGTAGCATTGAAAGCCGAAAAGATTTAAAAGAGGCTTTGGGTAGTGCTGTCAGCGGTGGTGTATATATAACAACTATTCAAAAATTCTGTGAATCAACAGGGCTTATCTCTGATCGAAATAACATAATTTGTATTTCTGATGAAGCACATAGAACACAGACTAACACTGGCTCAAAGTTAAAAATCACCGAAAAAGGCATTACGACAACGTTTGGTTTTGCCAAATATTTGCGGGATTCTTTCCCCAATGCAACCTATTGCGGTTTTACTGGAACTCCGATAGATGAGACTTTAGCAGTATTTGGTGATGTGGTCGATAGCTATACAATGAAAGAATCTAGCGATGACGGTATTACGGTACGCATCGCTTATGAGCCCCGCCTTGCAAGGGTAATTTTATCTGAAGAGCAAGCAAAAGAAATTCAAGCCTATTACGATAAATGTACTAATAATGGTGCTAATCCTGAGCAAGTTGAAGAAAGCAAACGAGCTATGAGCAAAATGCGTCAACTTCTTGGTCACCCGGATCGTTTAAAGAGATTAGCAGCAGATATAGTTAATCATTATGAGGCTTTGTGTAATGAGAAGCCTGCCATAGTTCAAAAAGCAATGATTGTTTGTGCTGATAGAAAGCTTGCATTCAGCCTATATAAAGAGATTATTGCCCTGCGTCCTGACTGGAATATTCCTAAAAAAGCAGAAGATGAATCGCTTTTATCTGAAGAACAGCTTGATAAACTGATTCCTCTTGAAAAGATTAAACTTGTTGCTACACAAGGTGATAATGATGAAAAGGAACTATTTGATCTCTGTGGTAGCAAAGAATATAGAGCAAAGCTGGACAAACAGTTTAAAAATAATGATTCTAACTTTAAAATTGCCATCGTTGTTGATATGTGGATCACCGGTTTTGATGTTCCATCACTTTCTGTGATGTATATTGATAAACCCATCCAAAAACATACTTTAATTCAAACAATTTCTCGTGTTAATCGTGTATTTGAAGGAAAAGATAAAGGCTTGGTAGTTGATTATATAGGTATTAAAGAAGATATGCTTAAAGCTATAAAAATATATGGCGGGCCCCAGGAAAGTCCAATCGATGAAATAAAAATATCACTTTCCGTTTTCAGAAATCATTTATCCCTAATTGATAGTATTTTACACGGATTTAAAGTTGATAAATTCTACCATGGCACCCCACTTGAAAGACTAATTTGCTTAAATGAAGCTTCAGAGTTTGTGCAGTTAAGTAAAGAGCTTGAGACACGTTTTATGGATTTATCACGAAAACTAAAGGCAGCCTATGAAATATGCTTTCCTTCGGGTGAGTTAACCGATGAAGAAATAACTAAGGCACAATTTTATCTTGCTATCCGGTCAATAATATATAAACAAACAAAGGGTAATACTCCTGATGCAGAAACTATGAATCGTGTGGTTGAAAAAATGGTACAAGATGCTATTACCTGCACAGGTGTCGAAAATATTATTAACGCAGATAAATCAATAGATGTGTTCAGCGAAGAATTTCAAAAACAGTTAGATGATATCAATCTACCAATTTCTAAGTTTAACGCATTACTTAAACTTTTAAGAAAAGCTATAGCAAGTTATGGAAAGACAAATAAGATTAAGGCTATAGCATTTGATGAAAGATTGAAAAAAGTAGTAGAAAAGTATAACAATAGAGATAAACTAGTGTTTACTAGTGAGGTTGTTGAAGAGTTTATTAACGGATTATCTGATGAACTCATTAAAATTCTTCAAGATCTACAAAATGATAAGACTTCTTTTGAAAAACTTGGAATTACCTTTGAAGAAAAGGCTTTCTTTGATATCCTGGTTAAAGTGCGAGATGAGCATCAGTTTAAGTATGAAGATGAAAAATGCCTTATTCTTGCTAAGAAAATAAAAGAGCTTGTCGATGATAAGGCTCAATATGCAGACTGGTCTACTCGGGACGATATAAAAAATCAACTAAATATGGACCTGACTATTCTTTTATACGAAAACGGTTATCCTCCTGAATGGGATGAAGAAGTATTTGAGCAAGTATTAGAACAAGCGGAAAACTTCAAAAAATATGCGGATTAGCTTAATTCCTTGAGAGGAGGTTAATTATGGCTACACGAGGAAAAAGTATTAATTTATTTTTAATGGATGGCACACCAAATGGTAGAATAAAGTGTACTCTTGCTAATTGGACAGGCGTGGCTTACAAAATACCACGCACAGAACTAGATAAGTGCAAGGGACGCGAAGATTTATCACAGAGCGGTGTTTACTTCTTATTTGGCACTTCCGATCAAACAGACGACAATATGGTGTATATTGGCCAAGCTGGTGTACGGAAAAATGGGGAGGGTCTTCTCTGTCGGTTGATAGAGCACAAGCGAAATCCAGATAAGGATTATTGGACAGAGGCTGTTGTATTTACTACGTCCAATAACTCCTTTGGTCCCACAGAGATAAGTTATCTTGAGAATCGTTTTTGTGGGCTTGCAGTAGAGGCAAACCGGTATGTGGTTAAGAACGGAAATGATCCTTCTCCCGGAAATATAACTGAGGAAAAAGAAAGTGAACTTGAAGAGTTCATTGATTACGCTAAGATTGTAATGGGAGCTCTTGGACACAAATTATTTGAACCTCTAACAGATAAACCTCAAGCAGCTATCACTGAGGAGGTTTCTGAAGAAGAATTACTTCTCTTTATGAAACGAAAAAGTCGTAAGAGCGGACAAGTAATTGAGGCAAGCTGTAAGCGTACAAACGAAGGCTTTGTTGTCTTACAAGGTAGTCATATTGAAACCATAGATTCTGAGAGTATTCCGCCAGGTATTAAAGAACGTAGGCAAAGAGCCAAAATAGATGAAAATGGAATTCTTCAAGAAAATATCTTATTCCGTAGTCCATCATATGCTGCTGCTTTTGTCATCGGGGGCCATGTAAATGGACTGGTAGAATGGAAAACGAAAGACGGGGTATCATTGAAAAAAATAGAAAACATTGAAGGTAATTGAGCTAAATTAAACATCTATCCTGTCAACTCAACCCTGTTAAAATATCTAACCTATCAACTCAACCCTATCACTTTCAAGGCAGTTGATATGTTACCGCAAACAATAAAAATAAGGGTTTCCTGACATTATCTCTTCCGGCAAAGTAACCGTGAGAAAAACCTAATGTCTGGAAACCCTTTATTTATCAGTGTTTTGAATACCCCTACTTCTCAACCCTTGACATCAATACCACGCACTCAACATGGCTTGAGAGGATAGAATGAATGTCATTTGAGTATGTCCGTTCTTGGAAACATATCCACCGCCTTTTTGGCACTATCGGTAGGCGGGAACATATCCATAATATTATTTCAGCTGTTCCAAGGAATAATTTCTTACCCTGAACACATGATCACAAAGAATATCTATATCCTCGTTATTATGACTGGTTAAAAAAATTGTTTTTCCTTGGTTATTTAAACTTTTTAGCAAATCCCTAATATTCTCTACGCTATCAACGTCTAAACCATTAAAAGGTTCATCAAGTAATAATATTTCCTGATCCTCCATGATTGCTTGCGCAATAGCTAATTTTTGCTTCATTCCAAGTGAATAGTTCTTAACCTTTTGCATTATAGTATGACTAAGTCCTACCTTTTCCAAAATTTCTTTTATCTTTTCATCAGATATCTTGTTTTGTATATCGGCCAGATATCTCAAGTTTTCAAAGCCAGTTTTGTCACCTAAGTATCCTGGCTTATCTATAATGATTCCAAAATTTTCGGGAAATCTTTTATTCTTTCCAAGCTCTTCACCATTTACAATAACACTTCCTTGATCTGGAAAAACAAAACCGCACATCATCTTAAAAAGCACTGATTTTCCAGAACCATTATGGCCAACTATTCCATAAATTTTTCCTTTTTCAAAGGATACCGATAGATTCTCAAACAAAGATAATCCTTTAAATGATTTACTTACATTTCTTAATTCTATTAAACTCATCATTACTCACCTTTCCTTTTTATACAATGTAGTCTTTTTTATTAAAGAGATATTGTAAAACTACTACTTCAATTGCAATATAAACTGCTAATTTTATTGATATTAAAAAAACTGAATGCCCTTCAAGTACATATCCCATGCTATTTAATCCCACTGGTACTAGATCGTTTAGTCTGAAACCTGGGAACATAAATACCGTTAGCGTCAAAAGGGTTATAAAACTTTTAAATACATCCTTCGTTGCAAATGATACAATGATAACGAAAATCACATAAAAGAGAAGTTGTAAAAATCCATTTACAATAAAATGATATAGGATTTCAAATAAATTCTCAGGGACAATAATAGAGTATCCTTTTAGCAACGCTATAGATATTGTTCCAGCAAGTAGTGTTAGTAGAAGTATCATTATTGTTTTCAAGATTCCCGGGAACCAGCTTAAAAACCATTTATTCATAGAGCGGTATCTTATCATGGTATAATAACTCATCTCTGATAAATATCTTTGTAATCGTAGTTGAACAAAGTATACTGCCCCTACAAAAACTACTATATAAAATGCGAAGGAGATAAGGGAAAATATTTCATTGGTGGTTCCCATAAATGTAACTATAAAACCGTCCCAAATTGTCAATTCCTTATTTGCATGTTTACTTATGTGAAACAAAATTCCCATCAGGCAGAGTAGCCCATATACTAACACAGGTAAGTTTTTTACTAAATAATTTTTACTATTTCTGTAATTTCGATCTATATTATTAGCTATAAATATTAAGATCAATAAAACAGAAATTACTATTACAAACGGAATCATTATACTATCAAAAGAAGCAACTCCATGAAATAAACTTAAATAATTAGGCATCATTACTAATTTCATTGAAGGTGGAAACACTTTAAAACTAATTGAGCCGTATAAATACAATAATCCATTTAACAGATGTAATAGCGATGATTTTTTAAATCTCGCATAAAGGATACATAACATTAATTGAAATGTTGTTGTTGTTAATAGTAACAACCCTAACTGTAATAGCAACGCAATAATTGGTTTAGAGAAATAATGGCGCGAATAATATAGGATTTCATTCCCTGATATATCAATTAGCCCGACATTACTCCATTCCATTGAAAATGAAGTATTGAATGAAGTTAGTATTAATGAACCTAAAAAAATTAAAATAAAGAAAATGTCTATTTTAAATAACTGCTTTAACCTCGTAAAAATCCACTTCTTATAAGAACCTAAGCGAATAAGCTCGATGTATTCAAATGTTCTATTTATATACACTGTTGATATAAATAAAATCAAAGGAAAAAAATAAAATAATAATAAATACACATCACTAAATGACATAAATATATAATCCCAAAAGTTAGCAGTTACATTATGAAGCTCTTCGAAGAATGGCATTGATTGCCTATTGCTTAAAGCGTATAGGACTATTGGGATAGCAGCAATTAAGTATTTCCACGAAATAATTCTGTTTTTTACCTTTATCATACTACTCATTCCAAACCTTCCTAGTTTTCTTTATATAAACAATCAAAGTTACAATAATTAAGATTAAAACTATAAAAGGAATAAATATTGTCCACATTGGCTGTGCAGTAATGGAAAAAGGAAAAACTGTGAAAACAGGAGAAAATCTCTCTATCCATAGAACTGCTGTTACAAAGTTCATAATAAACCACCACAGAAAAGGGATGGATAATGCAACGAATTTATTTTTAAGGCATATTGTAAGTAAGTAAGCTATAGTCATATATATTGCTCCATTAATACCCACCCATAATGAATATACTATGCCATAAAGTAAAACTGAATTTTGGGCAACAACCTCAAATGTTCCTATAGAAACAGGATTAAAAAATTCTGTCTCATAATAAATATAACCAATCATCGGATCTATATATTGAATGAATAAAAATGGAACAAAAATCATTAGAAACGCTACTAATAAAGTTAGAAAAGCATTAACAATCCCCTTTGCCAATACATATTCAGATATTATCGTTCTCGGCCTTACATACTGTAGGTAATTATCTTTTTTCTCATTAGCATAAGAACCGGCATAAAGTGGTACTAAAAGTAATGGAAATAATAGTGGTATTGGTGATTTAGTTAATAATTGGGCGTGTACATCTATGGCCCTGTGAAATACATATGAACCATTCATTATTGGTAAAATGATAATAAGTGGTAAAAATATAAGAGCCAAACTATAAATAATAAATCTCCTATTTAATGCTTTTTTGAATTCAATAGAAATTAAATGTTTCAAATTCCTCACCTTCCTCTTTAATATTCTGTTTAATTACTTTTGTTTTTTACAAATATAACTATATAAGACGAATCTTAATTTAGAATTTTATCTTCCTTAATTCTTCCTTAATTATTTAATAATCAAGAGAATAGAATTAAATAAAAAAAGGTAGCTATTCGGTTTATGCCACCCTTTTCTACGAATTACAATTCTATTTTTATAGACGTCCCTTTGCCTAATTCACTTTCAACAAATATATTTCCTCCATGAGCTTCTATTACTTCCTTTGCTATAGACATCCCAAGACCAGATCCTTTATGACTTTCTGTATTGGTCCCTCTATAGTATCTATTAAATAACTTCCTTATATCCTCTTCATCAATACCCTTTCCATTATCTCTAATTTCAATATTTATCCTACCTTGATTTCTAATATCTACAACAACTTCTGTACCTTCACTGTTATGAATTAAAGCATTAAATATAAGGTTTGATATGCACCTACGCATAAGATTTTCATCAAAGTCAAATTCTATTTTCTCACTTTGGGGATTAAAATGTATTAATCTGTTTTCATAATCCGGATGGTTTAATATTTCAATTATTATTCTCCTTATTAATTCAGTGAGATTACCTTTCCGTTTGTTAATTGCTAGAGCGTTATTTTTTAATTTTTCATGCAATATTAGCTCCTCTATTAATTCTTCCATGTAATTTGCTTTATTTAAAATTGTATTAGAATACTGAACAATTTCCTTATCGGAAATTTCATAATCTTTATTTGCCAAAATCTCAGCATATCCTTTTATAGAAGAAAGGGGAGTTTTTAAATCGTGAGAAATGTTAGCAACCCATTCCTCCCGCATTTTTTCAATTTTTGCTCTTTCTCTCCTATTTATTCTTAAGTTTTCTGTAAGCTTATTTAAACTTTTGAACACCTTACCATAAACCCCTTTTTCCTCATAGTCGATAATGTATTTATCTTGGGCTAAAAAATCCACCCCTTGGATTATATAAAGCAAAGGTGTAGTAAGCTTATTCCCAAATATAAAACCCATAACCAAAAATACTGCAATAGAAATAGAAAAAGCTATCAAAATAGATTTTATAATAATTGCGGATGAGCTGGATTCGTATTCAAATATGTGTTTACTGATAGTTGTGCTAGGAAAGCCTATAACATAATCAAAATTACTATCACTACCAGCGGATGATACAAATAATGTATAGCCATCTATTGTGTCTGGGTACATATGGTAATGGACAATGTCTGCTGGCGAATAGTGACTAGGAGCATCTACCGGCTTACCTAATTCATATAATTCATTTCCATTTTCATCTAGTACTTGTATCCAAGCTTTATTTTCCTTTAGGAGTTCTTGACCATCCCTACTAATTGAAATACCGTCTTCATCTTCTTCAATATATAATTTAAAACTTAATGCGAGGTTTGGAGGATAATTTGTGGTAATAACATCCTTTGTAAAGAAGAAATAATAGATTCCTGCAATAGTTATCACTATTATTAATAATATTGATAATAGTGCCACTCCTAAAAAACTTAGGGTTATTTTACCTCTCATACTAATCACCTTTTATAAATTTGTAGCCTAAACCTTTAAAAGTAGTAATATATTTAGGCCTTGAAGGATCATCTTCAATTTTCTCTCTAAGATGCCTAATATGAACCATTAGAGTATTATCATACCCTTCATAATCACTACCCCATATGTTCTCAATCAGTGAGTTTTTGCTAAGTATAATGTTTGGGTTTTTTACCAAGTAAAGCAGTAACTGATATTCCTTGGCTGTTAGATTTAGGACAGCACCTGACTTTTTAACCTCTGCCTTCTTTTCGTCTACTTCTATATCCTTAAATTTTATAACTTCTTTTTTGTCATCATTTAGGCTTTCATTTACTTTAGACTGCATATGTTCAAGTCTTCTAAAGTGAGCTTTTATTCTAAAAGCAATTTCCTTTGGGCTGAAAGGCTTTGTAACATAATCATCACCGCCAATTCCTAGGCCTAAAAGTTTATCAACATCATCAGATTTTGCAGATAAAAATATTATAGGACACATACTAAATTCTCTAATTCTTTTACAAACTTCATATCCATCAATATCCGGAAGCATAATATCAAGTACAATAATATCGGGTTTAATTTCCTCGCATAATTTTATCCCTTTGTTGCCATTTTCGGCTTTATAAATTTCTTTGAATCCCTCTTTTATAAGGACAGTTTCCAATAAGTTTAGAATATCTTTTTCATCATCGATTAATAGTATTTTCTTATTTAAATTCAAAGAATTAATATTTATCATAAAATCATTTCCTCCTCGGCCTAACTTTTTATCTTTTTATATCTTTGTTGATTGGATGAGGTCTTTTCAATAGCCTTTATGCTGCCCTCCATCATATTTACGTAGTTAAGAAATAGCGTTCCAAGCAGAAGCCGATCCTTTCTTGGTATTCTGTTCCATACGTAACCTTTAAATAAGTCCTTAACTAGAAAAACTTCATCTTCGTTCAGATTTTCAGTTTCTCTGATTGCTTCTTCTAGTAACTCGTTAACATCTATCATGTTATTCTCTCCTTATCAATAACGATATCAACAACATTGTTAATAATATTATATTGTATTATTAGTATATGTCAATCCACCAACAAGAAAAGCCGTCAATTAGAGTGTCCTTCCCCTCAATCGACGACCAAATTCATTTTAAATTTCTATATTAATCACGATGCCTGACTTAAATTCTACCTCAATGCTGTCATCGTGAACTGTAACTTTTTCAATAAGCCGCCTTACCAGTTGCTCATCATATTCCTCCAGCTCATAGGACTGTTCATTCAAGAAGTCTGTCATTTCAGCTATTCGCTGCTTCTTCCTTCACGCTCTGCATTTTTAACCAGCGCATTTTGCTTCTGCTCCCGCAATCGGTAATCCAATTATGTCTCCTGTAGTTATTTATAATAGTATAAGTACTCTTCCCCTACTGGCGGCTATCTTAATACGAGCTTATAGGTTTACTTCTATTTCTAACCCTGACTTAAACTCTACCACTAGCCTGTCATTATATACAGTTGCCTTTTCAATTAGTTTTCTAACCAGTTTATCATCAAATTCCGTAATACCACCGGTTTGCATATTAAGGAAGTCCGTCATCTCAGCGATCCGATCCCGCTTATCTTGACGGAGAGCGTTTCTTGAAAGGGTTTCTTGCCTTAAGTCCCGTAAGCGGTAAATCTCATTGACAATATTATCATATGCTTCCTTTGAATTTGCCAATTGGATCAACTCGGCTTGAAGCTCTTCCAGCCTTTTATCAATATCTGCCGTACTCTCGTCCAAATCCTCGTTTAATACGGTTTCAATATTCTTTTTCAGTATGGCCAGGAAAGAGTTTTTCCCGCTGACGGCTATATTGATAGCTTCTACAATCTTCTCTTTGAGAGTATCTTCAAGTATAGTGGAAGCGGTACAAAACAAACCGGTGTTTTCCAATCTGCTGACGCATCTCCAAACGATGGATTTTTTCCCTCGGTTATTCCAATGAACCCTGCGGAATACTTCATGACACTTGCCGCAGAACACCATTTGGGATAAGGGATGATTATTGCTGTAGTTTCTCTTCTTTCCGTTCTTACTTATATGCACACATCTTCTGCGGACAAGCTCTTCCTGAACCTGCATAAAAATTTCACGCGGGATTATAGGCTCATGGCTGTTTTCTACATAGTATTGCGGAACAATACCGTTATTGGGTACCCTTTTCTTCGATAAAAAATCTACAGTATAGGTTTTCTGCAGCAGTGCATCACCGATGTATTTTTCATTCCTTAAAATCTTATTGATGGTGCTGGTATGCCATCTAGGATTACCTGCCCCCGTCAGAATTCCGTCAGCTTCTAAACCCCTCGCAATCTGCAGCATACTGGAACCTTCGAGGTATTCTCTGTAAATGCGTTTAACGATCTCAGCTTCTTCAGGTACGATAACTAAATTGCCATCCTTATCCTTTGTATAGCCAAGAAACCGGTTGTGATTGATATGGATTTTCCCTTGCTGATATCTGTATTGAATACCCAGTTTTACATTCTGGCTTAGAGATTGGCTTTCTTGCTGTGCCAAAGATGCCATAATGGTCAACAGGATTTCCCCTTTTGAATCCAGCGTGTTTATATTTTCCTTTTCAAAGTAAACCGGAATATTTTTTTCTTTAAGCTGCCTTATGTACTTTAGGCAGTCAAGCGTATTTCTTGCAAACCGGCTGATAGATTTTGTAATTATCATATCAATTTTGCCCTGCATGCATTCTTCTATCATCCGGTTAAACTCTTCGCGCTTTTTCGTGTTAGTTCCGGTAATACCTTCATCTGCAAATATGCCAGCTAACTCCCATTCCGGATTGCTTTTAATGTAGTTTGTGTAGTGCTCAATTTGCGCTTCATAACTGGTTGCCTGCTCCTCGCTGTCCGTAGAAACACGACAGTAAGCTGCTACCCGAAGCTTAGGCAATTCCTCGGCCTTTGCACTATTCCCAATTCGCTTACGGGCAGGAATTACCGTAACATTCCTGGTTGTCATCTAAAATCACCTCGCTCTTAATAAGACTATAAGCATACTCCGCCTGCTTAAATGGATCGTTGTATTGCTTATCCGGAATTGAAAATTGAAACTTAAAATTCAGACATTTCTTTTCATCCCCTTTATGTTCATAAATCCTGCCAAAAGCCTCAGCTCGCTTGCGTCTTTCCAGTTGTGCTTTTTCGAATATATCCCTGCTGATAATTGGCGGATAGAATTTGTCCCCAACATACCGTTTATCTGCCAGCATTCTTGCAACAGATGTGTGGTAACGCTTAATACCCACTTTTTGCGCCGCTTCGCTTAAAGAAAGCCCGGAAAGATAGACCTCAAATAGCTTCTTAATTTTAACTGCTTCCTCTTCATTAATTACAGCCCTGCCGTTTTGAATGGTATATCCAAAAGGTATATGACTCATTATTTCACCAGCCTTTCCCTTAAGTTCAACCCGCATTTCATTTTGAAACCTATTTCTTCCTGTGAAAACACAATGATTTCTTCAATAAAATCCTCAAATATTTCACTATCAAATGCATCAATCTGCTTTTCAGCTTTCGTTGCAAATTTAAGAAGCTTTTCAACCTCAACGAGGATAGTCTGACTACCATCGATTGTGCGTTTTATGGCTTCTCTTTGCTCTTTTAATAAAGCCGCTTCTTTAAGCAGCTCATTTTTCTGTGTATTAAAAAGAGCGGGTTCCAGGTACCCCTTAGCCATAAGTCCCATGATTACCTGAACCCGCTCTGTATTTTCTTTGATTTTTGTTTCCAGCTCTTGAATCTTTGCTATATTATCTGAGTAATTTGTTTTCTTTAAGCTTTGTAGTAATGGTCTTAGAATGAATCTATGACCGAAAATAAGCTTATTGATCATTACAACAAAGGCCTGATGGATTGCATCCTCTCTGACAAACTTCATGGAACAAGACGAAGCGTCCTTTATATGCTTTGTGCAGCACCAGGCAATATATTTACGGTTACCGCTGCCATGCGTTCGACGCTTAAAATTGCTGCCACATTCTGCGCATTTGATTTTCCCCGAGAAAGGATAGCGGTTTTGATATTTACTGCTTCCCTTGATTACGCCTTTTTCTTTACCTCTTTGCTTCAATATTTCTTTGACGGCTTCAAATTCCTCATGGGATATAATGGCTTCATGATGATCCTTTATCATGTATTGATCTTTTTCCCCACGATTATAATGCCGCTTAAAATTCTCATCTGTATAGGTTTTTTGCAGAAGGACATCCCCAGTATATTTTTCATTGCTTAAAATGCTGCGGATAGTTGTCGCTGTCCAGTATGAACCTCTCTTTGTTGGGATTTTATCGGAATTTAGCCCATCTGCAATTTTCTGTGTGCCTTTACCTGCCAAAGCTTCAGAAAAAATCCGCTTTACGATTTCAGCCTGTTCTTTATTGATAAATAGCTTTCCATCCACATAATCGTAACCATAGGGAGGGTACGAAATTTTGTATGTTCCGTTTTGGAACCTACGCCTGATAGACCACTTACTATTTTCTGCAATGGATAATGACTCGTTTTCTGCAAGGCTGCTCAAAATTGTCAGCACCAATTCGCCTTCCATGCGCTGGGTGTTTATATTCTCTTTCTCGAAATAGATGAAAACACCGAGATCGGTAAGTTTTCGCACCATTTCAATGCAGTCGGTTGTGTTTCTGGCAAATCTGCTGACTGACTTGGTTATAATAAAGTCAATTTTCTTGTTTTCACAATCTGCAAGCAGTCTCAAAAGTCCAGTTCGGTTTTCCTTTTTTGTGCCTGATATGCCTTCATCATAGTAAATCCCTGCAAATTCCCAATCAGGATTTGCTTTTATATAGGATTCATAATGGTCTTTTTGTGCTTCCAGGCTTGCCATTTGTTCATCACTGTCTGTTGAAACCCTGCAATAAGCCGCTACCCTCACCTTTGGCTTGAAAGCTTGGAGAGCATTGTTTCCATCAATCCTCGTTACCTTTCTCACTGTTTTCACCTCCTTTTGGTATGTGACATGTTACCTCTGTGTGCCGCTAATAGCAAGCCAATTAGGCCATAAGCTGTGCATACATCGGCGTGAAAGTTTTGCGGTTCAACTTGTCGATTTTGTTGAATTCTTCTTCTGAAATCAGTCCCGCCTTAAGCATCCTCTGCAGAATTTTGTATGCCCGCCAGTAATCAACCTCTCTTTGAATTTCCTCCTGTGTTATCTTTGTATAGTTCGTTTCCTGCGGGTTATATGGTATATGATTAGCCGTCTCTATCATTCAAGAAAGCACCTCCTATAAAAACTTAGGACAGCCTCGACTGGCTGTCCTTTATCGTTATTCCGGCAATTTGAGAACTTGTCCGGGGTAAATAGTATCTGAAGTCAGGCCATTGAGTTTCTTAATCTCCGGAAATCTTGTTCCTCTACCGAGTTCTTTTTCCGCTATTCTCCATAAGGTGTCGCCTTTTTGCACTGTATAGGTTCTATTGCCCTTGTTATCAGGAATGCTGTTTACAATTACAAGGTTTTCTTTTGCTACCCAAGTGTTTATGCCTGCAATTTCTTGACCGCCGGATTTCTTAACCTTTTTGCCAAGCAATACACATTCTTTGCCGCCTTTTATGACCGGCTTGCCTTTGTATAAAGTCTGTGTGACCCTGTGGTAATAGTCATTTTTGACCCACGTTGGAACTTCCACACTGCCGGGGTAGTAATTCTTTACACTGACCTTAAACTCCACCATATCTCCAATTCCAATATCAGTATTGGTATCTGTACTGTTCTCCAGTGCTTTTTTTACTGCTTTACGGAAAGTGTCCATATTCTCCCCATGCTTGGGAAACCAGTGCATTACATCAGCATGGTTGCTGGCAATACCGAGCTTATATCCTTCGGAGTGGCAGATGATGTCATACTCATTAAGACTGTATTTCTTGCAGAGCATAACGCAGAGTTCAACCGCATTCTGCCACGCTTTACGGAAATAATCTTCCTGCTTTGCTGCATCATAACCCACCATTACCGACCCGGATTTATACGAAAACCCAGCAGGCTCACAGATTTCAAAGCCAATATGGGTATTGTTGGCTGCTCCTCCCGCATGCCACCCGCGATGATCCCAAGGCAGGTATTGCCAAACCTCTTTATCGTCTACAAAAGCATGTACACATACCTGCCTATTTATTTCGCCGGCCTTGTAAGATTTGTTCCAACGGGAAAACCACTCAGCCGCCATTACACCCGGCACAGCTGTCGAATGTACCATGATTCCTTTAGGCGTGATTTTGCGGCCTGCTGTATAGCAATCGTTTCGCGTCATGTATTTAGTAAAAAGCTTCATTTCTTTTCATCCTCCTCATTTGAGCGGCCATGCAGTTGTTCCAATGCGTTCTTCAGCTTTTCAGGAATGGGCAGTCCTATATGTGCTGCATTCTCAAGAATTGAAATTCCCTCGTTACTCAGGTAAAAGAAAATCACCGCTGTCCGGATTGCCCCGCCATTGCCGAGCACCTGGCTGTCGATGATGTGTCCTACTCCTACAAGTACAAAAATAAGCACTTTCTTAAAGATGCCCTTGGCCCCGACTTCACTCGAAAGCTTTCTGTCTACAACGGCACACATCACTCCGGTCACATAGTCAATGGCTACAAAAGCGATGAGTGCATATAAAAATCCATCCAGCCCTCCAAGAAACCAGCCAAGAAATCCGCCAATAGCAGTAAAAACCGCCTGTACCCAGTTCCATACTGTTTTCATTGTCTTAAACCTCCGTTCAACTTGAGTTTTGCATATAAAAAAGCGCCCTGCCTTAAAGCAAAGCGCTGAATAAATAAAACTTCTAAACTATATTTGCTTCGGAAGCGCCTCCCACAGCCGCATATCCTCCTGCCCAAGAGACCAGATAGCTATACCTCGCAGTTTCCATCGATAAGCCGCTTCGTTTGCCCAGTAAACAAGGCTGTCCACATCCTGATAATACAGAATAGAAAAACCATCTGCATCTCCGAGGAAGAGACGGGATATCCAAATATTGATGTCTTTCGGTATAATCTTTACTTCATAGTCATTACCGCAAGAAAGAGCCAAAAGTTGTGAGTGGAAAAAGTCATAATCCATCGAAATGTCCTCACTGCGAGTTATCGATTCCTCCACATCGTTATTTACTGAAAACACCTGAAATTCATCATCCCACGTGACACCAGTGCGAGCAAGCCTGCCAAAGCTGGTTATAGTTCCATCCGGGAGTTCCACATCAAAACGCTCGTATGGTTCATATACCCACGCATCGCCCAGCCGCAGCAGCTCGCATACCGTCCGGTTGTCCGAGCAGTACCCTGCATAACCACTACCACCGTTTACATTCACTGTGAAACGCAGGGTTGAAGCTGCACCAGAATATACTCTTACCTTATTGCCGCGTTTTCGCATCTCCATAGTATACATATTCGGATTAGCACGAAGATCGGCATCTGCAGTTTTTGAGAAACTGGCGGAGTAGCTACCAAGCAAGGAATTACCTTGATAAAGCTCGACTCTTTGCGTGTCATAGTTTAAGCAGCAGAAAATATCCCCAAGGAACACCCCAGCCCGTCCACTGCTATTTTGAGGGAAAGCCAGCCTTGCCCGGATATGGATGTCGGAAAACCCGTCGTATTTCCATGCAAGTTTGCCATATCCCTCGAGCTGGGAATATGGGCGGCTTTCTGTGCTGTCTGGATCTTGCCAAACATCCCATTCGCCATCCAGCACAGTCCAATAATTTTCAGGCAGGATGTTCCTGTCCCGAAAATCCTCATACCAAATAAGCGCCGAGTCGGGTTTTCTTCGCAACATTTCAAAGGTCAGTTTAAAACCTCGATCCGGCTCAACCATCACACCATTTACATCCTTGAACCGACGGGGAGAGAGCATAAAGCTGGCTTCACCGGCAAAGGGATACTCCGAAAATCCACTGCAAACCCTAAAACCGTAAAACTGGACTCCCGGCACACCACCGCTTATGCTGACAGCATGCGTTCCCTCTTGGAGAAATACACCTTTTGCAAGTGTCAACCAGCAAACTCTTCTCCAGTATGGCCACCATAAACGGTTCTCGCTGAAAGTCTTTGATTCACCATCAAGGGAAACGATAATCGCATTTTTGTCCCAGTAAGGAAAGCAAAGCTGTACTGCAATATCGTAATATCCCGCTTCTCTTATCTCAAAACGGTACTCTGCTGACGCCTGGTCATCTCCAAGTGAGGCCATCTCATCAGTAATAATGACATTTCCTTCGTATTCATCCGGAACTCCGTTCCTGTCAATATAAATGGTTCCGAACTCCGCTTTCTGCTCCTTGCCATAGCTTGTCAAATATCTTCGCCTGTTATAAACCCCTTTTAGCAGCGGATATTCCCAGGATATAGCATCCCACCCTTCCATATAGTCATATACATGAGGAAGAGCCCAAGGTACTTTGTTATAGTCATCCCAGTAAGCCACAATTGGAATAAACGGCTGGGGCGGTGCATCGCCTGTGAAATTGTAAACCCCAGTCATCCAGTATTTTGCCGCATAGTAGGTATTAGACACCCCTCGATAGGTTATTCCAAGGTTTTCAGGTGTATCATGAATCCTCCAGTTCCAGCCATAAGCAGGCAACCCCATGAATATCTTATCGGGTGACATAACGGAAACAGCATAATCATATATGCCCTCAAGCCAGTCACGAGGAGATACTGGGCCGGGAGCAGAGCCCGCCCATGCCATGCCATAGCTCATGATGGCGGCGGTATCGCAATAGTCGTTAAGATCGGCATAAACACACCAGTTTTCACCGCCCACCGAGCCTTGAACGCCGGTCATACCAGGCAGGCAGATGTTGACAAGCTTTGTTGCATCATAAGACTTAACTGTATTGTATATATCCCTAAATAGTGCATTCGCCGCATCCTTGTTTTCATAACCGCCGCCGCGCTCCAGGTCAATATCTACCCCAGCGCACCATGGATACTTGTTCATGATTCGGATGATTTCAGTAAGAAACTTATCCTTTGCACCGTTTTCGTTGTTGCGAAGTGCAGTAAAAATATTGGCTATTCCATGATTCATAATAGTGAGCAGCCACTTAATGTGCGGCCATTTCTGAATATACGGAAGCATGCTGCTGATGCTGGTACCGGTTTCAGTGATTGTGCCTGTTGCGTCAACCTCAAAAGTAAAAATGCCTACCGTATCAAATTGGTCGCCGTAGTCTCTAAGTGCTTCATACATTCGGGCATTTCCCATAAAACTCCACACCATGCACCGCTTACCTTTTAAATAATCCCTCACAACCGGTCACCGCCTTCTTGCATCTCCTGAAATTCAAAGAGCACCCGCGCCGATTTTCTCTCTTCCAGTTTCACTGTATGTTTGCTGTCCCATGCCGCAGAATATTGATAAAACCCATCCTTAGGAGTCTGACTTCCGTTTTTTAGGCATTGGCGGGTGGAAGCCTTGAGTGTCAGCTCATCGCCTGCGTTAACCGAGTCAAGAAACCTTACCTTATGCGCGCCCATACCTTGGGATATTTCAATACTTCCTGCGGCCATATACTGTATAGGATAGATATAGCAGTCAAGGCCAGCAGAAGTTTTACCCAGGTTGAATAAAATTACAGTCTCCGCTGTTCGCACCACACCGTTATAATGCCGGGGCGGAACTGGCTGCCCGTTTTCCTGCATTTTCGTTAACATTTTGCTCGTGTGGACGGTATAGCCTGTCAACTGATCTCCATCCTGAAGCTGCATGTCGGTGAAATATATAGTTCCGGTACAATCTGTGATCATCAGACGAACTGTGATACTGACCACGCGCATTTCTTTCTTGATCATTAACGTTTCTGCGAACCTGATAAAGCTGTTTTTTGCCATCGTCGACACTCCAGATAAAATAAAAAAGACCGCTGATGCGATCTCTTATAACAAAACTGGATTAATTTTTTACAATGCCTTATTCTTTAGGAGTTATATTATTTAAAGCTTCTATTAAATCTTCTCTCGTTACAATCATTTGACATATCTTTTTTGATGCTTTCCCATCTTCAGTAGGCGTCGCCATTACATCCAGAGTAATGAATTCGCCACCTTGTAACATCGATGTGTTTTTGTAAAACTTTAAATACCTCCCAGAGATTTGACATTCTACATGCAATGGTCCAAGGGAGTTTTTTCGGCGTTGTGAATATGTTATTGGAAACTGTTTAATTTTATTATTATCCAACTTCGGCACATCCTTTCAAAAATATAAATCAAACAAATTATACCATATTAATACCTCCTGCTCCTATTTATCCGTCCAATGTCCACTGAATTTCGCATACATGCCCGATCCATCCAGTGGAAACCGAACCGCCCTGAAGCAATAAGTCTGTAAAGTACACTGTGCCGGTGCAGTCAGTGACGCACAGCCTGATGGTGATAGATTTGACTCTGCTGATACTTTTGGGAGAAATACTGTGTGCAATCTGATTGAAATATGCCATATCATCACCCTCAAATCAGGTCTATAAATCTTGTTTCTGTTGTACCGTCCTCGTATTCAATGACTATCTCAACACCAACTTGGCCGTTTTCGCCCTTTTCAAGGTTTTCGGAAGCAATCTGCGCTGAAAATGTATAACTTTTACGTGTTGCTGGGTATACCGTCTGTGACAGACTCTTTGTCATACCAGGTACACCAACAGCCTTGAAGGAAGCAGTTCCCGAAACACCATTCTCAGTATCCACTTCAAATCCGGAATTGACCCAGTAGGCAAAACCATCATCCGCTCTGGAATTGCGCAGATGGTTGAATGGTACCATATCTTTAATGTCCTGACGGTTTACCAACTCTGCTGAGGACAGCGCATCTGCTGCCTTGTCCCACTGTGCTGAAGAATCGCCAAGTTCCCGCAGTTTAGTTGAAAGCTCAATCACTGTTTTCCATGGCTCCTGCAAGTTATACTGCCTACGCACAACACGTGTCTTTACCAAAAGGCCTAGTTCCTTATCGTCTACCGTTACAATATCACCCAGTTTCCATGCTTCGTGCTCATAACCGGTTAGCGCAGATAAATCCATTGCAGACAGTACATAAGAGACGCGAGGCTTCGAATATTCTGCAAGCCGCATTTTTGCATATTCCAACATCTGATACGGATTTGTAAACGACGAACAATCAAGCGTCGACACCCTCACTTCACTGGAAAAAGTGTAATCTTCCACGTATGCCTTACCTCCGTTAATCGAAGCGAAGGTCAATCCGTCCTTTCCATAAGCATAGAGCCTTGTCACTAATTCGCGTGTATCGACTACCCGCTGAATACTTTTCAAATTCTTTCTATATGAAAAAAGCGCTCCGCTATCAGTACCACTAAAAGTCAAAAGGTGTACCTGGCGGTTGGCGCTGTCAAACACCAGATCGCCGCCATAAATATTCTGTACGGCGCGAAGGATGGATAAGGCATTTTTTTCTGTACACTGCCATGTCCGTTTCGTAGTGACTGTAACATTTCCTACTGTCCAGCCTGTACCCAAAAGTGCATATTGCATCGGAACATCTGCAGTATCTGCATTGAATTCTCTAGGTTCTTTTTCCGCACTGAAAGACAGATCATAAAACACCGCTTCAGCATATACTTGCGTAATAACACGCCCATCTTCGCTTTTATTGTCCGTTAAGGTTCGGATCCGGTAAATGTCATTTACGATTTGCACTTGTTTTTCATTTTCCTGTGTGCTTCTTTTTGGATCATGGAACGGAAGCTTGAATTCCAGCGTATCCGCGCCGTTCACCTCACCAGTGACAATGATATCAAAGGCATTTTCAAGAACAGCTTCCCATGCTCCGTTTTTGTCCAAAATCACAGGACGGGCAAAGCCTAATTTCTCATAGGGCGCTTTCGGTATATCATGAAGCTGTATTTCCAGAAGTTTTGGCGTCCTCAACGGATCGCTGCTGGTAAGGGTAACACGGAACCTTATATATTGCCGATTTGGCGATTGAAGTTCACCGCTGGTTCCCACAGCCTGCCATGCAGACCATTCTTCAAGATCATCGCTTGTGCTGGTCTCTACTAGAGACACTGAAGTAACACCTGCAGTATATTCGCTTGTCACAGCTACACGACCGCTGCCCGATAATGCACGTGGAACCGCCCTTGTATAAAGTACGCCACTTGCAGGATACTCGCCATCTGTTGCTTTAAGGGTGACTGCGCCAGGCTCTGCCAAAGCATCTACATCCGAAGACGCATCCCCACCGTTTGCATGTAAAGACGACTTAAAATATAACAGCAAATCATCAGCTGTAAGCTGTGAGTCCGTTTCCAGAAACCAGTCGTCGAAGCCTCCGGCATAGTAGTAGGTATTTGCATGCATCCCCATAATAATGTCTGCTATACATTCCCGATTCAGCTCTCCCGAAAAGGAACGCACAGGTGACACCCAGGTTGCCCCGTCGCTGCGATCGCATATGATGTTCTGTACCATTTTGTTGTTTACTTCAATGATGGAGGCGATAAAATACCAGCCGCCGTTTTTCAAGGTAATGGTAGCTGTTTCACTCTGGTCGTAGATTAGTGTGCCGGAGGAGTTATACAACATAAGCCTAAGTCTCCCTTGATAAAGTGAAACATAAAAAATTGGCTGACCGGGTCCTTGGCGGGTATTGAATATGGGTATATATGTCTGGCCAACCGAATAGGTGGTAGGATTAATCCAACCGCCTACAACAATCTTTTCGCCCAGATTGCTAAAGAAACTCCCATCATTTTCTGCTATAAGATGGGTCTTTTCAGAAGTCGGATTAACAATATTTTGCCTGAAGTATCTTCCGAATCTTCCAGCAATAAGGTTTGCCGATGTCCCTGACCAGCCGGAGATGGTAAAATGTCTGCCATGTCCCGATGAGTCTATAAGCTGAAGATTTTCGTCTGGTGTTTTTTCATTAAATCGCCATAAAGCAGACGTCCTTGATGTTACAGGAAACTCACCGGTAAAATCCTCTTGGTTTGTCAGGATTGATTTTATCGCCATGTTATCACCTCCATCTGCTTTTTGCCTGTATTTTTAACTCAGTAAAGGTCGCGTTTTCTGCGGCAATCTCAATATGATTAACACCTTTCCTGAGAATTGGAAAATTCAGATCCTGCAAGCTTGGAAGGCCATTTCTCAAGGTTCCGCCTGTTTCATCAATAACCTTAGCTGTTACCATGCCGGAGTCGACAATCAGAGTTTCACCTTCAGATAATGAGCCAACAATTCGCATTTTCTCACCGTTTGTAATAAGCGAAATATAGCCTGATGAGGACGTTGATATCAAACCCTTCAAGAGATAAACCGGATTGGAATCCGCATTTCCTTTAACTCTCTCCAACTCATGCAGACCTGTTTCAGAAAGAACAAATATCTCATCTTCCAACGCATAAACATACGGGTCGGGACAAACAAACCGAAGTTCAAAGCTGCCCGCTGTCCGCAGTAACCGCTCACAGTCAACCGCTTCTGATAAGCGAGCCATGAAATATCGGTCGGGCAAATCATCTAGAACAAGTTGTTTAAGCCCGTTTTCCGGATTTAACCATTCAGCAACATTATCAAGAACCGATACAAGCTCAGCAAAACTGCGCTGGGGAAGCACACTACAGCTAATTATTATGTTTCGTTCTGATATATCGCAGCCAAAATCTGCAATACCTGCTTTGCCCGGCACAGTTTCAAAGGAATTACGCAGGGCAGGGGAAACCTGCCATTTGGTAAGTCTTGCTCGTATTTTCATACTTTGTGACGATATTCCATTGTAGATAAATCCCATATGCTTCCCTCCATTACGCTGTTATAAAACGTCCCTGCGCCCTTGAACCTGTCTGCATCAGGTTATATAACTCCTGTGAAATCCTGCGGATGTCTTCTTCACCACGAACAATCATCTGCTGCACCACAACAAGCGGCCCAGAAGCTAAACCGTTAAATCCACCTCGTCCACTTACATTAATGTCAGGGGAAACATTAAAGTCCGTCGGCACTGCATTTTGCATATCGTCGGCCACTCTGGCCATAGCCTTATCGAATCCCTCGCCAATACCTAATGCCATATTGCCGCCGATACCTTCAAAAACAGTGGACGGTGAGCGGATGCCAAGGAAATTTTTCACTCCGTCGACAATTCCGGAGAAAAAGCCGCTGACCTTGTCCCACAGCCAGCTTCCAAGGCTCTTAATACCTTCCCAGATGCCTTTTACAATGTTCTTACCGATCTCAACTACCGAAACAACCGCCTTACCCAAACCTTCAATAATAGCCGCAACAATCTGAGGTAAAGACTTTACTAGTTCGGGAATGGCTTTCACAAGCCCGACAGCGAGTTGTACGATAAGCGTAATTCCTAATTCTATGATCTTCGGCATATTGTTCGTCACGAAATCAATGATTGACGCAATAATCCTCGGCAGCGCCTCAATGAGTTTCGGCAGGGCATTCAAAAGGCCCTGTGCCAACCCCTGTATGATCTGAAACGCCGCGTCAAGGATTTTATCCATATTGTCAAGAAGAACCTCGGCAATAAGGATGACGGCTTCAACAACAGCGGGTATCAGCTCCGGAAGCGCCTCTCCGATGCCGGACGCCAGCGTAACAATCATCTGCACCGCGGCTTCCACCAAAGCAGGAAGATTATCGATTATGCCCTGCACCAGCGCCATGACAAGCTGCAAAGCGCCTTCTGTTATCTGCGGCAGTGCGTCGATCAACGTCTGCAATAGGGTCATAACAATCTGAACCGCCGCGTCGATAATGACGGGAAGGTTCTCCACTATTGCACCGCCGATGGAGGTGACGATATCCAAGCCTACCTGAATGAGGTTGGGCAAGTTCTCCATCATCATACTCACAAGGCTTCCCATCGTATTGCCTATGACTTCGCTTATCTTCGTCCAGTCGCCGCCCGCTTCAGATAATCCACGAGTAAATTCCCCAAGAAGCGTAACTCCGTCATCGGCCAATATCTGAAGCTGGGGAAGCAGCACGGTACCCAGCATGTTCTTGGCTGCTGCGCTGCCTGCTTTGAGCCGTTGGATGCTGTCATCGAATTTGCCGAGAGCGTTCAGCGAATCCTCGCTCATAACCGCGCCCATACGTTTTGCTTCCTCGGTCAGCTCCGCTATCCCTGCCGAACCCTGTGCGATCAAGGGGTTCAGTTCTTGGGCTGATTTTCCGAAAATCTGCATGGCCAGCGCGTCGCGCTCGGTTTCGTTTGACACCTTACCAAGTGCGTCTATGGTTTCCCAGTATACCGTTTCGCTGTCGCGCAGATTGCCGTTTGCGTCAGTTACCGAAATACCGAGCCTCCGGTAAGCGTCTGCGATCTCGCCGGTGCCTTTTCTTGCGGAAGACATGGATCTGACGTTCCTTGCCATGCTGCCGGTTAAAGTATCTAAGGAGACATCCACAAGCTCCGCGGCGTATTTATACGCCTGCAGGCTGTCGGTGGACATGCCGGTTACGGTCGAGGCGGTAAGGATTTCATCGGCATAGGCCGCCGAATTTACCGACATATCCACAAGAGCTTTTCCCGCACCGACCGCTGCTGTACCAATAGCGGCCAGGGCTGCTCCCATGGCCACACCGATACCTTTCAATACACCTCCCAGTTTTTCAAAGCGCCCGCCTGCGTCATCCGCCTGATCCGCGGCCTTTTTAATTTCTCTGCCAAATTCGTCCGCCTGTTTTTCCGCTTCGTCAAACTCTTTTCCCGCATTGTCCAGCGCTTTGTTGTTCGCTTCCAGCTCGCGCTCCATTTTGTTCAGCTCGGCTTTGGCGTTGTTGAGCTGTATCTGCCAGGACTGCGTCCGCTTGTCGGTTTCTCCGAAAGATGAGGCGGCATTGGCAAGGGCTTTCTCCAAAGTAGCTATTTTTTCTTTCTGCAATTCGATCTCTTTGTTAAGCACCTTGTTTCTTGCAGTAACAGCTTCAACTGACTTATCCTGCTTGTCGAACTGAGATGCGACCAGGTTCATTTCGCTACCCAGTACCTTAAAACTTTGGTTGATCTCACGAATGGCGTTTTTAAATTCCTTTTCGCCTTCAATCCCGATCTTCAAGCCAAAATTGTCTGCCACATAACCGCCTCCTTTCGAGTAAAAATTAAAAAATTATAAAAGGCTATTGTATTTCAATGCGGTTTGGCATATACTAATAGTAGGGAAAGTAGGGAATTTCCTGCTTTTCAAATCCTAAAAAGGAGGACTTAGCATGAACGTTCCCATAGTTGATAATGCAAAGGTAATGGCAAAAGGCCAGATCACGCTGCCAAAAGATATCCGCTCCAAACTTCGCCTTTCCACCGGAGACCGCGTCACCCTCATTTGCGAGGAAGACCGGGTTATCCTTATGAACTCCGCTGTCTACGCCATGAAAATGCTACAGAAAGAAATGGAGGGCGAAGCGGAAAAAGCCGGGATCCGCAATGATGACGATGTTATGGATCTGGTGAAGGACGTCCGCGCGGAGATTGAAGGTCTATGAGAGTGTTAATTGACACCAACATCCTGATCTCCGCTTCCTTGAGCTGCGAAGGAACGCCTTATCAGGCGTACATTAAAGCTGTAACACACCCCAACCATGGTATGGTTTGCGATCAAAACATCGATGAGCTTCGCCGGGTATACAACCGGAAATTCCCCCATAAGATCCAGGCGCTTGAACGCTTTTTGGCGATTGCGCTTACTGTTCTTGAAGTTGTTCCAACTCCCGCAGTTGACGTGTCGGATGAGGCGCTTGTCCGGGACGCATCCGACAGGCCAATACTCAGGGCGGCCATTGCGGCAAAAGCTGACGTGCTTGTAACCGGAGACAGGGATTTCCTTGAATCCGGCATAACAAACCCAAAGATCGTAACAGCGGCAGAGTTTTTGCAAATGGAATAAAAGCAGCTTTTTAAAGCAGGGATTACAGCCACCCTGCTTTTTTGCTGCTTATATTCCATAAGGTATCACATCATCAATGGTCAGCATGCGCTTCGGTTTAGACAGTCCTAAAAACTGTCTATGGCACTCCCATAAATCAAGCAGGTACCCAATAGGCATTAGCCATACTTCATCCTCTGAACGGTTGAGCTGGACAGTACCGTAATATAGAAGCCGAGTGAACAATTCCTCATCGCTCACTCGGCCGGTGTGTTTTTTAAGTCATCCTCACTTTCAACGTTTCTTTTGGTACCCTTGAACATTGCTTCCATGATAGCGTCTTTATATGCTGCCAGTTCCAAAGGAGATGTGAGAAGTTCCACTGTCTCTTCAGTCAGGAGTTCACGCTTATCCTGATTTTTAAGGTTGTGTATCAAAATGCTCTGGTTAGCCAGCAGTGTAATCAGCCATACCACTTCGTCAAGAGCCATCTCGAAGTTCTCGGTTTTCATCAGTTTCGTGCCGAGGTTTTCAAGACCGCCGTACCTTTTTGCAATCTCCTTTGTCGCTTTAGTGGTTAGAATAAGCTGATATTCTTCATCGCCTATTTTGATAATTGCGCTTCTGTCATTATCCTGCATTATTCGCTACCTCCTCCCACAGCAAATACCGGCTCATAAACTTCCGTATACCAACCGGTAATAGTTTCAGGCGATACACCGGGATCGTCTTCGCTGACCTCCGCCTTCCAAGGGTGCTTTCCCTGGCCATCTGGTTTGTTACGTCTCATGACTGTCCCTTCAATGGTGGGTGTCGAAAAGGTAATGCTGTCGCCCTTCGTCTGCAGATTTGTTGCCGGAATACCGAATTTTACGCGGTACAACCAAAAATACCGGTACTTGCCGTTGGCTTTCTTTGCCCTGAACCCGATAGCCACCGGAGCACCCCCATCCTCGCTGGCGGAAATCAGCACCTTGTTGTCGTCAAGGGTGGCTCCCGTCAAAACCTCAGCAGCGTCTACTCCGATATCTGCAACACCAAGAGTCAGTGTGCCGCTTTGAAATTCTTTGACCACTTCTGCCGCTCCGTCGTCGGCATAAAGTGTCGCCTCGGCCAGTTCCACCGAAAGCTCCGCCGTAATCGCCTTAGCCAGCGGAACAGGTGTATCGTAGGTTTCTTCCCCGTTTTCATTCTCTGTTATTTTGGCGTAATACAACCTGTCCAGTCCGATTGTCGCCATGCCTCTCATTCCTCCTCTATCTCGTATTCTTTCGCCACGTCGATGGCATAATGGTGATAGCCGGTATCGTCCTCATGGCCTATATACCGCCTGTCGGTAATGGTAAAGCCTGCTTGGAGCAATGTGTTCACTATTTCGTTTTTACGGGCAGTGTAGTTTCCCTTTATAAATAAAGACAATCTTACCTCCTGGGTTTCTACCTGAGGCCGGTTGTCTGCAAAAACCTCAAATGTATCTGTCATCGGAGTAATGACAAGGTACTCATCTGGCGGTACACCGCTAAATACCCCGGTTTCAATGGGGATACCCAAACCATCTAATAACGAGTTTAATTCTGACAATATGCTCATATACGACCCAGCTCCTGTTCCAGTCTTGACTTCATTACTTCGATGCAGGACTTCCTTGTAGCTGATTTTGCCGGTTTCAAAAAGGGCCTTGGAGGCTGCCCGGACTTGCCATACTCAATAATATTAGCGATCTTCGCATTGCTTTCCCCATCTTTCCTTGGTTCAGTAAAGCCGATTTTTATGTTGTGGTTTCCATTCCTGTCCTGTTTGGCAGGAGAGAGCCCCAAAGCATTTACCAATTCACCGGTTGCTCTGGACGGATATTTAGTGCCGCTCCCGATAACTGACTGAAGATTGGACTTCACTTTTGAAAGAACCACTTCCCCGCCTGCTTCCAGCACCTTAGGTATGATTTCATCTGTTCCTTCTCCAAGTCTGGATAACTTGAGCAAGAACTCTTCCGGCATTTTAACTTCCACCTTAGCCACGTTGCAGCCCCTCCTTTTATGCTTTGCTTGATTTCACCTTTTCCGCAAGCACCTCAATATACATTCCACGTCCTTTTACGTCCTCAACACTGATAATGTTGTACCTGCCATCGCTGCAAACGAGTACAAGATCTGTGGTAACTTCCAGGTTAGGTATCTTACGGAAGCGAAACAGGGCAGACGCCTGCGAAAACGCCGCCCTGTTTGCCCATTTTTCACTGCCATGCCTATCTTCCTTGTATGCCCTTACCGAAGCAAGAATAACATCACCTTTTTCAGCAAAACCCTCACTATCCTTAACCGGCTTGACTGAGATAATGTCCACGAAAGTATTCATTTTCCCAAAGCCCATATTTACACCTTCCAATCCCGGTCGAGCCGCAGCAATAGATTAACTGTATTCCATACCTGCTGTCCAGCCTGCACACTATCCCCAAAAAAGCCAGCCGTCGAGCCATCCCTGCTTTCATAAAAATGGCTCGACAGCATAATGACAGCCTGCTCAGTAGTAGGCAGCATTGGGTTTTCGGCATAATATCCTTCCGGCTTTTTCTGGTAACTTTCTGCATAGGCCACTGCGGCTTTGATATACTCTTGTAAAAGTGCATCATCTTCGCTGTGTTGCAATATGAGGTTTGCTTTAACCTTCTCCAAAAGTTCCATGCCGCAGCCCTCCGTTTTAATTAAGCTGATTTCTGCTGCAGTATCTTGACTGCTTCAGACAGTACCAGCTTGCCATCTACACGCTGGGTTGCCATGAATCCAACTTGTCCGGTCGCAGCATACAGCTCATTAAGCCGCTTAAAAACCCTGCCTTGACGGTCTGCCACCCAGTAATAAGAAAAATCGCCGAATACAATCGTTTTTGCTCCGGCGGCAATGGCTGGCATAAATGCAGAAGTTTTAACTGGACGATTGAGGATAGTATCCGGTGTTCCAGCAGTTACAGAAGGCTGCCAGAGATACTGACCGTTGTTGTCTTTGAGCTTCCTTATAGCTTTAATTGTCGAATCATTCATAATGAATACAGCGTTCCTGCGGTACGGAGACTTTAGGCTGTAGAACAAGTCCATGATCTCGTCAAGGGTAATGGCTGTTGCACTCGCCGCAGTTACTCCTATCTCGCCACCGCCGTTATCTGCCAAGATACCGGTTGGCTTGCCAGATCCGTCACCGATAAAAAATGCTTCCTCCTCTTTTGCTCCGATTCGGCGGGCGAATTCTTTGGCTATATACTGTTCAAGGTTAAATACACTATCGTTTAACAATTCCTCTGACACCTTGATCATAGTAGCCAGCTTATATGCGCCGATGGATACCTGTGCAAAGGAGTCATCGCTTTCGGGAATCTGGCCTTCCTCATCCACCCAGGATGCAGTACCCTTGCTTGCCACCACAGGAATTTTCTTGTCACCGCTGGACGTGGTAATAACATTGGCAATCTGCCTAAAGATATTCTCCTCCTCCAGTGCTTCCACAAGAGTACGCTCAAAGTCGTCGGGAACAAGATATCCACCTTCGGTGTCCTCTCCAATCTGCAGCGCGTTGTGTACGTCATATTTGCGCCTGCCGCGCATCATGTTCCAGAAAGACTGCCTGTACTCATCGCTGGCACGTCCGGTTTTCTCATTGTTGCCAGATATGGAAGTGGGTTTGTCTGTAATAGGAATATTCAACGGTTTTGACAGTTCCAAATCTATGGCAGCCTGACGCTCAAGACGCTCTATTTCTTTGCCCAGCGCAATAACGTCGGCTTCCATTTTTTCATAAGTCGCGGTATCCTCCGGTGAAAGCAGTCCGTCGTTCCCGCGTTTGCTGTCGAGGAAAGCTTTAGCAGCTTCCCATACTTTAGCGCGTTTTTCACGCAGTTCCAGTATTTTGCTCATAATCAAATCCTCCTTACGGTTTTATTTGGGGTCCCCGCTAAATCGCAGATTTAGTGGGGTAAAAGTAGAAAAAGCCGCTTTTCAAGCGACTCAATTGGTGTTCCTTTTGGTTTTTCTTTTGGTTTAAGCTTTTGCAGGATGGAATTTGTTACTGCCTGCCTGCTGAAGATCATTCCTCCTGATACTTCAAATTCGGATGGGAATGATTCATCCTCCATAAACAAGATTCCATCGGCAAAGCCAAGTTCCACCGCTTTTCTTGCGTTAAACCAGCTTTCTGCATCCATTAAGTGCGATATTTTTGCCCTGGAAAGTCCGGTTTTCAGCTCATAAGCGTTGATGATGGATTCCTTTATTTCTTCCAGCATTGCGATAGCTTTCTCCATTTCTTCCGTATCACCGATGGCTATTGTCATAGGGTTGTGAATCATCATCATGCTGACTGGTGACATAAAGACGTCACCTCCGGCCATAGCTATGACCGAAGCGGCGCTGGCTGCAATACCGTCAATCTTTACCGTCACTTTGCCTTTGTAATCCATAAGCATGTTGTAAATTTGATTAGCTGCAAATATATCTCCGCCAGGGCTGTTGATCCAGATCGTTATATCACCCTCTCCGGACAACAGCTCTGATTTGAACTGTTTGGGAGTTACTTCGTCTCCCAGCCAGCTTTCTTCAGCTATTGGGCCGTCAATATATAATGTCCGGCTGCCATCATCGTTTTGTATCCAGTTCCAGAAGCGGCGAACCGGTTTTGGTTTTTGTGATTTGTTCAACTTTTGATCCCTCCGTTTTAGCATTGTTTTTGCCTGCAAAGGCACCTGCATCGGCAAGCCTGGTCATGTTACCGTTAACAAGATACAGATCTCCACCCAACTCCGCCGGAATCCGGTTCATGTCCTCAAGCTCGCGGATATCGTTAGCAGACATCCAGCCGTTCTGTCGAGCTACAGCATAACCATTCATGCGGCTTGCATAATCACCGCGCAGAAGGCCATCTACATTGAATTTGACAAAGTATGCCCGCTTCTCTGATGGTAAAAGCAGCGCTTTTTGGAGAGCCTGTTCCCAACGCACCACCCACGGGTCAAGCGTGTATTTAACAAATTCCAGAGATTGCTGTTCGATGTTTGAAAAGCTTGACTTTTCAAGATCTCCAACCATATGGGGAGGTACTCGGAATATCCGAGCAATTTCATTTATCTGAAACTTTCTTGTCTCTAAAAACTGTGCCTGTTCGGGTGGAATGCCGATTGGTTGAAACTTCATTCCCTCTTCCAGAACTGCAATGCGATGAGCATTGGCACTTCCTTGATAAACAGCATTCCAGCTTTCTCGCACCTTTGCCGGATCCTTTAATACGCCGGGATGTTCCAGAACGCCACCCGGATTTGCTCCGTTGGCAAAAAAGGATGCACCATACTCCTCACAGGCAATAGCCATGCCTATGGCGTTCTTGGCCATAGCAATAGGGGAGTATCCGATCAGTCCGTCAAAACCGAGTCCCGGGATGTGAAGAACCTCATCACTTCGTAGGTATATAAGGCCTGCTTTTGGATTAACCCTACTCTCATCGCTGTCGCGCCGATAAGTGTAAAACAGTTCTCCGTTTGGAGCCCTGTCTACCGTCATTTTGTTTGGCAAAAGTGGATAAAGCGCCAGCACTCGTCCGGAACCATCCCTAATAATTTGAGCGTAAGCATTTCCCCATAAAAGAAGATGACTCATCAGTGTTTCTCGGAACACGAATGAAGTCATCTCAGGGTTTGGTTCGTCATGGAGTAAATAATAGAGCGGGTGGGTCAACGCTTTTTCTTTGCCACCGTCTTCTTTATAGCGGTACACATGAAGCGGAAGCCCGGCGATGGCTTCTGCAAGTATCCTTACACAGGCATACACTGCAGTTGTCTGCATAGCAGTCCGCTCATTTACAGTCTTTCCGCTGGATGTGCCGCCGAAGAAAAAGCTATATGCATTACCGAACAGGCTGTTTTTCGGCTTATCCCTTGCTTTGAACAAACGGGAAAATACACTCATATAATCAACAGCCCCCTTTCATCATAAATTGATCCGTTGTGTTCATCCCCGTCATGCCTTAACGCGCGGTCAAGCGCCATAATTAACGCTACCGCACCATCTATTCTCTCGGTGGATTTTTCTTTATCCGGCTTAATGTTTCCGGCGGGATCGGTTTTGACATAGATATTGTCCATCATCCACCGCAGTATTGGATTACCACCATGGGCGATGCGTTCTTCCAATGTCAGCTTCATCAACTCTTTTGTAGGCGGCGACATATCCTTGAAACCCTGACCGAATGGAACAACCGTAAACCCCAAAGCCTCGAGGTTTTGCGTCATCTGAATTGCGCCCCAGCGGTCAAAGGCTATTTCCTTAATGTTATATTTCATTCCGAGTTCCTCAATAAAGGTCTCGATAAAGCCATAATGCACGACGTTACCCTCAGTGGTATATAAAAAGCCTTGCCTCTCCCAGACATCATAAGGCACATGATCTCTCCGCACACGCTGATCAATATTCTCCTCCGGTATCCAGAAAAAAGGTAGAATCTGATATTTATCAGATTCATCAAGCGGTGGAAACACCAGCACAAAGGCGGTAATATCGGTAGTAGATGACAGGTCAAGTCCTCCGTAACAGGTTCTGCCGCGCAATTTTTCTGCATCAACAGGAAACGCACACTTATCCCATTTATCCATTGGCATCCAGCGCACCGATTGTTTCACCCACTGATTTAAGCGGAGCTGACGGAATAAATTTTCCTCTGCAGGATTTTGCTTGGCATTTTCACAAGCCACCCTCAATTTTTCGATGTCGACTGTAATGCCCAGTGACGGGTTAACCTTTCTCCATACCTTTTCACTTGTCCAGTCATCGGTATCGGCTGCGCTGTAGATAACAGGGTAGAAAGTCGGATCTATCTTACGCCCTTGAAGAATATCCTCAGCCTTTTGATGTACTTCCCAGCAGATGGAATTGCGGTCTGTGCCAGCAGTTGTGATCAGGAAAAACAGCGGTTGTTTTCTTGCATCGCCAGATCCGTGAAGCATTACATCATAAAGATCCCTGTTTGGCTGAGCATGAAGTTCGTCAAATACCACACCATGGACGTTTAGGCCATGTTTTGTATATGCCTCCGCTGAAAGCACCTGATAAAAACTGCCTAACGGTTTATAAACCAGCCGCTTCTGTGACAGCATTGGCTTAATTCGAGATTTTAATGCCGGACACTGTTCCACCATATCTACCGCAACATCGAAAACGATGGATGCCTGCTGACGGTCAGATGCACATCCGTAAACCTCGCCACCATGTTCGAAATCACCGCAGGTAAGGTATAAAGCAATTGCCGCTGCAAGTTCGCTCTTACCCTGCTTTTTTGGAATTTCTATATAGGCAGTGTTAAACTGCCTGTATCCATTAGGTTTCAAGATTCCGAATATGTCCCGGACAATCTGTTCCTGCCAGTCAATTAATTCAAAAGGCATTCCATACCATTCACCCTTGGTATGCTTCAGGCAGTTTATAAAAGTAACAGCGGCATCCGCCGCTTCCTTGTCATATCGAGAACCTTCCGCCATAAACTTGGTTGGTTTATACCGTTTTAACTTCCGCAGCTTTGCCGCCTCCTTTCCTAAAATTGAGCAAGAAAAAAGGAACCTCATGGATGAAGTTCCTCTCCTTAGTGGATTTCTATGAAACTTGTTACGTTATAACCGTTATCGTTTGCCTGTCAGGATAAACTCGGCATATTCTTTCTTGTGTTCATTAAGAAATACTACTAATTCATAAAACCCCATTTTATATGCCTCTTCCTGTACTCTTGGCAAGTCAAACATATTGCAGGCACCGCTGTCCCGTATGGCCATAATCTGCCGATAAATCTTATCAGTTATCAGATTCTCGTTACCCATGTCCTACACCTCTGACTTCTCTGCCGCTGAAATTGAATCTCTTACCGCTTTATTGAGAAACGAAATATCAAAACCCGCATCTATATAGCCCTGCCGAATCACCTCGTAATAGTAACGACCCGGTGCTCCCAAAGGTCTACCTTCATTCATGATATACACCATTGCGGGTACCCACTGCCCTTTGAAACGTACCTTAACCGTTTCTTTCCGGTATAGATGCGGATAACCTTCATATCTGTCCAGCACCTTCTCATCATTAGGCATGATTCTCCAAAGCATTACCGGTACACTTTCACCTTTTTGTTTTTCTATTGTCGCTACTGCGCCGCCATTCCCTCCTCTGAATAACAGCCGGTATCCTGTGAGTTTTGCACTCCCCAGCACTTTTGCCGTTGGGCAGCGGTATGCCATCTGCCTTAAGTTCAGATTGCTTCCGTATGCTAAATATATGGTTCCTTTTTCTTTGCTCATCGTATCATCCTCCTTGTATTTACCAAGGCAGAGGCGGAGATCCACCCCTGCGCTTGTCTATCTATGCTGCCCGAAACCGCCATGCTGCGTTACCATCAAGGTGTTTGCAAAGATGCTCCCGGCAGTTTTTGAACTCATCACCAATAAGTCCTATGCGGTTGAGATATGTCCGCATGGCAAACTTCTCATTTTCAACCTGTGGTTTCTTGCTGGAAGCACATTTTTGGGTTAATGCCTGATGGTTTAACGCAAGGGCAAGCACTATGTAGCTTCTAATTTTTCCCGCATGAAGTTCGCTGTTAAAGCCTCGAAGCTCAATTGTCCCATTGCCGTTAAAAAAGCTGTGCAGGTTCAAAAAGTGGTATCTGCTATTATGGTAATGGGTGCTTCGGCTTTCGCTGTAACCCTCGTACCAGATGCTCTCAATCGCTGCCATGGTTTTGGGCTTACGCCGATTCATCTTCTCAACCAGTGCCGCATCCATCTTTTTACAAAACCGCATCCTGTCCGGCTCAATCTGCAATGCTTTATAGAAAAGGTCATTCTTGCTGGCGATAATATTGATAAAATTGCGGATGCTTCGCGGAGTGTGGTTTGCACCGTCTATATGGATATGGATCCCACAGCTTGTGTTTGCAAAACCTCCAGCCTTGCGAAGCCTTCTTACCAATTCCTGCAGGGTTTCAATGTCTTCGCGGTATGTCAGTATCGGACTTACCAACTCGACGCTATATTCTCGGCCAGCCGCCGCAACCCGGCCGCTTTCCTTTTTCTGAGTCCGGATGCTCCCGTCGCTCATGAATTTCCATATCCGTCCATCCGGTGCAATAACTTTCTGCGTGTTGTAGTAGTCGCTGCCGCTTTCGATCCTCCCGCCCAAAAACTCGGCGGCGACCTTTGCCGCCTGCGCCCTTGTAATTCCTGTAAATTCTACCTCGATTCCAAATCTCGTTGTAAGCATTGCGCTTTTTCCTCGCTTTCTCTGTGTTTTTTGCCCTTTGGCAGTGTACATTAGGCCATTGAAAACACAGGATAGCAAGGCAATTCTGCGTGAGTTTTCACTGGATTTTGAACAATTTTACACATCTTGAATTGTGTACATTTACAGCTTTCTGATCACATCTATACCATAGGCTACACCCAAAGAAGAACCGCAGTCCCAGTTGATATGAACAGTTCCGATATCATCCACGAAAGATACTGTTCCTTGGTCTCCCGGTTTCAGCTTAGAATACGGATCATCCATGCAGATAAGCTCAACACGTGTTCCCGGCGGATACTGCTCTTTAATGCGAAGGACTGTTTCTTTTGAAGGGAAGCCTCTTGCACTCATAGTTCGTCCTCCTCTCCAGGATAATATGCGGCATACTTTGGGTAATCTCTACCATCCGGCATTACCAACACTCCATCAGACCGTCCCCGCTGCTTAACCAGCAGGCAACGCCACACTCCATCCTCATTAACGTGACAAAGCCCTTTATTTTCCTCAATGAAAATGCGATCAACACATAGGTCGGCAACGAAGTTATCATAATCAATCTTTGATAGCTCGATAGTTTTTACAACTACAAATCGTTTCCTCGTCTCATACCGATGCGGCACTTTTAAATCCTCTATTCTAAACGGATGCTTGACAAAGAAGGCGGTGCTATGAAAATCATTCATTTTCGTCCACCGCCTTTGCTCTGCCTTTCCGATACGCCCCGTTACCGGACAGCCTTGAAAGTAACACCTTGCGTTCAGTTTTGAAGTTATCACCTATAAACCCCAACCTAAGCAGGAAACAGCGAAAAGCATATTTTTCATTATCTGTTGGTTTTTCTTTTCGTAGTACTCGCTTCTGTAATTTTGCCTGTTCTGCCATCTGCTTTGCCAGCGTTATATAGGTCTGCACTTCATCAGCATTTAAAGTCGCGTTCCAGAAAGGGAAGGAAATCTCATCATTTTCAGCTAAGACTACAAGTTCCCCCTCAATCAACATTGCCTTCTTTATCAATGTCTCTTTGCTGGCCAGCATATTATTTAGGTTTTCAAGGCTAATCGCGCTAAAGCCCTCCAACGAAAGAGTAATTGTCATGGTTCCCTCTGCTGAAAAGCCCGCCATATTCAGCGCGTCAATAACTGAACGGATGGTTTTTATTTCATTGAGACTGATTTTCGGTGAGTGAACCACACTGTCCCTGTCAATCGTCCAACTGCCAGCAGATTTTTCGTCTTTAATCTCATACAAAAACTCCGGTGCTCCGGCATAGCGCACCTGGCCTTCAAGGGCTTCAGCTATGACCGAGGCAATGGCTTTTCTCTCCTGACCGACAATCTTCTGTGAAAAGCGAAAGCTGTTATTGCTCATGCCATACACCTCCCCTCAAATAAGCTAAAACATTTTTGATTCCCATAAAAAATCCCACCTTTACTTTTTGGTGGGGTACATTAACGCTCTGTTTTGAGGGGAAAGCAAGGACATTTTTAAGCAATCTTTGTTTCCGCGTAAGGTATTTTTTCGCTACCTGACACCAAGAATACTGAATCTGCTCCAAATTGTGAAACATAGCGCTTTACAATCACATCGCAGTATTTCGGGTCAAGCTCCATCATAAAACAAACCCGCCCGGTCTGCTGCGCCGCAATCATTGTCGTACCAGAACCACCGAACAGGTCAAGAGATAAATCTCCAATATGGGAACTATTGAGCATTGCCTTTGCTACAAGCGATACCGGCTTCATGGTAGGGTGTTCCTCCGATACTTTAGGACGGGGTATCTCCCAAACATCTGACTGTTTACGGTCTTTAAGCGGGCAAAGGCGTGTTCCTTCAAGCCAACCATACCAGATCGGCTCGTACTGGGTATGATAGTCCTTTCTTGATAGTACCAAGCTGTCTTTTTTCCATATAATTGTGCTCGACCAGTGATACCCTGCCTCCCGCATGACGTTCATCAAACTGCCCCATTCCTGAGCACTCATTACTACATAGGTCATGCATCCGGCTTCAGAAACCTCTTTCATGCATTTAAAAGCGCACAATAAAAAAGCGCCGAATTCTTCGGTGCTCATATTGTCATTTAGAATTTGTCTTGGCTTCCAGCTCGGATGCCTGGTATCTGAACCGTAATCAACATTCCAGGGTGGGTCGGTGAAAACAAATCTCGCCTTTTGGCCATCCATCAGCTTTTGCACATCTGAAAGCATGGTGCTATCACCGCACATCAGACGGTGGCTGCCAAGCATCCATAGGTCGCCCTTTTTGGTAACCGGAATTTTAATCTCTGCAATTGCCTTTTCTGTATCGAAATTATCCTCTTTGACATTAGCGGTTGATTTATCACGGAACAACTCATCAATTTCCGCAGCATCAAACCCGGTAAGAGAAACGTCAAAACCATCTTCATTTAAATCCATAAGCAGATCGGTCAAAAGCGGAATATCAAACTCGCCACTGATTTTATTCAGTGCAACATTGAGCGCCTTTTCCCGCTGTTCATCCAAATCAACTACAACACAGTCGATCTCCTTATACCCCAAAGCTGTAAGTACTTTATAACGCTGATGTCCGCCGACAATATTCCCGGTGCGTTTATTCCATATGACCGGCTCTACATATCCAAACTCTTCAATAGACCGACGTAATTTTTCATATTCAGGGTCACCAGGCTTTAAATCTTTCCGCGGATTATATTTCGAAGGTTTTAATTTTTCTGCTGGTATTTTCAGTATATCCATAAATCTTAACCCTCCAGTTTGACGGCTTTTTCGCCGGTGAATTCCTCCCAGCGCTTAACAGCTAAATCACAGTAAACAGGGGATAACTCCATTGCGTAGCATTTACGCTCGGTCTGTTCAGCCGCAATTATAGTAGTTCCGCTACCAGAGAACGGCTCAAGCACAATACCGCCTTTGTCGCTGTGCATTTTGATGCACCGCCATGGAAGCTCCACAGGGAACATTGCAGGATGCTCCTTGTTTGCCCGTACAGTGGTCATCTCCCATATCCCAGCATAACCCCATTTCTTGCGTTCTTCCTTTGTAAGCCGTTTCACAAATTTATAACTGTGTCCCGCAAAGGCTGAAAGCCACACATATTCCTGATCGTTATATTCCTCAACTTCTCCTTTATTGCTGAAGGCTGAAATATACTCATACTGCTGAACCGGCTTGTTTGAAACAAGATGATAGGGTCCTACACCGAAATTTTGCCCTTGTTTCTTCCAAATGCGGATCCAGATAGGGCGGTAACCGTTGTCCAAGAACATATTCACGCTGTAAACACTGGTGGGTTCAATAAACTGAGAGCCGGTGGCATAGAGATCACCTAAGTTCCAGCAGACAATATCTGCATACCTGCACAGGTTTCTAATCACTGGGCGTACTGTCTCGAACCATGGTTCAATCCCGGCCTTTTCATATTCTTTGCCTACCCCATATGGAGGGGAAGTTACTGCCATCTGTGCGTGACACCCTTCCATCAACTTCTCAAAATCCTCATCCTTAGTAGAGTCGCCGCACATCAAGCGATGATTCCCGAGAAGCCAGATATCGCCCCGCTTCGTTACCGGCTCGCACTGCACAATTTCCTCATGCGCTTTATCTATGTCAAAGCTGTCTTGTATCGCCTCTTTGGAGTACCATCGGTTGAGCAGTTCGTCTATTTCAGAAGCGTCAAATCCTGTGAGCGAAACATCAAATGCACCTGCGTCCAACTCAGCCATCAGTTCAGCCAGTTTATTCTCGTCCCACTCTCCCTGAATCTTATTAAGAGCAAGATTGAGCGCTTTTTCTCTCTGCGGGTCAAGATCTATAACGACGCAGTCTATCTCAGTCTGTCCTAAGTCCAGTAAAACCTTTAAGCGTTGATGCCCGCCTACCACGTTGCCCGTCTTTTGGTTCCAGATTACAGGCTCCACATAGCCAAATTCCTCTATTGACCGTTTCAGCTTTTCATATTCCTTATCGCCAGGTTTTAAATCCTTGCGCGGGTTGTATGCTGCTGGATTAAGTTTGTCAACAGATATTTTTTGTATGTTCATGTTGCATTCTCCTGTTCAATATTTTCTTAAGACCCTTTTTAGCACCCTCACTATCTCCGTTTAATACTTGTCCCCGCAGAGTCTTAAACTGCTGCTTCGTTAAATGGTCTTTATATTTTCTTAGTTCCCTAAGAAAGATTGAATTTGTTTTATGCATCAGCCACCCCTCCTGGCTGTCAGGAGTTTTTCCATAACATCATCGTGAGGAGTAGCCCCCTTGTATTCGGTAGCACAGTTTTCCCGCACGACTTGATAAATTTGATACCACAGGTTATTGGCCTGTTTCATAAAGCTTTGACTCATAGCCACATAAGGTGACGGGATGGCATTACCAGTCGTCGGATGCTTAGCAAGAAAGCCAAATTCAGTGATACATTCCTCGCACTGGATCCACCGCGCCACACTCTGGGCATATTGCTCTATAAGCTGCGCAGGGATAAGGTGAACACACCTGCGTTCCTTAAGCCACTGCCATGTTTTTTCGTATATTTCCACTGCCAGTGTTGTTTTTCCGTTCTTCTGCTTTGCAGCAAGATAATCCCTCGGTGGCGGCATGCTCTCTCCTTCCAGTTCCGCAGCATCCGTAAACTCCATTACCATGAGCTTTCGTCTGCCGGGATTTCCTTCCAAAATCTTATCCGCCAGAGGTTTTTTCTTCTGTCCTGCACCGATACGTGCCCCGCCGCGGTTGGTACCGTCCTTTGCCATACACATCACCTCGATTCATGTAAAAATAAACAGGGGATATACCCCGTTTGAAACTGCGATTTTTCGCGCGTGACCCCCCGCCCGTTGCACAAAACTACTCCGCCAGAGATTTTGACCCCCCTACCGTCTTGCCCATCGCTCCCCTTCGCGGGCAGTGATCGATGAGTGACATTGTTTGCACAGACTCATAAGGTTGCTGTCTGCATTGGTTCCGCCTTTGGATAAAGGGATAATATGATGTACCTCTTCGGCTGGTGTAAGCCTTCCGTATTTTTGGCACTCCTCGCAAAGCGGATGCTCTGAGATATATCTGTCCCTGATGCGTTTCCATCTCCGGTCATAGCGTTTTCTTGTTTGGGGATCTCGTTCGTATTTGTTGTAATAAGCATCCACTTGCCTTTGATGCATGTCACAGTACCTTCCGTCCGTCAGTTCAGGACAGCCGGGAAAGGAGCAAGGCCTTTTTGGTTTTCTTGGCATCTGGCCACCTCCTTTACGGGTATAAAAAAAGCCCTCACAGGTTCATCCCATGAAGGCTTATCCATAATTTTTCACAATACCATTATATTTGGATTTATAATGAATTTCATCTCATAAAAATCTCATCTGGAATATTGAACAACACATTTGCTATTTGACCATGGCATCTTACCGTTATAATACTTATCGGAGATATACCGCTGCATATCGGGTGGTAAAGCTGCAAGCAAAAGATAAGCCTTTTTTCTATCTTCCTCTAACTCTTGGGTGCTTTTATAGAAGGAACATTTATCTTACAAGCACTTGTGTACAGTCAGGATATTGCAGCCATTCCGTCCGTTACTGCCAAAACAATTATCGTACATCTTTCCTCACTCCTGTTTTATGTCATAAGAAAAAGCCCCGAAGGGCTTATGCGTTTTAATGTCATTTTTTCACGATATCATTATATATTGGATACCTGTGTTTTACATCTCATAGAAATCTCATTACTACTTCCCGTATAAAAGCAGTGCCAGATGATTAAGTGCCTTGTCTTTCCTACGGTACACCTGTGCTCTTTCAAGAAACAGCTTCTCTCCGATGTTTGCTACAGCTTCTGTCTTGCTCACATCATTAACAAAAAATTCTGTCAGTATAAACTGTTCTTCCTCCGACAGGGCTTCCCAAGCAGGCTTGAACCACTCCATATATTCTAATGCCCGTCTGTAACGTTCTTTCAACACATCAATCTCGTCAAGGCAAGCAGCAAGGCGTTCTTCGCCGCTTTTGGGATTGTGTTTGCCCGGAACTCCGGTAATCTTTGCACTGTGAGGGCTTGTCATACGGTTTTCAATTTCATATATATCCTCATCACTGTGTTCGATAATGTACTGCATGCTGCTGTAATCTTTCAAAGCTTCAACAGCAGCCGCTTTTTTATCTAAATACTGCCATGCAATCAGCATATCGCACCTCCAAAAAATCAAGATAAAAACCTTGATCTTTGAAGCAGTGTGCTTTTTTGCGTTGCTTTGCAGTGCTTTGTTTCCTTGTTCGTTATGTCTTCGTTCTTTATGAAAGGCCATGCTTTTCAAAAATAACCTTCACCTCATCTACCGAATGGACAACCGCTGCCACTCCTCCTGCATTGAGGATTTTCCTTATAGTTGCTTCCTGCAGTTTTGTTGTCTTTCCCGATGGGGTTTTTACTTCAAAAGCTATAAACCGTCCATTTACACAGGCAATAATGTCTGGTATCCCCGCTGTCCCGTACATACCACCATGTTCCTTCCAACAGAAACACCCCGGTACTGTCTTTAAGTACCGCAGTACTTTAGTCACAATACTTTTTTCAGACATAACCGCTCATCCTCCAAAAATGTTACCTTTTTCCCTCTTATAACCTCGTAACGTCCAAAAAAGGCATCTCATAAATCAGCTTCCCAAGCGCTTTTCAGGATTTTGTTACCTTGTTACCTCTTTTTGGGGTAGGTGTATACACAAATATTTTTATTTTTATATTTTTTAGTCTTAAAAAAGCAATGGTACTTTCGCGCGTATATATAAAGTTGAGGTAACAAAGGTAACATCGGTAACAAGTGGCTATTCATCAGCGTTTCTGGCGTTACCTTTTTGTTACCTTGTTACCTTTTTCAATACTAAAGAGGCTCAATATCTGTGATTTCAAAACCGCTCACATCGCATCGCTCTTTCAGTATTGAGAAATCAAGAGCCCACGCTTTTTTTGTTTCATTCCCGAAACGCATCGTTTTATTGCTCTCTATAAAAAAGTCACTTTGCCTCAATTGCTTCAAAAACTGGTTATATGGAAGACATTCACCAGTGATTGCATAATCGCGTCTGTACTTGGTATAGCGGTCATATACATCACAGAAACGAATCCCGATAACCTTGCCATCTTTATCAAAAGTGTAGTCTTGATTCGGAGCCAGTTTCATCCGGGCCATGATTTCCAGGGTCTGTTCTACAATGGTCTTGTTATTGCTGCCGCCATCCAGCAAGTACTCCTGCACACCGTTTTGAAGATATCGAATACATGCCCCTTTGTTAATGGGAAATACTTCAGCCCACGTTACATTAAGGAATTCACACAGTTTGTTTACTAGGCTCAATCCGGCATAGCAACAGGCGAGATTATTGACGATACGAGATGGAAACTCATCAGATATCTCTGACTTTGCTTCCTCATACCACTTCTCTGCCTCAGCAACCGATACTCTGAGTGCTATATCCAGCAGGCTCCGACCGAAGCTGCCAAGCAGATCCGCTTTTGCACACAGCTTATAAAATGCTTGTCTATGGCTGGCTGGTTTTAAGTCCTTCTTGCTGAATAGCAATTCTATGCTCCGTTCTCTGATGGCCGCTTCATCCGGCGATTCCTCACCAGCTACAATAATAGGTGCCAACAGTTCATAAGTAACAGCACTTTGATCCGCCCTACCGCGGACACCTTCATGGCCGTCATATGCATCTCGAAGATGGTTGTATAAGGCATTTAGCCTTAACTTATCTATCTTTGAAGGCTTGAACTCATCCATCAACTGCGGTATCAGATTCGATGATGCAGATTCCTTCATCAGTGTAAATGCAGTAACCTGCGTAGCCGCGCGGATTTTGCTGCACGAAAATACCGGCAGAATAACCCGCTCCAATGTATTACTTTTTCCGCTGCCTTGTTCTCCGACAAGCAATAAATGAGGAAACTTGATGCCTGATTTTTTAAGATGCGGTTTAATGAAGCATCCGGCCACCCAGGCCATTACTGATACCGTTTTTATGGGCTCGTTATAGCTGAGGAGCCATTCACCAAGCATAATAAGCTGTTTCTTTGTCAATGGCTCAAAGGTTAGGATATCGGTTGTTATGCTTTTATACTTATCAAGCTGCACGATATCTTCAACAATGTTGCCTCCTGCTTCAATGGCACCATCCGTTGAAACATATACCATCCGCCCGCCATGCTCATAAATCCCAAGAGCCTTGACCCCTGTTTTCCTTACCCACTCCATTTCAGATATATAACCTTTCAGCAGTTCCAAATCTCCTTCTGAGCCAAAATAGCCTAAGGATATTGTCCGGCGGTTCAAGATATTTTTAAATTTTTGGATGTTATTGAAGTCGGTAGTCATAAATGTCTGGCGGTATATTTCATCACGGATTGTAATAAGGTCAGCAGTCATCTGCGTTTCATCTTCCGATACAATCATCTCCACCGGTTGAATGATAAAATTTGTTATAGGATACACACTTTCGCCTCTGGTGCGGTAATACCTGCCCTCATGTTCAAAGATAACTGACTCGCTTTCGCGGCTGTATACGTTCTCTGTAACTTCAATGGCCTTATCCAGTGTCTCCTGCCCATATGTTGCTCCACTTGCATGATGTACCGTATCCCACTTTTCCCGGAATAACCCGGAATTTCTAAACAGCCTGTCCATCTGCTCTTTGTTTTTGCCTGACCAAAAAGCCAGCATACAGCAAAGAGCAATGTCGGCTTCGGACTGGCTCGGATACCCTGCTTCCTGCCATTTTCCTTCCCATAGCAGATCAAATTCCTTATGGTTTTCGGCTGTACGGGCTTTCTCCAGAATTTCTTCATCTGTAAGCGGCTCTAGCTTAACCACCTTACTGTCTTTCTTGCTTTTTCCTCTCCGTTTTTTACTTTTGATATAATTCTCATGTATCCAGGCCAGTGCCCCGTTATCTTCAGCAATGTAATCAGGAGTCCCTGGCAGTCGTTCGCCAGTCATTGTGAAGTATCTGCTGTGGGCATACATTTCAACGCCGGTTTTAGTGTTTTTATTGCCCTTGGCGGGCATCTCCCCTTTATAGAAAATATGAAGCCCAGTTCCTGAAGGGCTGATTTCCGTATAGGACGGAAACCGCTCAAGGATATCCTTGGCGGTATCGCTTAATTCCCCAGTGTTTTTGTCGCGGCAGTGATCTATGTCTATCCCTACTAAACCTCCGCTTTTTGCGAATACAAAACCTAATCCGGTATAGAGATATTGTTCTTTTGCCGCAATCGCATCGTCAAGGGTCGACCAGTCGTTTGGGTTAGTGCTTGAGGCTTTTCTACCGGTTAAGGGATTGTAAGGGATTTTACTGTCTCTTCCGTCCTTTGTGTTTGGTTCCAGACGCCAGCAGATCCATTGCTTCCGGTTTGCTAATTCTTTAGGGAATGAGATGCTCACTTACACTGCACCTCCTCGCATCGTTCATTAAAATACCGGATCGGAATGCTGCGCTGCTTTGCCTTTTCAATCTCAATGGACATCCCTTTAGTAATTTTTCTGCCAAATACCCACACTTCTGAGCACTTTGACATCAATACCATGCCAAAGTACAAGCCCAGATTTCGCATTTGTTCATCATCGTCGTCCATAAACTGCGGAAACAAGAGGTGCGGAGCAATAGGTATGCAATTCCTGCTCACTGCAAAGCGGCAGTACCCCTGAGCCTTACGGATATTACGTTCTATATCACCAGCATATGGGCTGCAGATAAATACCATCGGTCTGTAAGGCGCTTTCCTGGCCTCTCGCTCAATCCTAAGCAGTGCTTCATAAGGTGTGGGGTCGTAATATCCTTCTGCGTTAAACTTGCTGATACTCATGGTATTACCCCCTGCCTATGCGCTTTTTTGTTCACGTTCGATTACAGGCAATATACCTTTCTTGTTTTTAAGAAGGTCATAGATAAATAGCCTTCCTTTTTGTGTCCAATATGTGTGCATTACGCTTCTTTCTGCATCAATAGCATGAGTCTTGGACTGCGTGTATCCTTGATCGGCGTACTCCTGATATAAAAGCCAGCAGTTTCCCATTTTGTACTGTACTCCAAGCTCATGAAGCAGCTTATTGAAAGCGCGGCCAGACATTCCGTAATCCTTGGCAATCTTGCTGATCGGCACAAGGCTTTTATTTTGCAATATGAGATCATAATAGCTCGCTTTGGGCTTCAACTCACTGATAATCTGTTTATTCTTTGCATTTTCTATTTCTAAAGCTTTCCGCCTGTCGCGTTCTGCCTTTAGTTCAGAGAAAATCCTGATGCCATACTCCGGATTAGAAATCATCTCTTCGATAACTTTATCTGTAGCATAAACTCCATATTTTCTGATCGTGGGCAGCACTTCATCAAAGACCCATTTCTCAAAGCGTTCAGCTGCAGGAAGTTGGGATTTAACTATCAACCGGAACAAATCACCTTCGGGAATATAATTTATGTTGATGGTTTTTTCAGGATTTTGCGGATGAGGTACCTCACGTTTTGTTAGGTACTTACAATGATCTATTACTGCCTTGTGTGGGTTACTGTATCCCAGCATCCTTGCACAATCCGTTGCAGGAAAGTATTCCTTTCCATCAATAACGAGTACTTTAAGTTCTCCAAATTCTGTATTCTTAAAAACCTGTAAATTAGTCATAATATCAATCCTCCATTTCTTTCATTTCTCCAAAATTTCTTCCTACCGAAGCCTCTGCCACAATAGGTACATCAAATGCAGGGAAGGGTTGTGTTTCCATACACTCTTTTATAAAAACAACTGCTTCGTCCACCTTGTCTTCCGGTAATTCAAAAACCAGCTCGTCATGTATCTGCAGCATAGGTTTCAGCCAAAGCCTTTCGGGAAGTCCACTGATGATGCGCCCACAGGCAAGCTTTAGAATATCTGCCGCTGTACCTTGAATAGGTGTATTTAATGCGCACCGCTCGGCAAACGACTTCTTGCCCCAATCTGATGACCGAATTCCCAGCAAGTATCTTCGCCTGCCCAGCCATGTTTCTGAATAGCAGCTTACAGCAGCCCGCTTTTTTACCTCATCCTGCCATTTGGCAAGACCGGGGTATCCGGATTTCAAGTTTTGAATGATGGTCTCACATTCAGCCAAAGTTGGGTTTATGCCAGCTTTAAATTTTAGTGTCCTCTGTAAGCCAGTGGGAAACAGGCCATAGAACACACCGAAATTGCAGTTCTTTGCGATGGTTCTTCGCTCTTTATAATGCGGAGCATTTTTGTCTGCTGCCTCCTCAAAAGGAATGCGGTAAATAACAGAAGTGGTCTGCGCATGGATGTCACCGCCTGTACGATAGGTTTCCAGCATACGTTTGTCCCTGCAATAAAACGCTCCGACGCGCAGTTCTATCTGTGAAAAGTCAAGGGATAAAAGAACCTTTCCGGCTGGCGCAATGATAAATTTTCGTACACCTATTGGGTCATTGTCTTTCTGCGGACAATTCTGCATATTCGGGTTTCTTGAAGCAAACCGCCCTGTCTCTGTCCCCAGCGGCATAAGATCTGGATGAATCCTGCCGATATCCTCATCAATAAATCGAAGATAACCGTCTATATAGGTGGATTTGAGTTTTCCCCATTTGCGGTACTCCTGTACCAGCTCAAATAAGCGAACTAGCTCGGGCCTGTTAGTTGCACACCATTCTTTTAACAGAATCATGGTTTCATCATCGGCAGCTTCCTGATGTTTTGCGGTTGTTTTCATAACCGGAAGGCCAAGATCCACAAAAAGATACTTCTTAAATGCTGAAGTTGAAGCATTTGCCCCTATCTCTACGTTGCCGATAATTCCGGCAATCTCATTCCTGATACTGACGATCTTTTTCGCAGCTTCCGCTTGTTTCTTCAGCATGGCTGACTTATCCACCAATATGCCGTTATACTTCATTATCCCGACATACACTGATGTAGGCGATTCCACCTCTTCCACAATGGTTCTGTGTTTGGGTAGAAATCTATCAAACCACTGATTGAAAACATGGTATAGGCGAAGAGTATAATCACTGTCAGCACAGGCATAGCAGATAGTCTTCTCATCCTGAGGGTTCAATTCATCGAAAAATCGACCGTCAGTAACTGTTGAGAATTCTGTCATTTCCGCTTTGCATAGTGCGGGTGCAAGCGTCTTAAGTCCACTGTCAGCAAGGCTTCTGAACTCCCACTTGCTCTTCAATGTAAGCTGTGATGCTGCAATAGTGTCATAACAAGGCTTTTGAAGGACAATACCTCTTGCATAAAGGAACATAGACTCAAAAGCCAGGTTATGGGCAACCTTTATTACATCTTTGGATTCGAATAGTAATTTCAGATATTCCCATATTGCCGCCTGGTTCTCTGCATTTCGCCCGCTACGATGTTTAAGTGGAACATATATAGCAGTCCCTTCTGATACTGAAAAACTGATCCCTGTAATATCTGCTTTATGAGCATCCAGAGCTGCACTTTTATCGTTCCTCCATTTATCGCGGGGTGACGTTTCAAAGTCGAAAGCAAATAGGACAGTGTTTTTCAGATACTCCTGTATTTCAGCCAGCGTATAAACACATTTGTATCCCATGCGGTTCTCCTTTCCGCCCTATCGGAGATAGAAAGTTCCTCTCCGATAGGGCAATTGATCACTTAAGCGGCTCTGTAATTTCACCTGTTTCAGGGTCTACATTTATTACCTCTTCACCGGCAGGTTCAGTGTCATGGCCGACTCGGGTACTGAATGCTTTGACCTGCTCGGAAAGCTTGGATATCAACGCATATTCGTCAGCGGTCAGATTCCGATCTACAGCAAACTGAGCCTGTGAATAGGTGATACCGCTTGAATTGGTCGCCTTTTTCAATGAAAAGCGGGTAACTACGCTGTTCGATTTTTTACCTTTAGAAAGCAGCCTTTTGATGTAGCGGGAAAACTCTTTCAACGATCCTGTTGGCAATGAGAGTATCAACGGGAAAATCTCCCCTTCACGCAGTACATATATCCTGCGGCGGTTCTTGCAAGCTTTGCTGCCGTTTTCCCCCGAACCGAACTGATTATATGGGCATTTGGCACAGCTTCCTCCGGGGTCTCCTTCGCCGGTTATACCATCAAAGCTTCCGCAATCCGGTGGGTTACTGCCTCCGGTATACTTGTCCTTGTAGTATGCATAAAGTGGATGATGATAAAGAATTACCGCTGAGAATTCCTTGACAGTATCAGGTTCTCCGGGATTTTCCCCGGGCACTTCAAATACTGTGCTGCCTGCGGACGGGATTTTTATGCGTTCAAAAGTCATGTCAAGACCGTCAAGTTCTGATGCCATTGCCTCGTCAAGATTGAAATTAGCGAGCTGAAGAAAACCTGTATTTTCGTTAATAGTTACGAGTTCATTGTTTTTCATGCTTTTATACCTCCGTAATTATGAATTTGGAATGTAATCTATATCATTGTTCTTTGAAGCATTGTTCTTCGAACAGTTATTCCTTGAACATTGATATTGGAGCATTGCTTTCTGAAGCTATTTACCTTGCTGCTTTCCGCACAGTTACTGTTGTCTTTTCGAAGACATTCACAAGGCCTTTCAGCCAGTCCGGAAGCTCGTCCCCATTCTCCGCAATCTGTTCTTTAACAAATGCTGACAGGGAATTTGCATTTACTGTTTCATAGATGAGTTCTCCAAAGCCTTTACTGCGTAGTGCGTCAAACAGTTCCTCCTTCATGCCTGCGGCAGCACTGGCTCTTGTTGTCGTTGTAAGGCAGAACATTGTTCCTGCTCTTGTGAAGTTTTGCGTCTCACTGCTGATCATCAGCTCAGACAGACGGTATTCGACATCGTCAATCTCCGCATTTATGCTTTTCATTTCCTCTTCCGCGGCCTTTTTTGCATCGCGAAGCTCCTTAAGACGATCAGCAAGTTCAAACATCGCATTATTGCTCACAGCTTTCACCTCCCTCTGGGGCAAAAGGATTTGCTCCTTTGCGGTAGTCGTCTATCAGCATTTTTGCAAGATCTGCCTTATTGCGCAGAGCAGTCAGGATTTTTGAGTCTACAGTACCCTTGGCGATAAGGTAGATATATGTGCAACCGTTCTTTTGTCCAACTCTATGGATACGGGCTTTTGTCTGTTCGAAATTCGACATGGAATAATCAAGTGAGTAAAATACCATTGTGCTTGCAGCGGTTAGTGTAATACCGAGGCCAGCAGTTGCAATCTGGCCTACGAACACCATGCAGTCGGGATCACATTGAAACCGGTTTACTTGCCCTTGGCGATCCTTAGTTGCACCATAAATACACGCATAACCGATGTTCTTCTTCTCCAGCAACCTGCATATGGCATGAATTTCAGGGATAAACCTTGCTATAACAACCAGCTTATGTCCTTCTTGAATACTGCTTTCAAGGATATCTTCAAGAGCTTTCAACTTGGCATCGCTGACTTGCTCGATTTTCCCACCGTCATCGCTTCCGATGAAGCCGCCGGTTAATTGCGAAAGACGAAGCAAGCGTATCAGTATGTTTGTAGCTGTTACTTCTCCTGCTGACAGCTCAGTATAGCTTTGTTTGACAAGCTCTTTATATTTCTTTAAAGTGACAGGCTCAAGCTCAATGTGGCGAATAATATCGGTGGTTTCCGGCAAATCCAGGCACTCCGCTTTGGTCGCCCGGAAGGCGATGCTGTGGATCCTTTTCATTAAATCCTGTTCCATTGATTTTTTCAGCACTGGTGTATGGTTGCCATAGCCGACCATGTTGAAATAACGGTTTCTGAAGGCATAGAAGCTGTTGCCAAAGATGCGTGGATCGAGAAACTTATATTGGCTGAATACATCTATGGCTTTGTTGGTTATAACCGTTCCTGTTAGCAAGAGCCGATACCGGGCAAGCAAGCCCAACCGGTGCATTGCCTTTGAAACTGAAGTGTTATGAGTTTTAATTTTATGTCCTTCATCAGCAATGATAAGGTCAGGATGCCAATTAGCCAGTTCCTTTTCCATTCTCCATGCTGATTCATAGTTGACTACCACTACATGGACACCTTCGCCAGTTAAAAATCTTAGTTGTTGGATTTTCTTTTGAATCGTGCCATTAAGGACTATAAGCTGATATGGGAAATCTGCGAACCGTTTAAACTCGTCTTCCCACACTCCCAGAATGGAAAGTGGCGCAACAATCAGCACACGTTTTATTCTTCCTGCAGCAAGCAATGCTCCTATAATGGCGATTGAGACAAGAGTTTTCCCGGTGCTTTTCAGCCCATTTCCATCAGGAGCGCTGCACCCCATCCGGAAATGGCAGAAACACCACCACCCTTCAAAAGCCCAAATAGACTGCAGATGAAATTGAAAGCACGAATCTGATGGTTGTATGGTCTGCCCTTTATGGGCATTGGAATAATTTCTTCGCGTTTAGAATGCATCAAGATCATCTACCTCCGAAACTTCGCGGATATCGACAGACTTTACACTGTTACCAGGAACAATAATCGTTACTCTCTGTTTTCTCCCCAGCAGATATTGCAAAAACCTTTCTCGTAGAGTGACATTGCGACATTTCACAATACCTAAATCTCTGTCATTATCCGAGATATTGATTTTGAGTTTGTGTTTCATATGCTCTTTTCACCTCATCTTTCTTAGGACTGATGTTTTGGCCCTCACTGTTAGGCCACGAAAACAGTAAAAGTAAACCCCCTAACTCAAAATTTTTTTTAGTTTTTCATGGATCTTTTTCATGCGGTTTGTAATAGCCATCTTACTGACCCCTTCTTCTCGTGCTATTGAAGCAAGGGATTCATTATTGAAGTACACCCTTCGTACCAGTTCTTTTTGCTGTGGGAGAAGACTATCGATGGCTTTTAGCAATGTCTCATTTTCTTGAGTTCTTATGTACTCTGCGGCAATGTTGGTATTGCTTGCGAAAATCTCTCCCTCATATTTCATTGCATCAAGTGATGTATGTCGGCGAGTCTCTTTATGGTTAATGTTGTATTCCTGACGGTCAAGTTCGACCAGAATTTCTCCCCACTCTTCAGATACTTCAATTTCAATGGTTTCAGTGTTGAAGTGATATTTGATTTTCATTTTTCTCAGCTCCTTGAATTTCAGATTTTTGAAATCCGCAGGAGCCGAAAATCCATAGAACAAAAAATGACGGCCGGGATAATTCTCTGGTATGAGAATTAATCCTGGCCGTCATGCAGCTCCGCGGATTTTCTATTTAGTTGATTAACGTCTTATGCTGCGCAGACATAGCTTTCTACATGAAAAGCAGCATCATTTATTCGTTTGATTATTGTGACAACCCCATCACGTTCAATCTTCAATGTTCCTCCGATAGGTATCTGTGTGCTGGTTTTACATCGTTTATATGCAACTTCTACAAGACCTGTGGCTGCGTCAGCTTTACAGACTAAGCGACCATTGAAATCGCGAATATCTTTCATGAGTTACCCTCCTTTTTCTTAAATTACAGCTTTGTTCCGCCGTCTATCTAAATTTTATTAATTCGAGCACCTGAAGTCCTCGGCTATGACTCCGCTGTTACTCCGCTGAAACTCCGCAAATCTCCATTTATTTTTGGAACAAAACTAACATAAGCGTTTGTAAAGCCGAAGTTTGTATATATAAATAACTAATTGTAATTTGTATAGTTAATTGCTATAATAATAAATAACCTGTTGGGAATACCATCCAATAGTGCTTGGAGGCGATTAAAATGGCATTTAGTTATAATAAACTTTGGAAACTATTAATTGATAAAAAGATGATGAAAAAAGATCTGATGGCGATGACGAATTTAACATCGACAACAATAGCGAAGTTGAGTAAAGATTTGCCGGTAAGCATGGATGTGTTAGGAAGAATCTGTAAAGCTCTTGATGTCAACATAGGCGATATTGTCGACTATGTTGACGACGATATTCCAACCAATAAAACAAAATAACAGGAGGGCGCAATACATGAAGAAGCTATGTTTTGGCACTTTTGCAACAATTTTAAAGATTTGCATGGCAAAAAGAGTAACACAAAAGCAATTGTGCGGTACCATGCTGCTTTCTATTGCGCCTACTTATGATATTCGCAGCGATGATGGCACCGTTTCAGATTTGATATTAGGTAAAAAAAATCTTTCACCTGTTGTAACCGATGCTGCTCCGGATGTAGATGCTCGTGATATTTCGGTTTTCTTTAAGGAGAAAGTCCTCCCCATGTTGGATAGTAATAAAAATAGCCTAATAGTTCTTGCATTGAAGGACATCATTGCTTCTGATGACACAATCGAACCTGAAACAATTGTTGAGAAAGTAAATAACATGACAAAGAAGGATATTGTTAGCTGTAATTCATTTGTTCTGGAAGACTTTCTTGCCGGAATATTTCTTTATACAGTACTTAATGTCGAAAACAGGAATTGTGAAAATAGTGTAAGAGAGATAACCGATGAGTACATACAATCCTTTGAAACTCAAAAGAAAAGCATTAAATTTATTACAACTTACAATAATTTTTCTATGGAAGCCGCTAATGAAGTTGCGATCGATGCTCGAGCTTTGGTGCTACTAGCTGAAACGGGCGGCAGATGCCAAAAGTGCGGTAGAATTCTTGGTATAAAAAAAGAAGGCAACGATATTAACTACGCTAAGATCGTTCGCCTTTCAGAAACTGACGATATTATTCTATGTGTTGACTGTGAACGCGAAATTCGAAATTTATCTGAAGAAGATAAATTGGCTTTATTATCCGACAAGCATGACTTAGAAATACTTGTTAAGGCAAGAGATGCTACATCAAGACATGAAATAGAAAAGCAAATTGAACAAGTACTTCGAGAAGTTGATCTAATGGATGTTACAGCCGATACACAACTCAAAATGGAACCTATTAAGGTTGAAAATAAAATTACTGAAAAACGCCTGAAAGAAAGAGTGCTTTTTGATGTTAGACGGTTTTATGAAGGAGTAAATGATACATTAGATCGGTTAGCCGGAGAAAATAAATTAAATGTGGATAGATTTGCTAAAAGTATTAAACGGATGTATGAAGATGCTAGTGAATCACAGATTTCACAAAGTGCTATTTACAACCTCCTTGTTGAGACATTATTTGAAAAGACCGGTCGTAAATACAGAGAGGCTTGTGAGATAATAATCTCCTACTTCGTGCAAAGGTGTGAGGTGTTCGATGAGATTACCAAATAAAGTAACATCATATTCAAACAGTATTATTGCGCTTTTTCCAGGTATTTTAGAAGCATTGTCACAGCAAGATATGTCCCCAAAAGAATTATTTGAACGAACCATGCCACGCCAAAAAAACATGGCTGATTTTCTAAGTGCTTTAGACTGCTTGTTTGCATTAGGCAGAATTAAACTAATTGAGGAAAAGAGGGTACTGCGCTATGTTAAAAGAGATACGATGCGATAAATTTGCTCCAAATCATCAAGTGATAAAACTTAATGAAGGATTAAACACGGTTTTGGGCAGTTCCAGCGGTACTAATGCAATAGGAAAATCAACATTTCTGTGGGTTATAGATTATGCATTCGGCGGTGACAGATACTACTCCATGTCGGATGATATAAAAAAGGAAATAGGCCCACATACCATCCATTTCACTTACGAGTTTGAAGGACAACCGTACTATTTTTATAGAAGTACTGAAGATACTAAAAATGTATATCGAAGTGATAAGGACGGACATTTTATTACAAAATTGACACTTGATGAATTTCGTAGCTTTCTATTTCAAGAATATAAAGTTGGTATCCCCTCTCTTACATTTTCAGATATAACTGAGCGTTTTTTCCGCATTTATGGGCGCGAAAATACGCTTGAAAAGTATCCATTACTTGTAAAACCTCGTGAACAAGATGAAAAGGCAGTCGATTTTTTATTAAAACTTTTTGGGCATTATGAAATTCTATCTGCGATTAAGAGCATGGAAGAAGAACTTGGGATTAAATTTTCGCAGCTCAAATACCGCCAACATCAGAGAGTGGATATAGAAAAAATCGAAACCAATCAAAAAATGATCGAGTCTTTAAAGAAAAGGCTTCAAAAATTAATGAAAAACAACGAAGAAGCGCAATTAGCAGTTTTTGGGTTTGATACACATACATTCGAACAAATAACTGCAATTCAAAAAGAATTGAATAGTTTTATTCGCAAACGTAATCGCTTGCAATCGCAGCTTAATGCTATTACGAGCAATATAGCTGATAGCAAGGCCGAAATCGCAAGTGAATTTGATTCATTGTTACACTTTTTCCCAAATGCTAATATATCAGCATTTGAAAAGATTGAATATTTTCATGAGAAAATTAGAGAAATTTTAGGCGAAGAGATGAATCAGGAAATTGAGCGTTTGCAGCAAATAATTGATCAATATGATAAAGAAATAAATCGCCTTAATAGAAAAATTAAAGAAACTGGCTTAGCTAAGGAAATGTCAGAGAGAATACTATCACAGTGTGTTAATGTGTCTAAAACAATTGATAGACTTGAAGAAGAAACGGCGGATTTAATTCGTCAGAAAGAGCTTCAAGAAGCTCGCATTGAAGCGGAGAGGAAATTAAAAGATTTGCTGCTGCAACAAACCGAAATAATACATGAAATACAAGATAACATTAACTTACGAATGAAAATGATTAACGACGTAGTAACTGAACAGCAGGAAATCGCCCCACTTTTGCAGATAACTCCTCAAAAGGAAATTATATTTGAAACACCCGGAAACACAAGTGAGGGAACCGCTTTCAAGAGCCTAGTTATATACGATTTAACTATACTTGAACTACGTCCAATCCCTGCACTTATCCACGACTCCAATATCCTTAAACGTATTGAGGATATACACTTAGAACATATATTGGAACGTTATCAATCCAGTAATCGCCAGGTTTTCATTGCGTTTGATAAAGCTGATTCTACAACTGAGAAAGCGCACAAGATTTTAGAAGAAACAGCAATCTTGCGATTATCAGATGGTAATGAACTATTTGGTCGTTCGTGGAGTAAATACGAATCGAATGATTAAATATTAGGAGGCTGAAAAATATGGCTGCAATCAATGATTTACTGCGTCAAATTCCTGACACTTCTTTGCGTGATCGATTAGAACAGGAATTTGCCCGCTTATCAAAAAATAAAAAATTTGGTCTTGTATTTGAAGAGCACATTCCTGAATGTACTCCTCTTTATGATGTTCCTGTAAAACGTGGCTCGACGGTTGCACTCAAAACAGGTCATATTAACGATTTGTATACGGTGTTAAAAATAGAAGAGGATATTGCCCTTTGCCGCAACAAAACAACAGGTGATACTAGAAATATCCCAGTTTCGGAGTTGGTTTCAGTTGCTCAATTTGGAGAACCTATTTTCCCCATGCTTCAGCCAATTGCTGCTGTAGAGAATGCACCCGACAGTAATTTATGGCACACTATTATTGAAGCAGATAATTACCACGCTCTCCAGTTATTAGAATATTTATATCCAAAGAAAGTAGACTGCATTTATATAGATCCACCATACAATACCGGTGCTCGGGATTGGAAATATAATAATGATTATGTTGATTCCACTGATAATTGGCGTCATAGTAAATGGCTATCCATGATGCAGAAACGTTTAAAGATAGCAAAAAGAATACTTGCTGATGATGGTGTTTTGATTACTACAATAGATGACAATGAATATGCTCATCTATGGATTCTCCTTCACGAAATTTTTCCAAACCTAACTCATACCTGCATAACCATTCAGCATAATCCCGGCGGAACTCAGGGCAAAAAATTTTCTGTGACTCATGAATATGCAATATTTTCATATTCATCAGAAAGTACTATTTTTCGCAAGCAACATACTGGTGGAGATGTATATAATTTAAGACGTTGGGGAAGCACTTCAGGTCGCTACGAAGGTGCAACATGTTTTTATCCAGTAATTCTAGACTCTAACTATAACATCATCGGTTTTGGTGATTTACTCGATGAAGAGTTACACCCTACAGCTCAAGTAGAATATAATGCAGATGGTACAATTTATGTTTGGCCAATTGATAAGAATGGCATTGAAAAGAAATGGCGATATGGACGTGATACCGTAGAATCAGTAAAAGATAGAATGTTTATTGAAAAAAGAGGAAATCGAATAGAAATTATTTTACGTAGAGAAAGCGAACCTCCAAAAACGGTTTGGACTGATCCTTTATATAATGCAGAAGCCCATGGTACAGATATGCTTAAAACCATAATTGGTGGCGGTTTTTCTTACCCAAAATCACTCTATGCTGTCCATGATGCATTGTTATTCGCTGTATCAGGAAAGAAAAATGCTTTAATTGTCGACTTTTTTGCTGGTAGTGGAACAACGCTCCATGCGGTAAATTTACTAAACGTAGAGGATAATGGTAACCGTCGTTGTATTTTAGTAACAAATAACGAAGTATCAGACGCAGAATCAAAAGCTTTACGCGAACAAGGATATCAACCTGGCGACCCAGAATGGGAAAAACATGGTATATGTCGCTCGGTTACTTGGCCTAGGATAAAATATAGTATCCTTGGAAAACGTGATGATGGCACTATCCTATCAGGAGAGTATTACACAAACCAAACAGTATCAAAAGAGGTAGAGCGTTCATTCTATCAGCTTGGCTTTATTGATAATCCTACGGAACTAACAACTAATGCAAAAAAGCAGCTTGTTTCTTTGCTACGCGGTAAGGATGGAAAGTCGCAATTACCACAATCATTAGTCAAAGCAGATAGTAAATTTATTGTTTCGGATAAACATTCGGCGACTATCTTGTTTGATGTAAATGCTGTTAATGAATGGCTGGAAGCTTTAGAAGATCAAGACCACATCACAGACTTTTATATAGTGGTAAAATCTGCTGCCACTTTCAAGGAAATTAAAGCACAGGTATCAAACTTGCTCGGTCCAATGAATGTAACATTGCAAGTTAAACGTCCCATGAGCGATGGTTTTCCTGCAAATGTTGAGTATTTTAAACTAGGTTTTTTAGATAAAAACAGCGTATCACTAGGTCAACAATTCCGCGAAATATTACCATTGCTTTGGCTAAAATCCGGTGCTATCGGCCGGAGGCCAGAAATAAACAGCGATGAAGAACCAGATATGTTAATTCTTCCTCAAAACGGCTTTGCAGTTCTGGTTGATGAAGCAAAATATGCCGAGTTTGCAAAAAAGATTTCAGAAGTAAATAATATTAAAGTGGTATATTTTGTAACAAACTCGGAGGAAGCTTTCCGCGAAATGACTGATGGCATAAAAATAAAAAATACATACCAACTATACCGAGATTACATTGATAACTTTGTGTTGGGAAGTAGGAGGGATTCATAAATGAGAGTTACTTTATTTCCATTTCAGGAAACGGCTCTTGCAGAATTGCATGAGAAAATTAATAAAGCTCATTTAATGTGGAGCGAAAAAGACCCTCAGGTAATATCGTTTTCCGCACCTACGGGTTCTGGAAAAACTATAATTATGACTGCACTTTTTGAAGAAATCCTATATGGAGGTTCAGATAATATCGGCGATCCGAATTCAGTGTTTGTTTGGCTTTCCGATTCGCCGGAACTTAACGAGCAAACGCGATTAAAAATTGAAAGCAAATCAGACAAAATTCGTGTACGGGACTTAGTAACTGTAGATTCAAACTTTGATGCCGAGTATTTGGAGGGTGGACGTATTTATTTTATTAACACACAAAAACTCGGTTCTGACAAGTTATTAACAACTAAGTCCGATACAAGGCAATATACAATTTGGGAAACACTCACAAATACAGCTAAACGCATTCCCAAACAGTTCTATGTGGTCATTGATGAAGCACATAGAGGGACTTATACATCTGCTCAAGCAGAAAATAAAGCACAATCCATCATGCAAAAATTCATCAAAGGTAGCGAAGAAGACGGACTTTGTATTATGCCTTTAGTTATCGGCGTGACCGCAACACCCCAGAGATTTGATAACTTAATTGCTGGGACTACTTCGACAGTACAAAAAGTTATTGTTCCACCTGAACAAGTACGTGAATCGGGGCTTTTAAAGGACAGAATCATTATTCATTACCCAGATATCCAACTTGGTGCCGATATGACAATGTTCAAAGGTGCAGTCGAAAATTGGCTTAATAAATGTGCTCACTGGAAAGCTTACTGTGAACGTGAAAATGAGAAAATGGTAAACCCTATCCTTGTCGTCCAAGTCGAAGATGGTAATGAACGAGAAATAACCCGTACCGATTTAGGGATTTGTATCGATTTGCTGGAAGAGGCAATGGTACGCAAGTTATTGCCCGGTGAAGTGGTACATACCTTTAATGATTATGGTACGATCAAAGTGCGTGACGTTGAAATTCATCAAATTGAAGCTTCTAGAATCGAAGACGAAGAAAATGTGAAGGTTGTGTTCTTCAAAATGAACCTTTCCACAGGTTGGGACTGTCCTCGTGCTGAAACAATGATGTCATTTCGTAGCGCGCAGGACTATACCTACATAGCACAGCTTTTGGGGCGTATGATTCGCACTCCTTTGGCAAGAAGAATTGCCTCCGATGCTGAACTTAATAATGTAAGTCTGTTTCTTCCATACTTTGATAAAGATACAGTAAAAAATGTTGTTAATGCTCTACATGATAGTGAATCGGTTATGCCCACTGAAACTGGTACAAATAAAGAGCTTATAACACTCGGGCGCAACCTCGCTTATTCTGATGTGTTTGATTCAATGGATAAGCTCATTACATACCGCCTGGATTCATCCCGCAAGCAAGCACCGCTTAAGTTATTAATACAGCTTTCTAGAGCATTAACAATGGATGGTATTGATTTGGAAGCACAAAAAGCCGTTAAAAATGCAGTTTTATCAAAAATGGACGAAGAAATTGCTCGCATAAAAGAAAGTGGTGACTTTGATGGTCGAGTTGCTTCAATCACTGGATTTGCTCTTAATACGCTAACATTTGACTATGGAGAAAATGCTTATTCATTTGATGAAGCTACACAAACCATGACTGTTACCGAATTTGACATTTCTCGACATTTTGAACAAGCTGGAAGGATATTGGGAGAAGGCTTACATAAGGAGTATTGGATTCGCCACAGTACCCGAGACCATATTGAAGTAAAGATTGAAGTCATTGTGCTTACAAGTGATACTGCTGCTATGGAGCGAATAAACGCCTTTGCAGAAGAGAAATTTATTAGTCTATATGAGAATAATAAACGCTCTATTGCAAGATTAAATGAGGCTCGAAAAAACATCTATGAAAGATTAATAAATGCTTCCGCTCAACCAATAGCTATTCCTTGGGTATTGCCAGATTCAATCGATTTTTCAGTTTCAGATAACAGTATAAAAATTGATCGACACCTCTATTGTTCTGAGGATGGAACATTCCAAGCATCACTAAACCCATGGGAAAAGGGAGTTATTGAAGAAGAACTAAAAAACGGTGCCGTTTGCTGGTTACGTAATCTTGATCGTAAAAAGTGGTCACTTGAAATCCCATATGAGGTCGGCGGTGTTATCACTTCTATGTTTCCTGATTTAGTGGTAGTGAGAGCTGATGTACAAGGTTACATTTTTGATATTCTAGAACCACACGACCCCAGCCGTAAGGACAATTATCCCAAGGCAGTTGGCCTAGCAAAATTCGCAGAGAAACATTGGGATAAATTTGGAAGAATTCAACTTATCCGGCAAAAGAAAGGATTAGACGGTCGTGAACATTTCTATAGACTTGATATGGCAAAAGTAGCTGTTAGAAATAAAGTTCGTGGCATTACATCAAACGAGGAACTTGATAGAATTTTTGATACGGATGCTGAGCGAGAAGATTAAATTATACATCCATCCTGCACCCTCAACCCCCTGTAAAAAAGGGGGTTATCTAATCTGGTAACTCAACTATTAATTTTCTGGACGGTTGATATGTTCCCTCAAGCAACCAAAATAAGGGTTTCCTGACATTGCCACATCCGGCAGATCGGCCTCGGGAAAAACTAAATGTCTGGAAACCCTTTATTTACAAGCTTTTCTGTTCTTTATTTCTAAACCCTTGACATCAATGTGACGCACTCAACATGAGTGGTATGAGGGAACATATCCATTGCTTTTACCTTATTTACCCTGTATCCCGCCTGTTGGACATCCTTTAGATTTTCAGCCAATGTTTTGGGATTACAGGACACATAGACGATTTCAGGCGCTCGGTAGTTTAGTATTTTCTTTAAGGCCTTCGGATGAACTCCAGCTCTGGGCGGATCAAGAATAATAATGTCAGGCTTCTCCTTGAGCTCATCGATTTTTTTCAGAACATCTCCGGCAATAAATGTACAATTCTCCAGACCATTCATCTTGGCATTTTTATTGGCTGCCTCTACCGCTTCCTCTACAATCTCAATGCCTATCACCTTTTTCGCTTTTTTCGCCACAATTTGCCCAATGGTTCCGGTTCCACTGTAAAGATCAAAAATTGTTTTGCCTTGTGCATCTTCAATAAAATCTAGTACCATATTATACAGCTTTTCGGCGCCAAGAGAATTGGTTTGAAAGAAAGAGAAAGCAGAGATTTTAAATCGAAGGCCTAAAATCTCCTCCATAAAATAATCCTGTCCCCATAATACTTCCGTTCTGTCACTAACTACCACATCGGAAAGATTATCATTGAAGGTATGCAAAATCCCTACAATTTTCCCTTCCAACCTTAGTCCTTTCAAAAGATTTACCCATTCCTCCATAGAAAACTGCATTTGGGTGGAAGTCACCAAATTCACAAGAATTTCTCCTGTCTTTTTTCCCTTGCGAACGACCAAGTGCCTCAAATATCCTTTATGGAATCTGCTGTTATACCTTGGTACATTTTTTCTCCTAAAATAAGACAGGGTGTTTTTAAGAATTTGATTAAAGTCTTCATCAACAATTTTACATTGTTCTACCGTTACCACCGAATTAAACTTTCCCTTTTTATGCATTCCCAGCGTCAAATCACCGTCTTTTTCCGCATCGCCAAAGGAATATTCCATTTTATTTCGATAGGCAAATTCCTTAGGACTGCCCTCAATGCCCAAAAACTCATAGCCCTGAATTCCTGCGGCATCCAGCAGTTTTTTCACCTGCTCCGCCTTCATTTCCAATTGTTTTGAATAAGCGATAGTTTGATGAATACATCCTCCACATAGTCCAAAATGGGTACAAAAAGAATCCTGTTCCATAGGAGATCTTTCTAAGATTTCCAAAGTCTTTCCTTCTGCGTAAGCATCCTTTACCTTATTGACAAAAACCTTTACTTTTTGTCCAGGAATCGTATTTTTTATATAGACTGATTTTCCTTCATGGAAGGCTATTCCTATGGAGGGAAAGGCAACTTCCTCAATCATCAATTCTAAAATATCTTTCTTCTTCATTTTCTTTCCACACTCCTCTTCCCCTTGGTTATAAATTCAAAGTAAAAACTTTTGTTGCTTGCGTTGGTTTTCATTCGTGTCATGATTCTTGATGGGCTGGTCCATTTTGTTTCATATATCTAAAATTTGCAACTTTAGAAATGGAAAATTGACCGCATATGCGTATTCATAAAGATCCCCATCATAACGTTTCCTGATTTTTTTAATTTCTTTCTTTTTCCGTCTGTTTCTAATTTCCCGAAAAATACTTGTCTTATAGAAGAAAGGGCCTTATTGTCTAACAAGTCAGTCAAAGAATGATGGAAACGTCCCTGTACACTGCCCCGGAAAGAAATTTTTTTGTTTTTCTCAAGTCCTTGGGCAAATGCATCTGTCTTTAGTCTGCCATAAAGAAAATCCAGCACGTCTCTCTGCTGCCTGTTCACAATTAATTCATCAATTTGCCGTTAGACTGAATCCACGGTCCATCTCAATCCTTTGGGGTAATGATTTTTTAAAACATTGTTTGCCAATTTCCCCCACCCCAAGGAATATCCATCCACATGGATCAAATGCCATCCCTTTTTTCCGTCAACAGATAGGGGATCTCCTTTCAGATAAGATAGAATTTCCTTGGATTCGGCAGAAAAACAGATATTATTTTTTGCTTCCTTCTCTGTGAGAGCCAGAGCAAAGGCATGGGAAGGCTCAAACCTGTTTTTCTTCATGGTACCCAAGTGCCATCCTGGTCTTAGAATTTTTAAATACTCTAGAGAAATCATTTCCTTAGGCATAATATATAATTGCTCTCCAAACAATATGTATTCCCCTTCCGGAATTTTGTGCAAATATTCTTCTGCAAAGCAAAAATAGTCCTTGATGGCCTTTCGGTCAATCTCTTTTTTACTATTTTTTATTTTATACTCTCCATCTCCATCATTCTTTTTCAGCACCGCAATATAATGTCCTTCTCCCTGTATACGGTGAGGCCACAACCTTATGGTTTTTCTCAACCCTTCGTTTTCAGATTTTATCCATTCCGGTTTGCCTCCACCGAAGCCATGATAAATTTCTACTGCCTCTATGCTGAATTCATGATATTTTTTCAAAAATTGATCAATTACACCTTCATTCTCTTCCGGAGAAAAAGTACATGTAGAATATACCAGTCTGCCTTCCGGCATTAGCATTTTGACAGCCTGCTCTAAAATATCCAGTTGGCGCCGAGCGCATGAAGCCACCTTTTCCATGCTCCATTGCTCGCAAGCTTCTACATCCTTTCGAAACATACCTTCTCCTGAACAAGGGGCATCTACCAGTATTCTATGGAAAAAATTCTGAAATCGTTGTGCCAGCCTTTCAGGACTTTCATTGGTTACAACGCAATTTTTAATTCCCATTCTTTCAATATTTTGCGATAAAATCTTGGCCCTAGACGGATGAATTTCATTAGAAAGCAAAAAACCCTCATGCTTCAGCCTTGCAGCAATATGGGTAGATTTTCCCCCTGGAGCTGCACACAAATCTAAGATCCTTTCTCTGGGTTTAGGATCTAAAATGGTGGCCACTGCCATGGCACTGGGCTCTTGTATATAATATAAGCCTGCCTCATGATATGGGTGTTTTCCAGGCTTATCTTCAGTGCCATAATAAAAACCTTCTTCTATCCAGGGAATATGTTTCAAATGAAAGGGATTGAAATTTAAAAAATCCTCTACGGATATCTTCAGCGTATTGATCCGCAAACCTTGGACTTTGTTTTCTTTATAGGTCTCTACAAATGCTTCATACTCTTCCTGCATAAATCCCTGCATTCTCTTCAAAAAATCCTTTGGCAAATGCATCCATCTATCCCCTCCATTGTTCCTTTATATTCCTAGTGTCCTTTCATTCATTCCATAATATACACCATAAACATTTCTTGTCTGACTCGCAAATTTTCAGTACAAATTTCTTATCTTTTTAGCAATCGAGTAGGAGGTAGATAATTAATTTATCTACCGTCCTCTCACACCACCGGACATACGGTCCCGTATCCGGCGGTTCATCAGGATTAATATCACATAGAAAGCCTTTTAGTTAGAGTAGTGAAT
>NZ_LOEE01000034.1 GCF_001562415.1 Thermotalea metallivorans | reverse complement strand
GATTCACTACTCTAACTAAAAGGCTTTCTATGTGATATTAATCCTGATGAACCGCCGGATACGGGACCGTATGTCCGGTGGTGTGAGAGGACGGTAGATAAATTAATTATCTACCTCCTACTCGATTCCCTAAAAAAGGTATTCCTAACATCAATATCTTATCAAAAAAATGACAAACATGCAAGAAAAAGTATAAAAAAAAGAGAAAAAAACAGGAAGGCTTTTTGAAAAGAATAGAAGAGTATCGGAGTATTCCTATGAAGATTTGTAAATAAGCTTTTTTTCCAATAGAATGATTCTATAGTCTTGATAAAAGGAGGTTCTGCATATGCAGGCGGAAAATCATCCTGATTATATCGGGGAAAAGGAGCATTTGGAGGAAACGATCCGATGGATCGAAGGAGAGCAGAAATTTCTTGAAGGATATGAGACCATTCTAAAGGATCGGTTGAGGGAGATACGGAAAACAGTAAAAACCTTAACGGATGAAAGATTGATTGCAAACCAGCAGCTTTATCAAATGGCGAGCCGGGATATTGAACATCTAAAGCGAAGCAGGAATCATCCTTACTTCGGACGTATCGACTTTCAAGAGGCACGCAGGGATGATGTAGAAATCATCTATATAGGAAAATACGGATTGCATGATAGGGATAGGGAAATCCCCGTCGTAGTAGATTGGAGGGCTCCCATTGCAGATATTTATTATAGTGGTCATAGTCGGGAGGTAGCCTACAGAGCTCCTTCGGGGGAAGTAAAAGGGCAAATGCATTTAAAGAGAAGATATGAGATTGAAGGAGGGGAATTAAAGGAAATCTATGATGATAAGACTTCTGAAGATAAAATTGAAGACAGTTTGAAGGGAAAGGGGGATTTTTTAACAGAGGCACTCCAAAAGCGTACCCACGGAAGGCTGAAGGAGATTGTGGCGACCATACAGGATCAACAGAATCGGATTATTCGGAGCAATGCCATCAAGCCCCTGGTTGTACAAGGGGTGGCCGGCAGCGGTAAGACGACCATCGCCCTCCACAGAATGGCCTATCTTATCTACAATAACAGAAGGAATACAGATGCCAATTATATGGTAGTGGCTCCTAATCAATTGTTTTTAAATTATATCTCTGATATCTTACCGGATTTAGGGGTAGAAAATGTATGCCAGACTACCTTTGAGGATTGGGCATTGCAATTGATCGGAAAAGATATAGAGATTGCCAAATGTGCAGATAAATTGAATCTATTGATGAATTCCGAAAGGGAAGAAGCAAAGATTGTGTCCCTGGCGTCGAAACTGAAGGGTTCTTTGTTATTCAAGAAGGTGATAGACCACCGCATGAGACAGTTGGAAAAAACACTGCTCCCCCTGGAAAATCTGTCCGTGGATGATATGGTTCTGCTGCCCTATGATAAAATACAAGAAATATTTTTAACCAGCAATGTCCATCTTCCCCTTGTTCCCAGAATCACCAAATTGAATGAATATCTGAAGACAAGACTGAAAAAGGAAATGAAAGAAATAAGGGAAAAAATAGAAGAGTGCTATAACATAAAGATTGATAGGTTAAAGGATCAGGCAAAAGATACCGAGACCATTCGGAAAGATATCATTCAACTTTATGACGGAAGGGATGAAAAAATCGAAAGAATAAAACAAATTTTACCGGCCCTTGTGGATCGGTACACGGAAAAAATAGAAAAACCGGATACAATTCAATTTTATTATGACTTATTCCGGGTACAGGGGGAAATAGAAAAGGCCTTTGCCCCGAAGATAGGTTTTGATAGATTGACACAAATATGTGATGACATTCGGAAACAGTTATCGAAGGAAATCTTTGAAAATGAGGACTTGGGGCCCTTGGCGTATATTCATCTTAAACTTTTTGGACTGGAAGATAAAAACAAGTATACCCATATCGTAGTGGATGAGGCCCAAGATTTGGATGAATTGAAGATGAGTGTTCTAAGGGAGCTGTCGATCAACGATTCTTTTACTTTTGTAGGGGATCTTTCCCAAGGGATCTATTCTTACAGGGGTATTCACAATTGGACAAAAACTATGGAGCGGGTATTTCAAGGCAGGGAGTATCACTATCATTTCCTGACGACCAGTTATCGGTCTACGATTGAGATCGTCAATCTGGCCAATGGAGTAATCCAAAAATGCAAGGGATTGGATGCCATACTGGCGGAACCTATTTTCAGGCACGGAGAAAAGCCATGGCTCAAAAAATGTGAAAATCATGAAGAAATGTTAACCCAAATGGTCTGCCGCATCAGACACTTAACGAAGGAAGCCTATGGATCGATAGCTGTCATCTGCAAAGATTTAGATACGACGGAGAAAGTATATAAAGATTTAAAGGGTAGGGTAGAAAATATTCATCTGATTACGGAACAAGCAACGGATTTTCACGGAGGTGTTGTAGTCATCCCTTCCTATTTGTCGAAGGGCTTAGAATTTGATGGGGTATTGGTTTATGGTGTAGACCAAGGAACCTACTCCATGGAAGAAATAGATGTGAAATTATTATATATAGCCATTACCAGAGCACTCCACAGGGTATCCATGTACTATCAAGGAGACCTGTCAGAAGTATTGAAAGGCTTGGATGATTTGTATGATGAACCTAATAAAAGGCTAAAAACAAAATAAATTTTCACATACTTTTTCCACAATTCTCATAGGTTTATTCCAAACTCTCCTCCTATAATAAAAGTGTAAAACATATAAAAACAAAATGAAAAGGAGAGATGGAAAATGAAAAAACTATTTACGATGATTTTGGCAGGTTTGATGGTATTTGCCAGCGTAGGCGGTGTCTTTGCGGAAGAATTTGATGAGGACTTGACAGGCAGCTTCCTAGAGGAACAACAAGAGGTGAAAGAAAACAGGCTGGGAAAAATACAAGCACGAAAGGTCATGAAGGAAGAAAAAAAGGCACGCAGATTGGAGGTACTCAAAGAGTTTTTGGATGAAATCCATCAAGTGAATGCTTTGAGAATAGAAAGACATACCTTGCGAGCACAAGTGATTGAAAAAAATGATGCTTTGTTGGATCTTTACATTGCTGCCAAAGAGAGCGGCAATGAAGAAGCTCTGGCAGCAGCAAAGGAAAAACGGGAACAAATCAAAGGAATCCATGAGGAAATCAAGGAACTCCAAGGGCAGGTTGCAGCGGAAAAAAAGGCGTTTAAAGAAGCAGTAAAAAATGGAGATAAGGAAGGGGCCCAGGACCATATTGAGCAGGTGATCATATTAAAGACTGCAATCAATGGCAAAATCCAAGAAAAAATTGCCCTTCTTGAAGAGATCATCGATATTCTTTCATAAACAAATCCACTTTCCAGGCAAGGTGGAAAGAGGCAATGAAGAGTTGGCGGTGAAAGCCGCCCTCTTGATTGCTTTTTTTCGGTCTTATCAAGGGAAAAATAAGGCCTTCATCTTTGACAGCCCCATGCTATAATAAAACTGTGGAGGTGCTGCACCAGTGAAGCATATTTTTGTGGTGGATGACGAGTTCAATATTCGAGACTTGATTAAGAAATATCTGGAGAAAGAGGGCTACAGGGTTACCATTTTTGACAATGGACAAAATGTCATTGGGGAAATGGGAAGACTGAAACCGGATTTACTGGTATTAGATATTATGATGCCGGGACCCAATGGGTTGGATTTGTGCAAAGAAATTCGGAGAAACAGCGATATTCCCATTATTTTTGTATCTGCCCGGGACGAGGAGTTTGACAGAATTCTGGGATTGGAGCTGGGTGCTGATGATTATCTTTCCAAGCCCTTTAGTCCGAGGGAGTTGGTGGTGCGTATCAAGAATATCTTCAAAAGACTGGACAGAGGCCCAGGGATAAAGGCAGAAGAACTGGTGGCAAGGGATATAAAGATTTATTGCGACCGCCGTTATGTGGAAAAGGAGGGGCAGGAGTTGAAATTTACTGTAAAGGAATATGATTTGTTTGAATTTCTTGTAAGGAATAAAAATATGCCCTTCACGAGAGAACAGTTGTTGGAAAAGGTATGGGGATATGATTACATAGGGGATATTCGGGTGATTGATGATTTGGTGAAAAGGCTGAGGAAGAAACTGGAAGAGGCAGACGCACAGTTGGAAATTATTACTGTATGGGGATATGGGTACCGCATTGATGGCTAAAAGGATGAAAATCGGCCACAAACTATTGATCACCTATTTTATTCTGCTGATTGTTACCTTTGCTATGACAGGTGTCACTTTCAGACTTTTGCTGCAGCAATATCTGATTCGTGAAGCAAAGGAACAGCTGCGAATAGAAGCTCAGTCCATTGCCAGGACTTTGGATAAGATATCCCTTGCTGATCCGCAACTTAAGCAAAACCTATTGGCAAGAAGGGAACTGAAAATTGCGGGCCAATTTATTGATTCGAAAGTTATTATTTTAAATAAGGAGCGGAAGGTTGTCTATACCAATTTAAAAGAACTTGATAAAAAAACACTCTTAGAGCTGACGAGACTTGACAACATCCCGTTTCGAGAATATGTGGCGGAGCGTGTGCCTGTATTTTCCGGCAATGGAGAAGTGAAAGGATATGTGTTTTTATTTACGAGGATCAAGGATTTAAGCGATATTAATGGGCTGATGCGCCGGACCCAAATGGCGAGTTTTCTCATAGGGGGCAGTCTTGCCGTAGTTTTGGGAATGTTTTTACAGCGAAGGCTGACGAAGCCCATTGGGGAATTGATGCATCGTATGATGCATTTTTCTCTGAAGGAATACAAAGATGATATTGTCATCCGAACGGGGGATGAAATCGAGGAATTGGCGGAATGTTTTTCTGCCATGGCAGACAGACTGAAAAGATACGATTTGCAGCAAAAACGATTCCTGCAAAATACTTCCCATGAATTCAAAACGCCCCTTATGTCCATACAAGGCTATGCAGAGGCAATCAAGGATGGCGTTGTGGAAGGGAAGGAGATGGAGGAGAGTTTAGATATTATTATAAAAGAAAGTCAAAGATTAAAGAAAATTGTAGATGAAATGATCTATCTTATCAAACTGGATAATGTGGAAGAGTCCTTTCGGATAGGGAAGGTAAACTTAGAAGAAATCATTGATCATGCGGTGAAAAGTGTGAAGGCCCTGGGAGACGAAAGAGGGATTGTTTTCAAAAAGGAAGGCAATTGGAAGCATGAAGGGGATTATGACGGAGAAAAATTAAAAAGAGCCTTTATCAATATTCTGGGGAATGCCGTCCGATATGCGGAGAAGGAGATTCATCTTTATTGTAGGTTACACGGGAATAAAGTAGAGATTGTCATCGCCGACGATGGCATCGGATTCAAAAAGGGGGAAGAGAAAAAAATCTTTGAACGGTTTTATAAAGGAGAACAGGGCAGTACAGGCATAGGATTGGCTATTACAAAGGCCATTATTGAAGGACATAAGGGCAGAATCAGAGCCTGCAACCGGGATCCCAAGGGAGCAGCCTTTACAATAGAGTTGCCCTCGGAGTTGCCGGGACAAGATATAAAAAAAGCGACATAGAAAAACCCTCTTGTACAAGTCCATGTACGAGGGGGTTTTTGACGATAAGTGAAGTTATTCGGCATACAGCAGTTTTTCCTTATTGGCGGTAAAATAATCGACAGTCATTGTAATCAGTTTTTCCATGGCAGGGGTAGATTCTTTGCTTTTGTGGCATGCCACATGATAATCGTAGGTCCAGGCTCTGCCTTGAAATTTGATTTCTTTCAGACAGCCTTCTTGTAATTCTTTTTTTACAGCAATATAAGGCAGAATGGCAATGCCATGGTTCTTTTTCACCAAATACTTGACTGTATCCACACTGCCGATCAGCATAGAAGGTTGAAAGGGCAGACCCAGATCCTTATAGATAGATTCCGCCACCTCATAAAGCTTGGATTGATAATCATGGGCAATGATGTTTTGTTCCAGCAGTTGTTCCCTTGTGGATGTACCCGATACGGCAGTTAAAGGATTCAAAGGGGAAGCTAAAAATACAACACGGTCTTCCCAAACCTTAAAATAACGTATATTTTGATTTTCGATTACGGAACCGCCAATCAAGGCAAAATCCAACTGGTTCATTTTCATCATGTTATGGATCTCATAATTATTTCCAACGTGAAGGTTGATGCTCACCAAGGGATAGCGCGACCTGTACTGGCTGATGATTTCAGGCATAATAGAAATGGAGGGTGCATTGGTGCAACCAATATAGAGACTCCCCCATATTTTATCCTCCAGCTCCTGTATTTTGCATTCAACTTCATCGATTAAGCTGAAAATTTTGCTGGTATAGGTGTATAAAAGCTTGCCGTAGCCGTTTAAATAGATGTTCCTTCCAAGGCGGTCGAATAACGGTATGCCTAAATCATCTTCCAGCTTTTTAATCTGCATGGAAATTGCCGGCTGACTGATGTGTAACTGGGCTGCAGTTTTGGAAAAGCTTAAATTGGTGGCTACGATATGAAACAGCTTGAGATAATGTAAGTCCATTTGCTACCCTCTTCCAATTCATATAATAATTTCTACTTATATGCTACTATAAAATCTATATATTTTCTATAAAAAAATAGAATCCTATACGGTTATTAGGATATGGAATTGATGATACAGCTTATGGAAAAGTTTGGTGTTTGTTTCAAAGGAGATACATCAATTCGTGAAGCAGCAGAGCTGACGCAGGAACAGGTGTATGAGACAATTTGCAATAAAGTAAGGTTTTAGAAGAGGCTTGAATCATTCCAAGTCTTTTGCATTTATTTTGTAAAACAAATATGGTATGCTTATGAAAGAATGGCCTAATTCTATAAAAATTTCATTTCTGTCATGGATTTATAGGGGGATGAACTATGGGGAAAAGAATGGGAATGATTCTCATTCTGCTTGTGATTTTGATGGGTGCAGGATGCATGAAGGAGAAGAAGGCAGATATATGGGAAAATGAAACCGTAAAAAAAGAAATAAAAGGAGAGGAAAAAGTACAATTCACTTTCCAACCTTTACCAAAGGCCATTGCTGATAAAGTAGAGGGTGTTTCTTGGAAGAAAGACAGCCCTGTCAAGCTGGAGGATCTGTCCTATGTGAAAGTTTTACATTGGGGGTTTGACGGCAAGATTCATGAAGGGGAGTTGATTGTGCACAAGCATCTGGCACAAGAGGTGGCGGAAATCTTTCAAATATTGTATGGGTCTAAGTTCCCCATAGAGAAGATACGGTTGATTGATGTATATGATGCCAATGATGACCTTTCCATGGCAGATAACAATACATCGGCATTTTGTTTCAGGGAGGTGGCCGGAAGGAAAGGTGTATTGTCAACACATAGTTATGGCATGGCCATTGATATCAATCCTGTCCAGAATCCCTATGTAAGGGGAGAAAAGGTATCGCCGGAGGCAGGAAGGGATTATTTGGACCGGACAAACGTCAGAAAAGGAATGATTATCAAGGATGATGCATGTTATAAGGCTTTCAAGGACAGGGGATGGACCTGGGGCGGCGAATGGAAAACGGTAAAGGATTATCAGCATTTTGAAAAAATAATTCCATTGGAATAAGGAGGAAAGGAATTTCTTTCTCTTGATTCCCATATATTTTCATGATAACCTATTTAGAGTGATCATATGAATAAGGGGGCAGAAAGGTGATCTTAAAAGCAATTATTCTTGGCATTATCGAAGGACTGACAGAATTTTTACCGGTTTCTTCTACAGGGCATTTGATTATTGCAAACAAATATATAGATTTTACCGGGCAATTTGCCAATGCATTTAATATTGTCATACAGGTTGGAGCCATATTGGCGGTACTGATCTATTTTAAAGATAAGATTTTTCCACAAAAGAGGAATATAAGACAGACAAGAAGCGTCTACCGCCTATGGGCAAAAGTAATGGTGGGATTTATCCCGGCGGCTATCTTGGGATTTCTTTTTGATGACTATATTGATGAACATTTTTTCAATCCTACCACCGTATCCATTGCTTTGATTCTAGGGGCCCTTCTGTTATTGTTTGCAGAGGCAAAATTAAAGAGAGTCAAAGTGCGCTCTACGGATGAATTAACCTTTGGACAGTCCTTTGTCGTGGGAATCGCCCAGTGCATGGCCCTAATGCCCGGCATGTCCCGTTCAGCCTCTACCATTATTGGAGGCCTATTTTTAGGACTTTCCAGAGAAGTGGCTGCAGAGTTTTCTTTTTTCCTAGCGATACCCACGATCATGGGGGCAGCAGCATATAAGCTTTTCAAGGTGGGATTTTCCTATACGGCCTATGAGTGGTTGATTCTTTTGATCGGAACGGCCGTATCCTTTATTGTGGCCCTTCTGGTGATTGCATTCTTTATGAATTATTTGAAGAAAAGAAAACTGGCGCCTTTTGCCTACTATCGAATTATATTGGGGATGATTGTGCTGTTTGTGGCATAAAAAGTTTTATGGAGATATAGAAAAGCTGGAGGATTTTAAAATTCTTCAGCTTTTTTATTAAACAAAAAAGTAAGAAAAGAACCAGGATAAAATATGGAGTTATCCTGGTTATTTTTCTGGCTGTGATGATATTTTATTCGATATCAATTCGCTTCCTTGCTTTGGCATTTTTAGTCTTAGGCAATGTTACTGTCAATACCCCGTTTACATATTTTGCAGAGATTTGATCTTCATCGATATTTCCTACGTAGAGGGATCTGCTCATTCTGCCTGATCTTCTTTCCCGTCGGATGTAATTTTCTCTTTCTTCCCTGATCTCCTGGTTATCTTCAACAGAGATGGTCAGGTATTCATTGTTGTAATCAAGATGAATTTGATCTTTGTTTACGCCTGGAATTTCAGCTTCTACCACAAAATTTTTATCGTTTTCTTTTACGTCTACCTTGATGCCTGTTGAAAAATAACCTAAGCCAAAGTCATCCTGAAGCATTCTTTCAAAAAATTGCTCCAAATCCCTTGGTCTTCTTCCAAAAGGAACCAAACCACCAAACATAGCCTACACCTCCATAGGATATTTTTATGATAATCTTTGATTTTATTCTAAAACAAAGGTCAAAGAAAGTCAAATCTGGTTACAGGCAATAAATGGCATTTATTGCCTGCTAGAAAAAAATATACAAAAATATACGGTTCTCTTTATAGCTTACGCTATTTTTCTCAGTTGTATACCCTCATGGAAATATTCGTTTTTGTAAAAAATTGAGATAAGAATAATTCTTTGGAAAAAGCTCATATATTTTTGCAAAACAAGAGGTTGACTTGCTTTTGAAAATTTGCGAGAAATATTTTCCTATGCAAATATAAATCCTATTAAAAGCATTGAAAATAGAAGAAATATTTCTAACAGGCAGTTATTCATGATAGAATATGTAAAAAGTCCCTGAAAAGGACAGAGAGAGAAACAAAATAGCAGAAAGGATGAAACAGATGAAAAAACTTCCGCGAAGCTTTTATGCGGGGAATACATTAGACGTGGCAAAAGGGTTGCTGGGCAAGGTTTTAGTGCATCGGCATCATGGTTTTCAGTTAAAGGGCAAAATCGTTGAAGTGGAGGCATATATCGGTGCTATTGATAAGGCTGCCCACTCTTATAATAACCGTCGTACAGAAAGAACAGAAGTGATGTTTGGACCTCCGGGATATGCCTATGTCTACATGATTTATGGCATGTACCATTGCATGAATGTGGTGACAGGCAGGGAAGGGGAAGGCTCGGCAGTACTCATACGTGCCCTTGAGCCGGTGGAAGGCATAGATCAAATGGCATGGAATCGGTACGGAAAGCCCTTGGAGATTTTGAAAAGAAGTCAAAAAATCAACTTGACCAATGGGCCCGGAAAACTGTGCAGGGCTATGGGCATTACGAAGGATAACTATGGAGATGACCTCCTGGGAGACCAACTGTTTATTGAAGAGAGTGATGTGAAAGAAACATTCGAAATCGGAGTATCCAAAAGAATCAATATTGATTATGCAGAAGAAGCCAGAGAGTTTGAATGGAGGTTTTTTATCCAGGGAAATCCCTATCTTTCCAAGGGTTAAAGGGCTGTAATCATGAAAATTGCAATTTTTTTTAGACATTTACAAAAAATAATTGCAATATCGATTCTTGTCGTATAAAGTTAAAATATATACTTTGAGGAGGTCCAACATGCGTATAAGAATCATAACCGATAGTTCCTGCGATTTGCCAAAGGATTTCATTGAACAATATGACATCGGTGTTGCGCCGTTGCACATTTACATAGAAGGGGAAGATTATACCGACGGCAAGGACATTACCCATGAGGAATTTTATGAAAAGTGCCAAACAGCAAGTTCTTTGCCGAGGACATCCCAGCCGGCTCCGGGAGATGTGTTACATTTGATTCATGAAAGTCTTAAGGAATATAGTCATGTATTGTCTGTAAATTTATCATCGGCCCTTAGCGGTACCTATCAAACGGTCAATATGCTCAAAGAAAGCCTTGGGGATGTGCTGACAACCTTTGACAGTAAAAATGGTTCCTTGGGTTTGGGCATGCAGGTTTTGAAAGCCTGTGAATTGGTAAGGGAAGGCTTGTCGAAATCGGAGATTATCAAGCGTTTGGTGGAATATCGGGATAGTCTGGATACATTGGTGTATTTGGAAACCCTTGAAAATGCCGTAAAGGGGGGAAGGGTCAGCCGACTTTCCTATATGGCAGCCAATATGCTGAATGTAAAACCCATCGTTTATGTGGATAAACATGAAGGAACTGTAAAGGTAAAGGAAAAGATCAGGGGCGAAAAGAAAGCCTTAAAATATATGATTCATACTATAAAGAATAAAAATATTGATTTTTCTGATAGGGTCATTGGCGTTACCCATGCAGATTGTTTAGAAAGGGCCAATGAATTTATCCATATGCTAAAGGAGGAAATTCGTCCAAAGGAAATTTTATTTCATTCCATGGGTCCTGTGATCGGTACCTATGCGGCAAAGGGTGCTATTTATGTGTGCTTCTAGCAATTAAAAAATAAGATAAATTGGTTGGTTATTCATTTACTGCCAGATATTGAGGTTTTACCCCCGAGTCCATATAAGGTATACTTATATGAAAGGGGGAATGAGACATGAAAAAACTAATGATCTGTTTTGCATTTGCTTGTCTCCTGTTGATTTTGATAAATCCAATTCGTGTTGAAGCCGCTGGCAGTACCTATACGGTAGTCAGAGGGGACACCCTTTGGAAAATCGCAGTAAAATATGAGGTGGGATTATCAGAGCTTATTCGAGCAAATCCACAGATTGAAAATGTTGATGTGATTTATCCAGGCATGAAAATCAATATACCTGCCGAAAGTCCGGAAGCAGCCTTTGAAAAAGAGGTTATTCGACTGGTGAATGTAGAAAGGGCGAACAATGGGTTAAAGCCATTAAAGGAAAATTGGGAGTTATCCAGAGTTGCACGATATAAATCAATGGATATGCGGGATCAAGGGTATTTCTCCCATACTTCACCCACATACGGGTCACCCTTTGATATGATGAAAGCATTTGGCATCGCCTATTCCTATGCCGGAGAAAATATCGCCATGGGGCAAAGGACCCCGGAAGAAGTGATGAAGGGTTGGATGAACTCACCCGGCCATCGTAGGAATATCCTGAGTCAAAACTTTACAGAGATTGGCGTGGGCTATGCCGCAAACAATAAAGGCAATACCTATTGGACACAGATGTTTATTCAACCGAGATAAAGATAGATTTTTCAACAGATCTCAGCTATTTGCTGAGATTTGTTTTTTTGAAGATTTTTCTTTTAGAAAACTTAGGATATAATAAAAGAACAGAGGCAGGAAGGGGAGAAGAGAAGATGAACAGGTTTACAATAGGAATTTGCCAGCTTCGTGTGGAGGAAGACAAAAAGAAAAACATTGAAAAAGCTGAAAGAATGATTCGAGAAGCAGTGCACCAGGGAAGCCAAGTGGTTGTGCTGCCGGAGATGTTTCAATGTCCCTATGAAAACAAATATTTTCCCTTGTATGCAGAAGAGTACCCAGGAGAAACGACCACCTTTTTATCAAGATTAGCTCAAGAATTAAAGATTTATCTGATAGGAGGGTCTATACCGGAGCGGGCGGGAGACATTCTATACAATACCTCATATATTTTTGATGGAAAGGGACAATGCATCGGAAGGCATCGAAAAATGCATCTTTTTGACATAGACATAGAGGGAGGCATACGATTTAAGGAGTCGGATACATTAGGTTATGGAGGAGAAGTAACGGTGGTGGATACGGAATACTGCAAAATCGGTGTGGCTATTTGCTATGATATGCGGTTTCCGGAGCTGATGCGACTTATGGCATTGGAAGGGGCAGTGGTGATGATTGTACCGGCTGCCTTCAACCTAACCACAGGTCCCGCCCATTGGGATATTTTGATAAAGGCAAGGGCCTTGGACAATCAGGTCTATTTTGTAGCCGCTTCTCCCGCAAGAAATATGGATGCTTCCTATCATGCCTACGGTCATTCTGCCATTGCAAATCCTTGGGGTGAGATTGTTGCCCAAGCCCATGAGGAGGAGATGATTCTTTATGGGGAAATTGATCTGGATAAAGTAAAGAAGATACGAAAGGAACTGCCCTTATTGAAACACAGACGAATAGACTTATATGATGTTATAAAAAAGTAGGCCCCGGTATGCATTTGACAAGGCTGATTTGATGCCTGTCTGTTTTGCACGGTGCATGATTTCTTGCAATATATTTTTATTTGCTTTAGAACGCATAAAAAATAAACTTGATAGGATCCCGTCAATTGCAATTATCTGCAAAGGGGAACAAAATGGCAATGAAATTGTACAGGTGACGGGGAAAAACTTGACATCATGGACGATTTTATAAAAAATAGAAGAAGAGGATATTGGGGAGATCTAAAGAATCAATGTCATATTTTAAAGACAATTGACGGGAGGGATTGGAATGGATTTCAAAGAGGTAATGAAAAGGGCAAAACAAATTGAGGGATTTCAATGCAGAGTATGTCCCCAGTGCAATGGGAAAGCTTGTAAGGGGGAAATCCCAGGGGTTGGCGGCAAGGGTTCAGGTGCAGGTTTTATAAGGAATGTAGATAAGCTGAATGAGATTCTGCTCAATATGGATACAATGTATACACCTGCCCAAGTGGATACTTCCATAGAATTATTTGGAAAAAGATTTGCATATCCTGTTTTTGCTGCACCCATTGGAGGATTGATTCCATGTTATGGGGAAAAACTCACAGATTATGCATACGCAAAAGCCATTGTGGAAGGGTGTAAACAAGCGGGTTCTATTGGTTTTACCGGAGATGGGGTAAAGGATGAATATTTCATGGATCCTGTAAGAGCCATCGAAGAAAACGGAGGATGGGGAATCCCTACCATCAAGCCATGGAGAAAAGAAGAGGTGTTAAGGCGTCTGGAGGCTGCAGAAAAGGCGGGAGCAGCAGCAGTTGCCATGGATATTGATGCGGCAGGACTTGCGATCTTGGCCATGGCAGGAAAGCCTGTCAGCCCGAAACCCGTGGAAGAACTAAGGGAAATTATCGGATCTACAAGGTTGCCTTTTCTCTTAAAGGGAATTATGACGGTGAAAGGAGCTTTAAAAGCCTTAGAGGCAGGCGCTTATGGGATTGTAGTTTCCAACCATGGGGGCAGGGTATTGGATCATACGCCGGCAACGGTGGAAGTATTGCCTGAAATTGTAAAGGCTGTAAAGGGGAAAATGAAGGTACTGATAGATGGTGGTATTCGGAGCGGTCTGGATGTATTAAAGGTCCTGGCATTAGGTGCTGATGCCGTACTGATCGGAAGACCTTACGCCGTAGCGGCCTATGGGGGCGGTGCCGAAGGGGTAGCTGCCTATACAAAGAAGATTGGTGCAGAGCTGGCTGAGGGAATGGTGATGACAGGATGCAATCGTCTGGAGGATATCAGTCAAGAAATTATTTTCAGAGGGTAAAATCCATAGGGCTATTTCCTGACACGATTTAGATAACTAGTAAATTTTTAAAATAAATTCCAAAGAATGATGGCTAAAAACTTTTTGAAAATAATGATATAATGATTTTGAATCGATAACCGGTAATTTTCCCTTTGTGTGATTTTTGCCGGTTATTTTCTTATATATGTTCCCTTGAAGGGAGAAACAAACAACGATATAGGGTGGAAAAGGTATGAAACAGAGCAAAAAAGTCGGATGGCTTCATATGGCATTATCTCTGTTTTTTCTTCTTACAATTTTCTATGTTCTGCCGCGGAATAAAGTTTTTATTTTTGCCGTTCAGTATATTTTGGCAATGCTTTTCTTTTCTTTTTTATCCCACCGGCAAGGTTTTGTCTTGCTTATTGCCTATATCCTGATGAGTGCAATGGCACATTTGATCAGGGCATGGATGTATCAATGGGAAACTGCCATACAACTGGAAGTGATTTGGCAGCATATGGTGATGATTTTGAACTTAGCAATGCTGTATGCATTTGTCTATTTGATCAAAGAACTAGAAAAGGATAATAAAAATTTAAAGAAGCAAGTGGATCAACTCATGCAGTACATTGGTCCTTCGAAGGTGTTGACAAAACAAGAGTTTGAAGAAAGAAAAAACCTTTTGGCAAAAGCCATGGAACGGCGGGGAGAGAGGGGTTATGAAATTTATTTTTCTTTGGAAAAAGTAAATTTTCGGGTTCGTGAAGCCGTTTTTGAAAAATTAACGGCTTTGGCCATGGAAACCTTTCGGCATGAATATGACTTGGTAGGAAAATGGGATGACATTTCCTTTGTTGTTTTATTGCAAAATACCGATGAAAATGGAATGAAAGCGGCCATGGACCGTTATTTTTCTAAAATTCATCAAAGTATGCATCTAAAGGAGGAAGAAATCTCTATGGATGTGAAAGCCATTGGTGAGGGGAAAGGGCAGGCGGTGGTGCCATGAATGGCGTATTTGTGATGATATCTTCTATTTTTTGTATGATTCTCCTATACTATTCGCTGCTGACAATAAGTGGGGTATACTATCGTGGAAAGCATCAGAACAGGGAAACCTTGCATCATTATCCCAATGTGGATATTTTCATTCCTGCCTGCAATGAAGGCAAAGTGATTGGAAAGACCTTGGAGGCTGTATTGAAGCTAAAATATCCCGGGAATGTGCACATATATGTATTAAATGACAACTCTCAGGACAATACGGGGGAAATTGTGGAAGCCTTTAGGGAAAAATTTAAAAATATATATCATGTTCAGGTGCCTGCAGGAGAGCCGAAGGGAAAGGCAAGGGTTTTAAACTATGGCTTGGAGATTTCCGCATCTGAATATTTTATGGTGTATGATGCAGATAATCAGCCAGAACCGGAATCTTTAAAACTGCTGATGGAGGCTGCCGAAACAACAGTCAATGGAGCAGGGGCCGTAGGTTATGTGAGAACCTTGAATGAAAAGAAGAATTGGCTTACACGGATGATATCATTGGAATTTCAAGTTTTTCAACTGCTAATGCAATCAGGCAGATGGTTGCTATTTCAAACAGGATCCCTCACAGGGACCAATATGCTGGTAAAACGGTCTTTTATAGAAAAAATAGGAAAATACGATGTATATGCCTTGGCAGAAGATGCAGAAATGACCCTGCGAATTACAAAGGCAGGTGGACTTTTGCCCATTGTGCCCCAAGCTGTTACCTGGGAACAGGAACCGGAGAAACTCAAAGTTCTGATCAAACAAAGAACAAGATGGTTGCAGGGCAATCTTTATTTGTTGGAAAAGATGTTTACTTCTTTTGAATATTATAAAGGCAAAACATTGATTCATACGCTGCAACAGATTTTGGTATATGTGGTATTTTTGGTTTTTCTTATGGTTTCAGACTTTTGGTTTATTGCAGGTATTTTGGGATATGTAAAGTTATCCCTGCAGATGCCGATGCTGCTGATATGGTATGTTTCCTATTTGGTCTATACTGTCCAGTTGTTCAGTGCCCAGGCGGTGGAAAAAACCATTTCGCCATTGAATATGTTCATTGGTTTTATTTTATATTTCACCTATGCCCAATTGTTTATATTTTTGTTCTTTAGGAGTTTGTTTTATTATGTGAAAGCCAAAAGAAAAAATACAATCATCCCTTGGGAAAAAACCATCAGATTTTAAAATGATTGGCAATCGAAATTTGGGGCATCGATTTTTGTTATATATTTCAATTTGTATTTCAACGATAGGATGAAATAATAAGGAATAGGAGATAAAAAAGTTAGGAAAGGAAAGTCGAATATGAAAAAATTTATCTTATGTGCGGTAATTTTTACCTTGGTTTTCTTTCCTTTTGAAAGTGATGCCCGTGGAGAAAATATCAATCATTTCATTTTTATTGTCCTCAATGATCAATTGATTTCTTTTCAGGATGTGTATCCTGAAGTAAAAAAGGGAACTACGTATGTGCCCATCAGATTCTTTGCAGAAACAATGGGGGCGGATGTAAAATGGAACCACCAGTCCGGCCTCGTTTTAATAGCAAAAGATGGCAAGGAAATTATACTGGACCTTGCCACAAAGACATTGGTTACCGATGGGGGAATCATCATTACTGATTGTATCTATGTGAAGTATAATCGGATTATGGCGCCTTTCAAATTGATAGCCCAATCTTTTGGCTATGAAGTGGCCTATATCGGAGAAGGGCCTATTGCTAGGGCAAAGAATGAAAATGCTCAAATCTCTGATGGAGAATTATACTTAAAGTTTAAAAATGAATTGGTAAAGGAAAAGGAAAAAATCATTTTAGAGATTCGAAACAGGGAAAGAGAAGAATTTCGGTTAAAATATAAGATTGCCTACATTACTTTTGATGACGGGCCGTCGATATATACAGAAAAACTTCTTCAAATATTAAATCAATACAATGCAAAGGCGACTTTTTTCATGTTGTCGGATCGCATCAAAAATTATCCGGAAATAGTGCAAAGGGTGATCAATGAAGGAAATACCGTAGGACTTCACGGGGTTACCCATGATGTGAAAAAAATCTATAAATCACCTTCCATACTGGTTTCTGAAATGGATGCGTGCAACCGTTCTTTGCAAACGGTTACGGGGATGAGAACGAACTTGATTCGTGTTCCCTATGGCAGCAAGCCATACATGACGCAAAAATACAGGGAAGCCGTTGTCAATGCAGGGTATAAAATGTGGGATTGGAATGTGGATAGTCAGGATAGCCTGGCGGACTATGTTTCCCCTCTGATGATTGTAGAGAATGTAAAAGAACAGGTTGGGCGACGCAGTGTACCCATTATACTGCTTCATGAGAGACAATGTACAGTAGAGGCATTGCCCCATATATTGGACTATTTGAAAAAAGAAGGGTATATCTTCATACCTATTGATTCTAGGCAAGAACCTTTTAATTTTTGGAATAAAATATATTAGGGTAAAAAAACAAGGGAGATCCAGGCAGTTCCCTTGTTTTTTTGTTGATGACGCCAACGGGTGGCAGTCTTTTTGCAATATACATATGGAATAATTTTACAAGCAATTTTTTTAGAATAATTGTAAAAATAATGATAGTATTTAAAATTTATTTTGTATCGGGAGGTTCATGAAAATGACAGTCAGTTCCCAAGTAAAGCAGACCCTGGCTGCCCTAAAAGGAGCCCAAGGGATATTGCGGCTTTATTCCGCCCAGTCTCAGGATGAAAAGGCCATATCGGTTTATCAGGAAGCCCTGTTTGTTACCAATGACGTTATTAAGAATTTAGAGGAAAGATTAAAAACCATAGAATTTGAAGAACCGCAATATAAAGGCAATTAAGTGAGGGAAGAATATGAAGGAATGGATGATCATACTACTTAGGTCAATTCTTTTATTTTTCGTGATTTTGTTTTTTGTTCGCATTATGGGAAAAAGACAGATTGTCAAGATGACGCCTTTTTACTTTGTAAGCTATAGCGTCATTGCCATTTTGACTGCCCTTCTCTCTGTAAATATCATCAGAAATCTGGCCTTCGGATGGATTGCCTTAGGGGTTTGGATTTTGTTTCCCATGGTATTGGACTATATCTCCTTAAAGAGCAAATGGCTTCATGATGTGATTCACGGAAGGGAAACAATTTTGATAAAAGACGGAAAAATAATGGAAGAAAATTTAAAGCAGATGGGGATGACGGGAGAGGAGCTCTTAAGGGAGCTGCGTGGGAAAAACATCTTTCAACTGGCAGACGTGGAGTTCGCCATGATGGAAACAACAGGGGAAATCAATGTTCTTTTGAAATCCGATAAAAAACCTGCAACCCCCTATGATTTTGGAAAAAAAGTTGCACCCCAAGGGGCACCCCAAACGGTAATTTTAGATGGGAATGTAATGGATGAGCCCCTTTCCAACATGGGCTTGAATCGAGGCTGGTTAAAAATGCAGTTGGAGGGGATGGGAATCGCCTTAGAAAATGTCTTCATTGGACAAGTGGATGCATCGGGGGATTTGTATGTGGATTTGTTTGACGATTCCATACAGCCCCCCCGACCCAAGGTAAAGGAAATGCTTTATGCTGTCATGGAAAAAAGCCAGGCTGATTTGGAAGCTTATGCTTTGGAAACTAAGGATGAAAAAGCAAAAATCATGTATGGCGCAGATGCGGAGAAGCTTCAGCAAGTTTTACAGAAACTGAAACCCTATTTATTACGTTAGAAGGGGATGTATAGATATGTCCAGCAAAAAAAATAAAAAGTTAACGCCCACACAACAGCAATACCAAGCTTTTGCCAAGGCAAGGGAGCCAAAGAGATCTGTCTTTTATAACTGTTTGAAGGCTTTTCTTGTGGGAGGCGTGATCTGTACCATCGGTCAAGGATTACAGTGGGTGTTTATGAAATATTTTGATTTCAATGAGGTTACGGCAGGAAATCCAACGGTGGCGGTGCTGATTATGATTTCCGTATTGCTTACGGGCTTTGGCGTATACGACCATATCGCCCAGTGGGCCGGGGCAGGGACGGCCATTCCCGTTACGGGATTTGCCAATACCATTGCATCGGCCTCCATCGAGCACCGCAGCGAAGGATATGTGCTGGGGGTAGGGGGAAACATGTTCAAATTGGCGGGTTCCGTAATTGCCTATGGTGTTTTTTCGGCCTTTGTAGTTGCTATTATAAAAATTACAATTCAATGGTTAGGTGGGATGTAAATGATTCAGGGACATCAGACATGGGTTTTTTATTCAAAACCCGTCATATTGGGATCGGCCGCCGTAGGGGGTCCCTTTGAAGCCAAAGGGGCTTTGGCAGAGGATTTTGACATCCTTCATGAGGATATATGGTTGGGACAGGACAGTTATGAAAAGGCAGAAAAGAAGTTATTGGAGCAAGCCTGCGAGAAAGCCATTGAAAAGGCAGGATTGAAAAAGGAAGATGTACAATTTTTTCTAAGTGGAGATTTAATGAATCAGATCATATCCAGCAGTTTTACTGCCCGTACCCTGGGGATTCCCTATTTAGGGGTTTTCGGGGCTTGTTCCAGCGCCATGGAGGCTTTGGCCTTAGCCAGTGTTATTGTAGACAGCAAAGGTGCAGATTATGTTCTTGCCGGAGCATCCAGCCATAATGCTGCAGTAGAAAAACAATTCAGATATCCAACGGAGTACGGCTCTCAAAAACCACCCACAGCCCAGTGGACGGTAACGGGTGCGGGAGCAGCCCTGCTGGGACAAAAGGGCCATGGACCTCGGGTAACTTCTGCCACTATCGGACGGGTAATTGATATGGGACTTTCTGATCCTTTTAATATGGGGGCAGCCATGGCTCCGGCGGCGGTAGATACCATTGAAGCCCATTTCAGAGATATGAATATAGATCCTTCCTATTACGATGTGATCGCCACGGGAGATCTTGGCCGGGTAGGCCATAAAATTGCTGCAGATTTGCTGGCGGAACACGGACTGAAAATTCCCCAGGAAATATTTACAGATTGCGGCATTCTGATCTATAAACCGGAGCAGCCGGTGATTGCAGGAGGCAGCGGATGTGCTTGCTCTGCTACGGTAACCTACGGCCATTTCTTGAACCAAATGAGAAAGGGAGTATTAAGGAGGATTTTGATTGTAGCTACAGGGGCATTGCTATCCCCCCTGTCCTATCAGCAAAAAGAAAGCATACCCTGCATTGCCCATGCGGTGTCCATAGAAATATAGAGAAGAGGTGAGACAAATGGAAAAATTTTTCTGGGCTTTTGTCATAGGAGGAGGAATCTGTGTAGTAGGACAGATTATGATGGATGTATTCAGGCTGACGCCGGCCCATACCACCAGCACTTTGGTAGTCATAGGAGCAATCTTGGGAGGACTTGGATTATATGAGCCCCTGATAAAATTTGCGGGGGCAGGAGCGTCTGTGCCCATTACCAGTTTTGGAAATGCCCTGGTGAAAGGTGCCTTGGCAGAGGCCAAAAAGAGCGGCATCATCGGTGTTCTTACGGGAATTTTTGAAGTTACCAGTGCAGGTATTTCTGCAGCCATTATATTTGGATTTATGGGAGCACTGATCTTTAAGCCGAAAGGATAGCATACAGCAAATATGCCGTGGAAGGAGGTGATCATGGTGACAGTAGGAACTCAAATGCAACAAGCAATTGCAGGTATCCAAAGTGCAGCAGCTACAATGAAGACTTTTGCCCTGGAGACACAAGATCAACAGGCGAAGCAACAATATCAGCAAATTGCCCAAACCCTTGAGAATGCATTGCAGACCTTGAAGCAAAGACAGCAGTACATTGAGCAGCAAGAACCCCAATATAAGCAACAATAATGTGAAAAACAAAAAAGCTGAAGCCTTTGGCCTCTCAGCTTTTTTATTTATTTTTCAATTTTTTAAAAAATATGGAAGCCAAACCTTGCTATAGCAGGTTTGGACTCTTGATTTTCCGGATTGCCTTTTATTACGATTGTCTATACTGGGGTTCTTCGCTTTGGACAAAATCAAATCTGCTTTGCAGCATTTGGGCTACATTATCCATGGTTGTAGATAACTGGTTAAACATTTGTTTTGCCTGCTGGTCATCTGTGTCCAAGGCAAAGGTTTTTAAATCTGCAGCCAAGCTTTTGGCACTGGCTAGGGCTTTCTCAAGCTTATTGCCTGTAGGCATTGAATATTCCTCCTCCGTTCTTTAGAATAATTGCCTATACAGGAATAGTTTGCTCATTTCAAAAAAAAATATTTGTGAAAAAATGAAGGAAGGCAAGCAGATATTGGTATGTAGAATTTTTTTCTATGAACACATGTCCCAAGGGATGAATAAGATGTATTAGAAAAAAAACAAGGATTGTCAGCCGAGTACATACTACAAAAAAGGAGGTGTGCAAAATGGCTGACAAAGCATCTGCAAACCCAGGTTATGGCTTTTTTGGATCCGATACCAGCTTGCTTTTCTTTTTCCTATTGCTGGTAATCTTGTTTGGAGGTCCTTTCTTCGGAGGATCCTGCGGTTGCGGTACCGGCGGTTTCTTCGGAGGATTTGGCGACAATCCCAGCTTATTATTTTTCTTCCTGTTGTTGGTGATTCTATTTGGAGGACCATTCTTCGGTTTTGGTACTGGATACTAAAGGATGAAAAGGTAGCGGATCTTTTTCCCTACCTTTTTCTTTTTTGCATCGGAATATGTTTTGCGAGCTGGAGGACAAATCATTGAGATTCGACTTCCTGCTTATCCCATGGTTTTTCTACAGACTGTTTTACTTTTTATATTTTTACAAAGTAAATTTTATAAGGCCAAAGACCATATCCAGTTGTTCTAATAAAAAACGTATATCTTCTTCGCTGATGACCAAGGGAGGCTGAAAAGCCAATACATTCCTTTCCAATCCATTTTTTCCTAGTAAAATTCCTCGTCCCTTGAGTTCTTCCAATATAAAATCCGTTTCTTCCGCGGCGGCTTGACCATTTTCTTTCAATAGCTCGACACCCATCATAAGACCGATGCCCCTCACATCATGGATGATGGGGTGCTTTTTTTGCAGTGCAAGCAGGCCTTCCTTTAGTTTATGGCCTAATTTTTCTGCAGCTGCACATAGATTATATTTTTCAATGTAATCTAATACGGCAATGGCCGTACTGGATGCCACGGGATTACCCCCCAGGGTAGAGGCGGAGGGTTTTGTCAATGCAGGGGCGATTCTATCATTGGTGCAAAAAGCTGCAATAGGCATTCCATTTCCCAAAGCCTTTGCTACGGTGATGATATCGGGAACAACGCCGTAGTGTTCGATGGCAAACATTTTGCCGGTCCGTGCAAAACCCGTCTGGACTTCATCAATGATCAGCAGTATGCCGTGTTTTTCTAATATGGTCTTTAATTTTTGAAAATACCATGAGGGAGGCGTGATCATTCCGCCGTTTCCTTGGATCGGTTCTGCAATGAGGGCGGCGATATTGTGGGTATTCTTTGAAACAATGGCCTTTTCTACAGCTTCTAAGGATTCCACCGCTGCTTCTTCTAAAGGCTTATTTCTGCTATAGGCATTGGGAACAAAGGTTACACAGCCATCAAGTTCCGGATCGGCACGCCACATGGGGATTGCTGTAGTGCTCATAGTTAAATAGGTTCTCCCGTGCAAACTATGGTTTAAGGCAATAAAATTCCTTTTTCCCGTAAAAAGTCTGGCAAGGAGGAGGGCACCTTCATTGGCTTCGGAACCGGTACAGCAGAAGAAAGAACGTCGAAGATCTCCGGGCAATACATGGGCAAGGCGGTCAGCCAAATCCACCATGGGTTGCGTCAGATAGATGGTGGTGGTGTGTTGGAGTGTTTTCATCTGGCGGATGGTCGCTTCGAGGATTTCAGGATTGCAATGGCCGCAGTTCATCACAGAAACGCCGGCGAAGCAATCAAGATATTTTTTTCCCTTGGAATCAAATAAATATTGCATTTCCCCCTTGACAATCTGGGGAGGATTTTTATAAAAGTGGTGGGAACAAGGAAAAAGAAAAGCCTTTTTCTTTTCAATAATTTTTTCCGGGCCGATATAAGCATTCATGAAGAATCTCCCCCTTCATCAAATTGAAAAGATCCAAGGGTAAATCGGTCCTGTACAGATGTTAAAGAAGCAAATAGGCACTCACATCTTGTGAGATCACGAAGGGCTTCTTGATAAATACGTATGATTTTTTGAAAGCGATTCAAATCATAGTGGCAACCTTCTATCCGAAAACGATGGACGCCGATGGCATGGAGCTCCTTTAAAAAGGGAAGGTAACAGAGATCTTTACAAAGGGTCATATGATTCCTTCCCCTGTGGTCACGATAAACGGGATGCTCATATCCCTTTTCATCGGCCAAAACCAGTATAGAATGATCTGCACCATGGTTGTCTTCATATCCTATGGGGTCTAAAACCAGGGTATTTTCGTATAGATCATGTTCCATATACATGACTACCGGAGAGCCGTGAACAATGACCTCCATAGGAATAGAAGATTTTTGAATGGTATCGATTGCGTCCTTTAAAGGAATTTCCACGGAGAGGGTGACTGCGGATAAACCTTGTTTTTGATAGAAATTGGCAGCTTCATGATTGTAAATGTTGAGACAGTAATCACCGATCAATTCCCATCCCAATTGTCGAAATTCACGAATAGCCCCCAGGTTTGTGATGAGGAGACCGTCTACATCCAGGGCATTTGCATTGAACAGGCGGCGATATCGGGAAAAATCATCTTCAAACATCATTCTGGGAAGACCGAGATAAATTTTTGTGTTCTTTTTCTGACGGATTAGATGCAGGATTTCTTTTTTGCTGAAGGGATGATCCGGTTCGAAAACTTCACCGGAAAGATAAAGGACATCTACACCTTCCTCTAAGGCAACTTTTCCCTGTTCATAGGAATTGACCTTTACACTGAGTATTGCTTTCTTTGGTGAAGGGGATCGCCCCATCAGTATTTTCTTTATTTCCTTGACCCTTTCTTTACTGATTTCTCTTTCTTCTACCGGGCTGCTAAAAACTTTCCCATGGCTATACAATTTTCCTGTTCCTTCATAACGGCTATTGATATTAGCTAGTCCCGGTTTCCCAAAGGCATAGGCGGTAGATACATCACGCTTGCGATTTTCATAAATTACTTGCATATTCTTTTTCCTATCATAGCCAATGGGGTCTTCCATATATCTGTCAATGGCATCACTGTAGCAGTGAATTAAATGCATGAGATATTCGGCATCCCTCATTCTTCCCTCGATTTTGAATGAAACAATGCCGGATTCCATTATTTCGGGTATATGCTCATACATACACATATCCTTTACTGCCATGGGATATTCCGTAGGGAAGATGAAGCCGTCTTTTTTTATTTGAAAGCTCCAGCGGCACGGTTTCATACAGAGGCCCCGATTGCTGCTTTTTCCGAAAAGGATACCGCTGTATAAGCATTGGCCACCATGGGCAATACACATATCGCCGTGAATAAAATATTCAAACTCCATATCCGTTTGCAAATGGAGGTTTTGGATCGTTTTTAAATCCATTTCCCTGGAAGCGACAATTCGGGTAATGCCCAATTCTTTAAAAGCTTCAATGGTCTGCAAGTTATGGGCATTCATCATCACGGAAGCATGCAGCGGCAGATTGAGATGAAGTCGATTGATCAGTTCCAAGATGGCGAAATCTTGAATAATTAAAGCATCGGGCTGTATATCGTTTAAAAATTGCAAGTATGCTTCAGCTTCTTTTAAATCTTTTTGGCTTAGGAGACTATTGACAGCAATATAAGCTTTTTTATTGAAAGAATGGGCCATGGCAACGGCTTCTTTCATTTCTTCGCGGGTGAAGTTGTAATCTTCCCTATGCATGCGCATATTGAGACTTTTGCCGCCAAAATATACAGCATTTGCACCGCTTTTTATGATTTTTTGAAAAATCTCAAAGGTCCCGGCAGGGGCCAACAACTCTATTTTTTTAGGATGAAATTGTCTGTTCATACTTCAACACCTTTTCCCGTATATTGGATTATTCGATGAAACTTTTATCCCATAATTCTTCTAAAGAATAGCTGCTGTTGGTGAAATTTTTTGATTGAAGCCAGTTCAATACTTCCCTTAGTTCCTTTTCGGGAGGCATGGAAGCATTGGAAAAATCAGAGATAAACCATGTGTCTTTCACGCTTTCTGGAAAACCGGATTCTTGGATAAGAATATCCATATAGATCTATCGACATTTACTGTCTGCAAAGCGGTATCCCGCTCCATGGCACTTTGAAAATATTCTATTTTTGTGCAAATACCTTTTCTTTCAAAATAACCGTTATGGAGGACAATAATAAAGGGAATGGAATCGAAATCAGGCATTACCCCAATCGTTAAAGGCTGAAGGGATTGGAAATCCTACCGAAAAAATCCTCTAAATTTTTTTATTGTTCCCCAATAGATATATTCTTGGATGATGCATTTTATGACTCCCATTTGAGGAAAGGATTTTGGGCCAGGTCCAAGACTCGGAAGGATAGGGTATCATTTCTATGGCAAAAGGAATAGTATAAAAGAGAAATAAGGAAAGGGGTGTGGCCGGGTGGAAAATTTGTGTAGCGGACGAAGCATGGGTGAATGCAGCCATGCTGAAGGAAAAAATACGGCAGCCCATGGACTTGCTTCCCATGCAGAGGGCTTACAGACGCAGGCGAAGGGTGTTTTTAGCCATGCCGAAGGACTTTTAACAACTGCAGCAGGAGAGGGTGCCCATGCCGAAGGAATTCAGACAACAGCAGAAGGGGGAGCATCCCACGGGGAAGGATTAAAAACCATAGCCAAAGGGGATATGAGCCATGCGGAGGGAACCGAAACCAATGCCAATGGAACTGCTTCCCACAGTGAAGGGCAATTTACAACTGCATATGGTACTGCATCCCATGCAGAAGGGCAATCGACCATGGCAAAGGGGGAAGCTTCCCACGCAGAAGGACAGTCTACCGCAGCCCATGGAGACGGGTCCCATGCAGAAGGCATGGAAACAACAGCCAATGGTCAACCTTCCCATGCAGAAGGATGGAAAACTTTGGCCCAGGGCTTTGCATCCCATGCAGAAGGTCAAGCTACAACGGCAGCGGTTTTTTTTTTTTCAAGCAGAAGACGGCATACGATATCCAATGGTTTATGTTCCCATACAGAAGGTTACGGTACCATAACAACGACCCGGTATGCCCATGCCGAGGGAGAACATACAAAAGCAGAGGGGGCAGCTTCCCATGCAGAAGGCAGCAATACAACAGCAGGGGGTTTTGCTTCCCATGCAGAGGGAGCAAGGACTGCAGCGGGAGGATTTGCCGCCCATGCCCAGGGATATGAGGTAATAGCCGACGGACATTTTTCCCATGGAGAAGGATGGGGAACCAGTACGGGCCTATGTGAGGGTGCACATATCATGGGGAAATTTGGAGATGCCGATGAACCCTATTCATGGTATCTGGCCAATGGAATCAGTGCAGCAGCAAAGGGAATTGCAGCCAAGATCATCGGAAGCGCGGGAAATATGTTTATTGACGGATTGTATGGCAGCTCCGGGACTTCCTATGCCGAAATGTTTGAGAGCATCGATGGAAAACCCATAGACCCAGGGTATTTCGTTACATTGCATGGAAAAAAAATACGAAGAGCGAATGAGAAAGATGCATATATTCTCGGCGTTACTGTGACGAAACCTGCAATTTTAGCTTCCTGTGGAGAATTAAGATGGAAGGGCAAATATATGACCGATCCATGGCAAAGGATTCAATATCGTGAGGTTGTTGTTCCGGAAGTAAAAGACGGCAACGGGAAGGTAATCCTTCCGGAACGCAAGGAAATTCAACCGGTGATTCATCCAGGATGGGATATGACCAGAAAATATATCCCTAGACGAAAACGACCTGAATGGATTCCTGTGGGGTTATTGGGCCAGCTTTTGGTTAGAGATGACGGGACATGTAGTGAAAATGGCTATTGTAGGGTCAATCCGTCTGGAATTGCAACGGCAGCCCCTCATGGCTACAGGGTACTGGAGCGAATCAAAGCAGATCAGATACTGATTTTATTCAGGTAAAATGATTCTCCGAGGGATTAGGATGATCTATAGAAAAAATAAAAATATAGCAGGAGGGGATACAGTTGATGTTGTTAAGGGAGGCAAATGAAATTTTATCAGGCTTAGGCTATGCATCACGGATTGTAAAGGATGCTTCCTTTGACTTGATGGGCGAAATACCGGAAGGGTATAACGGCGGTACTTTGAGATATTTATCCGATTTGAAATACTTCGATAAGAAAATTTCTATGGCTGCTGCTTTGCTCATTGAAGGACATATTGATTTAGAAAAATTATGCACCGTGTATGATGGAGGGATTTTGGTCTGTGAAAATGCCAAGGAATGTTTTTATGCATTACTCATCTATCTCCATGAAAATACAGACTTCTTTGGTATGGCTTATGATACCCATATAGACGATTCTGCCGTCATAGGAAAAAATGTGAAAATACCCTCTAAAAATGTCAGGATTGGAAAAGGGGCAATCATTGAAGATGATGTTATCATAAGTACAAACGTAGAAATAGGAGAGGGTACGAGAATATGCTCTGGTACGATTCTGGGAAGCGAAGGGGTTATGCTTTGCACCATCCAAGGGAGAAGAACTCTCATCCCCCACGCCGGGAAACTGGTGATAGGAAATCGGGTGGCAATCATGAATCATTCTATCATACAGAAGGGGATTCATACGGGGGCAGATACCGTCATAGGAGATGATGTGGTGATCGGATCGGGTGTTTTGATTGCCCATGGGACTCGAATTGGTTCAGGAACCCTGATCTTGGATCATGTGAATATTGCCGGATACTGTTGGATCGGCAGCAATGTATGGGTTGGGGCAGGATGTGTGATGAGAAACGGCACCAAAGTTGGAGATAATAGCCATATTGCCCTTGGAACAGTGCTGATCGAAAACGTACAGGACAATGGGAAAATTAGCGGTTTTTTTGGTATAGACAGGTCGAAAAGTCTAGTGTTCCATGAAAGATTAAAGCAGTATGGATTGGGGGGGAGGGAAGGAAAATGACAGAAATTCTCTTGAAAATAATCAATGAGATTTTAGATAGAAACGGAAAGGAATCATTGCAAACATTGGATGTTCAGCTTTCCTTGCGGAACGATCTTGGGTTTGATTCCTTGGATCTGGCAGTATTAACCGTTAAGATTGAAGATCAATTTGGGATAGATATATTCCAAAATGGCATTGTAGACAAAGTATATGAGATCATCAATGTCGTTTCCAGGAGTGAATAAGGGATGAACTTATTTTTCGTGGATGAAAAGCGAAATATCTTCAAAACTTATGATGACCTTATCAAGGATTTAAACGGCAAGGACAGAATCAGGGAAAAAATTTATTTTGAAAATCCCTATGATATTTTCAAAGAATTAATTTACAGTATGGCAATGGGCTCTCCCGTAGAACTGATTGATTCAGACTTCTCTAAAAGAGAGATTGAGAACTTGCCCATGGATTATGATGAAATTTTTAAAGAAAAACCAGCAACCAAGCTAGATATAAAAGATTTTCATGATTTAATTAAAAGAATAAATAAAAATAAAAAAAGTTGGGGATTGGCCCTTTACACGTCAGGGACTACCGGGAGGCCGAAACGAATTGTACACACATTGGATACCGTAGCGAGAAGTGTCAAAGTATGTGAAGAGATGAGAAAAAAAATTTGGGTCCTAGCATACAATCCAACCCACTTTGCGGGGCTTCAAGTCTTTTTTCAAGCTTTTTTCAATAGGAACCCGATGATATATGTTTTTGATCAGGACAGAAAAAAGATAGAACCCATATTACAGAAATACAAGGTCACTCATATTTCTGCCACACCGACATTTTATAGAACTTTTATCCCATTGGTAGAAAACAGCATTTTATCGGTGGAGGTTGCAACCTTTGGGGGAGAAAAATTTGATCCGAATTTGGAAGAAAAATTGAAAGGAATATTCCCCAATGCAAAAATCAGGAACATATATGCATCCACGGAAGGGGGAAGTCTCTTCGGTGCTGCCGGTGAAGTTTTTGAAATAAAGAAAAACATGGAGCATCTCGTTAGGATATCCGAGGAAAAGGAGCTGTTGATCCACAAGAGCTTGCTGGCACCTTCTACAGAATATTTCCTTGTAGACGACTGGTATCCTACGGGGGACATTGTGGAGGTTGTCGGTGAAAATAAATTTAAATTCACAACGAGAAAAACGGAGATGGTAAATGTCGGAGGATATAAAATAAACCCCCATGAGGTGGAAGAGGAAATCATGAAGATTGACGGGGTTATCGATGTTTTGGTAAAGGGAAGAAAAAACAGTGCGGTTGGAAATATATTGGTGGCAGAAGTGGTGAAAAACGACGAGGAAACCGAGGAAGAGATGATAAAGAAAATCTACGAAGTGTTGTCATTTAAGCTACAAAAATGGAAAATACCAGGTACGATTGTTTTTTGTGCAGAGATTCCCAAAACCAGAACAGGAAAGAAGGTAAGAACATGAAACGAGTGATTGTTACGGGAGATTCAGGAGGATTGGGCCATAAAATCGTGACCAATCTGCTGAACCATGAAGAATATAGCGTGATTGGCGTAAGCAGGCAAGAAACAGCAACCATAATGGATTTGCGGCAGGAATATAAAGAGCGATACCAGCACATAGCATTTGATCTGTCCAGACCGGAAAGGATAAAGGATTTATTTTCCAATCGAATAAAGGATATAGGGCCTATTTACGGGCTGGTAAATAATGCTGCCTATGCATACGACGATATTGTAACAAATGCCCGTATTGAAAGTTTAGAGAGAATGTACAATATCAATGTTTTTTCTCCTATCCTGCTCACGAAATATGTTATCCGAAATATGCTGCTTTACGGAACAAAGGGAGCCATTGTCCACATATCTTCTGTCAGTGCCCACACAGGATATAAAGGATTAAGCATGTATGCTTCCACGAAAGGAGCATTAGAGGCATTTTCCATCGGAGTTGCAAGGGAATGGGGAGGATATGGGATCAGGTCAAATTGTGTGGCACCCGGCTTTATGGAGACACCCATGAGTGAATCTTTGACGCCGGAGCAAAAACGCAGGATTTATAAAAGGACGTCCCTCAAGGAGGAAACCAGTGCAGATAGCGTGGCAAAAACGGTGGCGTTTTTGCTTTCTGAAAATGCTTCTTCCATCACAGGTACTGTGATTCGTGTAGACAATGGGACGATTTAAACAAAACAAATCATGTCAGCGGTATTTGCAAAAAAGAAAAGCCCTTGAGATTTGGCTTGCTGATTGAAGTGGAAGCCTAAATTTCAAGGGTTTCGGCTCATTATATTGCTTTGCTTTCAGGCGGAGCATTTATTCTTTGCGAATCAATATCAGAGGTTGAAAAATGAATAGATGTAAAGATATCTATTTGAGTATGCCTCGGGATTGCAGGATATGGATCATATACTGGGCACGGTGTTTATAAGTATGATCTTTCACGGTCAATCTTCCTTGATTCCGTATTCTTTCCCGTTCCTCCGGTCTTTTCAAATAATAATCAACCAACGCCATGGTTTCCTGAGGGGAGGATGAGGCAATGAGGTCCTGCCCAGGACGAAATCTCTCCCGGATTGCCATGGTATCAGGTGTTAGCAGAAAACCTCCCGAACTCAAAATTTCATAGGTGCGTTGGGTGAGCTGCATATAATTGTTTTGCAGGCCAATGACAATATCAGCACTGCTGTAGACTTGATTTGCTTCCAGATAGGGCAAATATCCGTGGATCCACGAAGCAGGAATATCATATCCCAGAATGGGTTTCATATCTGCCCAGTTATTTCCCCAAAAATCAACCCGAATATTGTTCTCTAGAAGAGGGCAGATGAGAGTTTGAATAGATTTGGTACGATAGGCACTGGGATTATTTTTTAAAATATAGTCGTATGCATTGGCCACAACGGCAATGGAACAGTGGTATTTTGGCATAATATCCGTTCGATAATGGATCCTGGGGTTGTAGGCGTAATCCATATGGGCAGTGGGAAAACCTAGTTGTTGGAAATATTGAACCTTTGATTTGCAAATGGTAAAAACAAAGTTCGGTTGTACCCTTCTAAGCAGGGGCAAAGTAAAAGTATGGGTATGTTCCGGGTCTTCAAGGGACCAAAAAACATGGGGGATACCTGATGCATGGATATATTGTTTCAACCAATTTTGGTAACTCTCCCATTGAAATATTCCCCATCCCATGGTGACAATCAGATGGGGACGAAATTCTTCAATTACCTTTGGAATATTATGCTGTGCCAATGGTCCCGTTACCTTTACTTGGTGGCCTGCATCGACAAATCCCTCAGGGAGCAAGTAATTCCAAACAGGACTGTCTTCAAAAAAGAGGATTCGCATGATGGATTTCACTCCTTACTCTACTTGAATTATCGCTTTGTATATATCAATTTAGAGATTATATCTGCAATCTCTAGTGCTTTTAGTGCTGTGAATCCGTCTGCCACAGGAATTTGATTATTTTTTACGGAGTGTACGAAGGAAGAAATTTCTTCCTTTAAGGGGTCGTTGGTTTGTATGAATACTTTTTCAATGATGTTCTCTTGTTTATAGTGAATATCATACTCCATTTCCAACTTGAAAGCAGTTCTTCTGTAAATTGTAATCATCCGATTCAGAAAATCAACATAAATGCAGGAGTTTTTTGTGTGGATGGTCAACATGCGCATTTTGTCCTCTGTCACCCTGCTGGCGGTCAAGCTGACCAAAATATCATTGGCAAACCGAATGAGTGCTTGCCCGTAGTCAATGTGTTGCTCGCTAAAGATACATTTGCCATGGGCATAGATTGTATCGATTTTGCAGTCCACAATCCAATTCATGATATCCAGATCATGGATCATGAGATCATGGATCACATCGCAGTCAAAAAATTCCCTGTCAAAGGGACTCAGCCTGCGGAAATCTAAGGATATTATTTGTTCATTCTTTAAAACGGAGGTTAATGCTTTGATGACAGGATTAAAGCGTTCAATGTGCCCGACCTGCAAGATGACTCCATTGTCTTTACATGCCTGAATCAACTGACGGGCTTCTTCCTGTGTCTGACAAATAGGCTTTTCCATAAGAAGGTGCTTCTTTTTTTCTGCACACAACAATCCATATTGACAGTGGAAGGGTGTTGGTGCTGCTACAATTACGGCATCTACTGTTTTCAGCAAATCGTTGACTGTAGGAAATGCTGTTGTATAGCATTTTGCAGCGACATCCTTTGCCCTCTGTTGATTGGAATCGAAAAAACCTGCCAATTCCACCTGAGGATACAGTTCTTTGCACGTACGGATATGATTGCAGCCCATTCTGCCTGCACCAATGATTCCCAGCTTCATGCTATTCATAATGGTTAATCACCTCGATGATGTGATAGATTTCCTCAGGGGTCAAGCCGGGATGAACGGGAATCGATACTACTTCACTGCTGGTTTTTAAAGCAACAGGTGTTTCCAAGGGATCGTATCCCAGTTGCCGATAGTAGGGTTGAGCGTTCAGGGGGATAGGGTAATATATGCCCCATTCGATTCCATGGTTTTTTAGATGTCGGATGAATTTCTCCCTGTTGCTTACTTTGATCGTATATTGGTGATATACGTGATGACAGTTGGCTGGAACCCATGGGAGAATGACGGCTTCGTTTTTTATGGTGCTGGTATAAATCTGGGCGTTGGCAATACGCTTGTGATTAAAATCTTCCAGTTTTTTCAGCTGTTCTATTCCGATGGCCGCTGCAATGTTGGTCATGCGAAAATTATATCCCAGCATAGTGTGAAGGTACCGCTCCTGCTGGCCATGATTGATGAGCTTCTTCAGATGCTCATAAACTTGACGGTCATTTGTAAGGATGATACCACCCTCACCGGTGGTCATATTTTTAGTAGGGTAAAAACTGAAGGCAGCGGTTATACCAAAGTTGCCGACAGTTTTTTCATTATATTTGGCTCCGTGGGCTTGGGCACAATCTTCAATGAGGATAAGCCGGTATTTTTCAACGATCTCCATGATTTTTTCCATGTTACAGGGAAGTCCGAATAAATGAACGATGAGTAAAGCACGAGTATCTCTATTTTTTTCTAATATTTTTTCGATGCTATGAGGGTCAATATTAAAGGTATCCGGTTCAATATCGGCAAAAACAGGTATTGCCTGTTGGAAAAGCAGACTGTTGGCGGTAGCTGCAAAGGTAAAAGGTGTTGTGATTACTTTGTCTCCGGGGAGAATTCCTGAAGCAATGACTGCGGCATGCAGTGCCGTTGTACCGGAGGAGGTTGCCACGGCATAATTTGCTTTCATGGATTCCGCAAATTTTCTTTCAAAATCAGAAACCGTTTCGCCGCAGGCAATCATGCCGCTTTTCATAATTTCTTGGACATGCAATATTTCTTCTTCTTCAATGATTGGTTTTGCTATATGGATCATATCATCATCTCCTAATTTCAGATCAAGAACCTATGGCGGATTGTATTTGCTTTCTAGAATATACTATGAGGCCCACAGAAAATCCGTACCCATTTGTCATTGATAAAGGAATATTGTATGAACATCAGATAGAACAACAGATGGGATGGATTTGTTGTTGGTGTCATGTAATCTATCTCCTGTAATCCTCACGGTTTCATTTGGCTGATGAAAGTGTTATAATTTAATATAAAGGGGAGTGATAGGGTGGATAAGAAAGAGTGAGTAAGGTATTGGCTTGAGTTGGCGGAATATGATTTGGAGACAGCGAAAGTCATGCTTGAAGGGGGAAGATATCTTTATGTTGGCTTTATGTGCCATCAAGTAATAGAAAAGGCTTTGAAAGGGTATTTTGCTTCCGTATTACCAGATAATCCTCCGTATATACATAATCTTACCGTATTAGCAAAAAAAGCAGGCATCTATGAGCTCTTTGATGATAAACAAAAGGACATCATTGATTTGCTCGAACCATTAAACATAGAAGCCAGATACCCCACGGTTAAGAATAAATTGTTGAAATCATTATCTAAGGAAAGGTGTAGGAAAATATTAAAAGAAACGGAGGCTTTATTTCTATGGATAAAAGCCAGGCTTTAGAGAAGGCAATAGAATATGCTGCCTTAGTAAGTGAAAAGATAAAACCACAAAAGATCATTTTATATGGTTCTTATGTAAAAGGAAATTGGAAAGAAGAAAGTGATATTGATATAGCTGTAATTGTGAATGCAATTGAGGGTGATTTTTTAGACATGGAAGCTATGCTTTATAAGTTAAGAAGAAATATAGATGATAGAATTGAACCAATTTTATTGGAAGAAAACAACGACGAAAGTGGCTTTCTTAATGAAATTTTAGAGCATGGACAAATCATCTATAGTGCATAAAAAGCTGAAAGTTTAAAGCTTTCGGTTTTTTTATTGCATTTTATTTTTACGCGAAACAAACAAGAGGTCATATACACATAGTATGCAACAATGTATATTTATCTATCATACAGTATCAAATGCTATTTTAACGGAATACAGCGGATGAGTTTGGAGAAAATAGAAGGGTAAATATTAAAGACAAAAGCTCAAATAAAACAGGGAGGTAGTTTTATGACAACAAATCATAGAGTACCCAATAGATTGGTTAAAGAAAAATCTCCATACTTATTGCAACATGCTTATAATCCCGTCGACTGGTTTCCTTGGGGAGACGAAGCGTTTGTTAAAGCAAAGGCCGAAGACAAACCCATATTTCTAAGCATAGGTTATTCAACCTGCCATTGGTGTCATGTGATGGAGAGGGAATCCTTTGAAGATGCAGAAGTAGCGGAGGTGTTGAATCGGTATTTTGTTGCTATTAAGGTAGACCGGGAAGAGAGACCGGATATTGATCATATCTACATGAGTTTTTGTCAGGCCATGACAGGGCATGGCGGCTGGCCTCTTACGGTGATTCTTACACCCGACAGAAGGCCCTTCTTTGCAGGAACGTATTTCCCGAAAAGGAGTAAATACGGGCATCCCGGCTTGATGGACCTACTGTATCGAATTTGGGATGCATGGAAAAATAGAAGGGATGAACTGGAGAAATCCAGCATAGAGATTACTCAGGCAGTACAATCGTCAGTACTGGACAGCACCCAAGATCAGCTTCCCCAAGAAACGATTCATGATGCCTATAAAGAATTGAAACACTTTTTTGATCCGGTTTATGGAGGATTTGGCAAGGCACCCAAATTTCCTACACCCCATCATCTATCCTTTCTGTTACGATACTACGCCGCTACTGGAGAAGAAGAGGCCTTGGCAATGGTGGAAAAAACCCTTGACGGCATGTATAAGGGGGGAATTTTCGATCATATCGGCTTTGGCTTTGCCAGGTATTCTACAGACCAAAAGTGGCTGGTGCCCCATTTTGAAAAAATGCTCTATGATAATGCTTTGTTGACGATTGCCTATCTGGAGGCTTTTCAAGCAACGGGAAATTATCGATATGCTGAAATCGCAGAAAAAGTATTCACCTATATCCTCAGGGATATGAGTCCTGTAGAGGGGGGATTTTATTCTGCAGAGGATGCTGATGCAGAGGGAATTGAGGGAAAATTTTATGTGTTTGATGTTCAGGAAGTAAAGGAGGTGCTGGGAGAAGAGGATGGGCAGCTGTTTTGTAAATATTATGATATTCAGCCCCGCGGGAATTTTGAAGGAAAGAGCATCCCCAATTTGATCGGTGTTTCCCTAGCCGACCTGGAGAAGGATCAAGAGTTAAAGGAGAGATTATCCCTTTGCCGTGAAAAGCTTTATCACTACAGGGAACAAAGAATCCACCCTTACAAGGATGATAAGATCTTAACGGCTTGGAATGGTTTGATGATTGCCGCTGCAGCCATGGCGGGAAGGATTTTGGACAACATTGCCTATATCCATGCGGCCAAAAAGGCAGCAGGGTTTATTATGAACCATCTGGTCAATGAAGAAGGTCGCTTGCTGGCTAGGTATCGGGATGGGGAAGCTGCCTATTTGGCTTATATAGATGACTATGCCTTTTTCATCTGGGGACTCATTGAGCTATATGAGGCAACCTTTGAAACGATCTATTTGGAGAAGGCGATAGGGTTGACACGGGATATGATTCATCTGTTCTGGGATGAAAAGGAGGGGGGATTCTTTCTGTATGGCAAAGACAGCGAGCCATTAATTGTAAGGCCAAAGGAAATCTATGACGGGGCAACGCCTTCCGGAAATTCCGTGGCCACCATGAATATGTTAAGGTTGGCAAGAATGACGGGAGATAGGGAACTGGAAGAAAAGGCCATGGCTCAGTTTTATATCTTTGGGGGTAATGTAAAAGAAAATCCCAATGCTTATACTCATTTTATGATGGCATTTCTCTTTGCCAATATGCCGACCAAGCAGGTGGTGATTGCAGGGGAGAGGGGCAAGGAAGATACAAAAAGAATGCTGGCGGAATTGGATAGAAGATTTCTACCTTTTGCGACGGTGATTTTTAATGACGGAGCAGAAGCGCTGCATAGGCTGGTGCCTTTTGTCAAAAATCAAGGAAGGATCGGAAATACAGCCACGGCCTATATATGTGAGAATTTTGCCTGCAATATCCCAACGTCAGACATGGCACAGTTTACAAAAATGCTGGCAGCTTCCCATAAACTCAAGGAGCGTTAGGATGTTGATCTTAACGCTCCTATTGTTTGTAAAAATCGGCATATAGTTGATAAAGATTTGTTTTGGTAATCATTAAAACTTGAAAAGCAGGAATATCAACGATACAATGCAGATACAAGAACATTTCCATAGCCTCATTCTTATCGGGTGGGGCTGTTTCATTATGGTATGGATGTGGTATGGCCAAGGCTTATCCTCCATCTCACGGAGGATGTGGTAGTATACAAGGATGCGGGAGAGGTTGTCAAGATCGTGGAAAACGGCAGGATGATGTATGTTTCTTTGAAGATTTTAACGGAGGAGTTCAATGGGAAGGGAGATGATGGTGGACGAAGGGGCATAGGAATTCTCACCGCAAACCAAGAGGTAATTCGTTTTTATGGGCAACAGTAGAATAAAATGATATAATTTTGTAGAGAGATGAAGAAAGGACGAAGTGGGGAGAAAGGGAGAATTTATGGAAATTCACAGTAAGATGATCAAACCGATTCAAGAAGTAAAATATCTTTCTGCAGACAATGCATGGAGGTATCGCACCATTTTGCGCTTTTTCTATATACAGTATGAAAAAATTAAATATTGGATGTACAAGGAAGAAGTATGGGAAGAGCTGAAAAAACATTCTTTGTTTCGAGATTATACGATGGAACAGTGCAAGCAGGATCTGGATGTGCTGGTGGAATGGGGAAATCTGATTCCGATCCAAGACACATCCAAGGTGTCCACGGTAGAGGAGTTTAAAAATAAACAGTTTCGATATCAATTATCGGAGTATACCGTTGAAATTGAAAGGATGGCCATTCGACTTGAAAATATTTTTGTGGAAGGAGCATCCCTAGAACCTACTTTATTGGAACGGATTAAAAGTCACTTGGAGAAGTTTCATGCCATTGTGGAGGAAGATATAAAAAGTGTGGGGATTTGGTGGAGGGACTTGAATACGGATTTTAAGCGGCTCAACCAGAACTATCAAGACTATATCCGAGAGCTGCACAGCATAAAAGCGGAGGAGATGATGAAAACCAGGGAGTTTCTGGTTTTTAAAGATAAGTTTATCGAGTATTTGCGGGATTTTATTAAGGAACTGCAGAAAAACACCTATGGAATTGAAGGACTGCTAAGGGAAATTGACGAAGGAAAAGCAAAAAAACTGATGGAAAAGGTATTTGCCTATGAGCAATCTATCCCAAGGATTGATATGGAGGTCAGGGGGGAGGATATTTTTGAAAATATCCGGGGGCGATGGAGAAATCTACAGGAGTGGTTTTTGGGCTCCCCTGCCCAAAAAAGTGAAAGGGAAAAACTTTTTGAAATTACCAATGAAATCATTCGTAAAATTACTCGTTTTGCTGCGCAAATTGCGGAAAGTCGAAACAGTGCAGCCAACAGAAAGGAAGAATATAAGAAGCTCTGTGAAATGTTTCTAGCCTGTGAGAAGATGGAGGATGCCCATAAGCTGTCCTCCCTGGCCTTCGGAATTTTCCATACAAAACATATCCGGGGAAGTTTTTATAGGAAGACGGAAAGTATTAACAGCGGTGTTTTTGATGAGGACCCCTTTGTAATAGAAATCAAACCGAGGATCAGAGCTTATCGGGAAAAAAGCATGCGGACGCCCATTGAAAATCATCGTGTACAAAAGCAAAATATGCTGCAACAATACATCCAGATGCGGCAGCAGGAGAAAAACATTATCGAAAGTTATATCTGCGATCAAAGAATTGATTTTTCTGCCCTGCCAAGAATTGAATCCCATGTACGGGCAACGCTGCTAAGATGGTTGAGCAAAGGGATGAATTCGCCCAACAAAAGGGCCAAAACGGAAGATGGACATACCTTTCGAGTTGTTCTGCCAGATCCCCCAAAAAGGTGTATTTTGCGCTGCGATGACGGAGATTTGGAAATGCCTGCTTTTATTATTCAGTTTGATTAGGAGATAAATTATGAAAGAACTAGAAATCTTGTTGGAACGATTTTGGATCATCAAAGAACAGGATAAAGAACTTTATTATCAAATCAAGGATGCCAGTCCAAAGCTCAAAAATTTTTTAGAGGACAAGCTGGGCTATAAGCTGATCATCAATCCCTATATCATTAAGTTGGAAAAACTTCCGGGAAAACCTGAAAACTGGATGGGGATAGAAGATTTTGAGGACCGAATGGAGTATGGATTTTTATGCCTTTTGCTTATGTTTTTGGAAGATAAGGGACCGGAAGAGCAGTTTGTATTGTCTCAGATCACAGAGTTTGTCCAAGGGACTTATCCTGGGCAGGAAAAAGTGGACTGGACTTTGTATAAGCATCGACGCCATCTGATCAAGGTTTTGCGCTTTGCAGCGGAAATAGGCCTCATGAAGGTGAATGACGGCGATGAACAATATTTTGCCAATGCGGTGGATACGGAAGTGCTCTATGAGAATACAGGATTATCCAAATACTTTATGCGCAATTTTACCGGAAATTTGCTTTATTATCGCCATTGGCAGGACATAGAAAACGAGGAATGGGTGGATATAGATAAAGACAGGGGCAGAATCAGGAGGAACAGGGTATACAGACGGCTGGTGATGTCACCGGCGGTCTATAGTGAGGGGATAGAAGATGCCGATTATCTGTATATCAAAAACTATCGGAATATGCTCCAAAAAGATATAGAGGAGATGTTGGAAAGCCAGCTGCATGTGCATAAAAACGGCGCCTTTGTGATCTTAGACGAGGGAAAGAATTTTTGCGATACTTTTCCCAACAATAAAAATATTTCCGATATCGTATTGCAGATGAACGGTTTGATTGTGGAAGAAGTCAAAAAAGGAAGCTTCCTCAAAAGGGAAGATGATACCATCCATATTTCCATGGCAAGGTTCGAAGCAATGATTGAAGAATGTCTAAAAAGATATATGGAAGGCTGGAGCAAAGAATATAGAGAGATGAAATTAGAAAAACTTTACAATGAAGTAATCAAATACATGCAGGATTTCCAAATGATACAGGTGAATGAGGGGACGAAAGAGGTAATCATTATGCCTCTGGCAGGGAAAGTGATAGGATGCTATTCTAAGGATTTTACGGAAAGGACGGAAGCAGATGAATAATCGGTGGATAATCAATCGGTTTGGACTTATCAACTTCTGGTATTATGACGAGGAAGAATTTCATTTCTCCAATGGAAGATTGCTCTTAAGGGGGGCAAACGGATCGGGAAAATCTGTAACAATGCAGAGTTTTATTCCGCTGCTTTTGGATGGAAACAAGAGTCCTGAACGATTGGATCCTTTCGGTTCTAGGGCAAGGAAATTGGAAAACTATTTGTTGGGAGAGGATGAGCAAGGGCAAGAAGAACGGACGGGCTACTTGTATATGGAATTTGTGAAGGAAAATACAGAAAAATACCTTACGATAGGTATGGGGCTAAAGGCCAGGCGGGGAAAACCTATGGAATTTTGGGGATTTTCTGTAAAGGATGGCCGGAGAATCGGCAAAGATTTATTTTTATACAAAGACATCGGAGAGAAAATTCCCCTAAGCAAGATAGAATTAAAAAATCGAATCGGCGAAGGGGGAGAAGTCCACGAGAGCCAGCGGGATTATATGGAAATGGTGAACAAACTGCTTTTTGGATTTGATACCACCGAGGAATACGATGAATTGATCAAACTGTTAATCCAGTTAAGAACACCGAAACTGTCCAAGGATTTTAAACCTACGGTGATTTATGACATTATGAATGACTCCTTGCAGCCTTTGTCCGATGATGATTTAAGACCCATGTCGGAAGCCATTGAGAATATGGATAATATCAAAAGTCAGTTGGAAGTACTAAAAAACAGCAAAAAGGCCGGAGAAAAGCTAAAAAATGAATATGATAAGTACAATCGCTTCATTTTGTTGGAAAAGGCAAAAGACTTTATAAAGGCGAAGGAAGAGCTGGATGAAAAGAAAAAACAGCAAAAAGAGCTGGAGATGGAAAGGGAGCAATATGAAAGGCAGTTTCAAGAAGCTGCTGAAAATTTGGAAGATTTTAAACTGCAGCAAAAGCTGATCAATGAGAAAAAGCGGCAACTGGAAGGACATGACGGGTTTAAGGCAAAACAGGAAGTAGATCGATTGGAGAGACAGTTAATAGAGTTGGAGCAGCAAAAGAAAACAAAAGAAGAAAATCGGGAAAAAAAGGAAAGCAAAGAGAGGGAATTGGCAGCAATCTTAAGAGCCGGTGAGGATCTTGAACAGCAACAAAAAAGGGAGATCAAAAGCAAATTGGACGAAATGGCGGAAATTGCAGAAAATATTTGCTTTCATGAACAATTTTTCATGGAGGAGGAGCTGTCCAAAAAGATAGATGAGACCTATGATTTTACGTATATCAAGCAACAGATGGACCGGTATGTCCATCAAATCATCCAAATCAGAAGGGCCTTGGAACAGGAAAAAAATCAATTGGTTGCCTATGACAATGCTCTGGAGCAGCTGGAAAATGCGAAAAAATACAGGGATCATCAGTACAGGGAGATGGAAAAGGCCGAGAGGCTTCTGTTGGAAACCAAGGAGGAGTTCATTGAAAGAGTCCATACATGGGCAAAGAAAAATGAAGAATTGAAGATTTCCAAGGAAACGTTGGTAGAAGTGACCCGGAAAGTCCACCAATATGGGGAAAGTACAACCTATGATGATATCCTGGAAGAACTTCGGAAAACCTATCATGATGATGAGAACAGGTTCAACAAAGAAAAATTAAATTTAGAAGTGTTGCGGGATGGCCAGAATGAGCTCTTGAAACAAAAGGAAGAAGAATTGCGGCAGTGGCAAAGTCAAAAAGATCCGGAACCAGAAAGGAAAGAACAGGTTCTGAGAAATCGTGAACGGCTGAGCAGGGAGGGGATTCCCTTTATTCCCCTTTACCAAGCCATAGATTTTCAAAACAATGTGCCGGAGGCGTTTAGGGGAATATTGGAGGAAGCCCTGCTGGATATGGGGCTTTTGGATGCTTTGATTATTCCTAAGGAATACAGGGAGAAGGTCTTTGCAATGGATGTGTCCATGGCGGACCGTTATATTTTCTCTGATCCAAAATTCTTTCAGCATGAACTTTCTTCCTTCTTGAGGCCGGAAAAATCAGATATTTCAGGGGTCAGTCGAGAAGAGGTTGACAATGTATTAAAAAGTATTCTATTAGATGCAGAAAAGGAAGGCCCCTATATCAATGAAAAAGGAGAATATGGCATTGGATTGCTGAAGGGAAAGGTGACAAGGGACTATAAGCCAAAGTATATTGGCGTAGAAGCCAGAAAAAGATTCCGAGAAGAGATGATAGAAAAATTAATAGGAGAACAGGGGATCATTCAAAAAAATATATGGGAAATAGAGCAGAAAATAAAAACCATAGAGGAGCGCAAGAAAGTTTTACACAACGAATGGATAGCTTTCCCCAAAAAGGAAGATTTGGAAACAGCCCTGCATTATGTGCAAGGGGTAAGGCTGTCTTATGAGAGCAGCCAAAAAGAAGTAGCGAGAAATGAAGGAATTGTAGAAAAAACCTATGAGGCCCTCAAGGAAATCCGCCAAAAGATTAGGGTATTGACCCAAAAAATGGAAATTCCCTTAAACTTAGAAGCCTATGAAGAAGCAGAGAAAGAGGCTGATCTCTACAAAAATGCCCTCAGAGAATTGGAAACACAACATATAAAGCTGTTGCAACAAATCCATAAAAATGATTTGATGCACCGGCAAAGGGAGGACGTATTAGAAGATTTAGATGCTATACTGTATGATTTGGGAAGGATAGAAAGGGACATCAAAAGCCACGAACAGCAGCTCAAAAACTGTCAAGAACAGTTGAAATTATCAAATTATGAAGAGATCAAAAAGGAAATCGAAGAATGTATTCAAATATTAAATGAGCTGCCTGGAAAGATTGAAAAAGAAATAGAAAAGAAAAAGCAGGGGGAAGTGGAACGAAATCACAGGATCACCAGATTGGCGGAAGCTTGGGAGGAAATCCAATGGATAGAGAAATTATACCATATATTCCAGGAGGGTTTCCGACAAGAAATGGCTTTAGGATATGTTTTTCCCTATAACAAGGATGAGGATATTTTCAAAGCAGCCAAGCAGGTGTATCAGGAATTGAAAGGAGAAGAGAAAGCCGGGAAGCAGAAAGAAGACTATACGGCGGCTCTCCAAGAAAAATATCACGAAAATGTCCAGTACTTGGTGGAATATAACCTGTTTTTGGAGCATATTTTCCATGGGGAGTCGGAAGAAAAGGATGAAAAAATCAGAGAAGCCCTTCGAAAACAGAGAAGAATTGAAATCAAGGGAAAAACCCAGGGCAAGGACGTAAACTTCTATGGATTGATGACTTTTATTGAAGAGGCGATGAAGGAGAATGAGAATCTGCTTCGGGAAAGCGATCGACAATTGTTTGAAGATATTTTAACCAATACCATCAGTCAAAAAATACGGGCAAAGATTTATCACAGTGAACAGTGGGTAAAACAAATGAATGCTCTCATGGAATCTATGAATACATCCAGCGGACTGTCCTTTAGTTTGGTGTGGAAGAGCAAAATCAAAGAAACGGAAGAACAGTTGGATACCAAAGAACTGGTGGATTTATTAAAGCTGGATCCTAGATTGTTAAGTCAAGAAGATTTGAAAAAATTGTCCAGGCATTTTCGCTCAAAGATTCTTGAAGCCAGGAAGCAATTGGAGGACAGCGGAAAGACCCAGACGTTCCATTCGATCATGAAAGAGATACTGGATTATCGCAAGTGGTTTGAATTTCGTTTGTTTTTCAAGAAGACGGGGGAAAATAGGAAAGAATTGACAAACAACGCCTTTGATCGATTGAGTGGGGGAGAAAAGGCTATGGCCATGTATGTACCTTTGTTTTCGGCAGTTTATGCAAGGTATGAAGGTGCTAGGAAAGATTGTCCCCGCATTATTTCACTGGACGAAGCCTTCGCCGGTGTGGACGAAAACAATATCCGGGATATGTTCCGCCTGTTGGAAGAGTTAAGGCTAAATTTTGTAATCAATTCTCAAATTTTATGGGGAGACTATGATACGGTGCCTTCCTTGTCTATTTGTGAATTGGTAAGACCCAACAATGCCAATTTTGTTACCGTCATCCGTTATCGATGGAACGGAAAGGTGAAGGAGTTGCTGGTAGAAGAGGGAGATCTGGATGGAAAAAGTGAAACTGCTTAACCAAAGTGTCGATTATTTTAAAAATAATGAAGGCTTCCATCGATTGTTTGTAAAGATAAAGGAAAAATATAAATCTTTAGGAAATATAGGAGGAACCATTGTCTTCGATCATCTGACGGAGGAAGAGAGGAAGGCTTTTACGGGCTTTTTTCGAAAAGATTTTCGAAAGAGGAAGTCTGCGGTAATAAAGCTTGAACAAATTCAACATGCTTTAGATATGACAAAGTTTCGTGGAATAGCTCTTTTGGATATATTGGAACAGTATTTTGAAGAAGAATTGATTCCCAAAAAGGAAGAAAAAATGAATCATGATAGGGAAAAAGAATCTTTCTTTCGTGAAATTATTGACAGATTTGCCGGTACCAAGGCGGGAGAATGGCTAGCCTTTGTGCTTGAACAAAAAGGAAAAGGCTATAGGATTCTGGTACAACGATATAACATGGATAAAGAAAAATTGAGGGAAGATCTTTCTATTGTTTGCAATGCAGTGAATGGGCTTCCTTTCTACAGGGAAAAGAAACAAAGGCTGGCTGTATTTTCTTCTGCTGTCAGTAAAAATCCTCATACTTTCGATGAAGGTACGCCATGCGGACAATTGCTTTTGCACGCATTGGGCTATCTTTTCCATTGTGAAATGCCCAAAAATGCGGAGGAGAGAACAGAACTATTGTATCAAGCCGGTATCCTGAAGGATGAGGTTTCCAACTATACCCTTTGCAGCGGGCTAATCGCTTACAGAGAGGGGAAAATCCATGGGGGATGGGAAGGTTTTTACCGGTATGGGGAATCCATGCAGGTATCTTTAGAGAATTTGAGTTATTTGGATCGCATCATCAGCCCCCGTGGGAAAGTATTTGTCTTTGAAAATCCAACGGTATTTAGTGAGGCTAGGGAGCGAATGATTGAAAAACTGCCTCCTTTGGTGTGTACTTACGGACAGGTGAAGCTTTCATCTTTGATTTTATTGGACATGTTAGCCAAGGAAGGGACACAGATCTATTATTCCGGAGACTTTGATCCCGAAGGGCTGCTGATTGCAGACAAGTTGAAAAAAAGATACGGACATCAATTGATTCTTTGGCGATATGCAAGGGATGACTATGGAAGGGCAGTTTCCAGCAATCCTATAGAAAAAAAGAGAATGAGACAACTGAAAAGTCTGCAGGATGCCAAATTGAAAAAATTAGGGCAGTATATGGAGGAAGTGGGATATGCAGGCTATCAGGAGTTGTTGACAGATCTATTGGTGCAGGACATTTCCGACGCTTTCCCTGAAGGGGATTGTTTGTTGTTCCTTTGAATATATTTTTTCTCCCTTTCAGGATAGGATATCTAAATTCCTTTTTATTAGACAGGACATGTCCTAGGAGTGAGTGCAATCCATATGGAAAAGAAGGCAGTATTTTTTGCAGGAGGAATTTTTTCGCTGCGCAGCAACAAGCCATTGGAGGTATCCATATATCTAAATTGTGTCCCGATATAACAAAAAAGTCCCAATAAAACATTGGGGCTTTTTTTGTATTTTTTAGGTTTTCAATATACTTTTCTCATAGGTTTCTTGGTAGACCTATTTTTGTCGTGGGAAAAGTATAGTTTGTGAAAAATTGAAAATAATAAATAAATGCATGGCAACAGTAGGAGACTGGAAAAATTTAAGAATAAATAAAAAATAGAAAAGTGTTTTTCATCGGCAAATAGGAGGAAGAACGGCATGATTTATCATAAAGATGCTTATCTCGTCGTAATCGGCGGTGCGGAGGACAAAACGGCAGACAAGGTTATTTTGAATAGACTGGTGGAATTGACGAAGAAAAAGGACCCAAAATTTCTTGTGATTACTACAGCTACAGAAAAACCCAGGGAGGCTGGAGAACAGTATACCAAGGTTTTTAGGAGTTTAGGCATTGCTAAAACTGTGGTTCTCAATATAGAAAGCCGGGAGGACGCAAACCGTGAAGAAATATTCAATGAGATGGAGGAGGGTGACTGCATTTTTTTTACCGGTGGAGACCAACTAAGGATATCCAGCATTCTGGGAGGCACGAGGGTTCATGATTTGCTTCATAGAGCCCTTCATGAGGGAAAAATCATAGCAGGAACTAGTGCTGGCGCTTCCATGATGAGTGAAATTATGGTGGTGGAAGGTATCGATGAGGAAGCTCCCAGCAGATGCACCATCAAAATGGCTCCGGGGATGGGATTGATCGAAGGGGTTATCATTGATCAGCATTTTAATCAACGGGGAAGAATCGGAAGATTGTTGTCTGCCATTGCCCAAAATCCCCATTCTTTAGGCATAGGCATTGATGAAAATACAGCCATTGTCTTAAATCATTACAATACCTTTGAGGTTATTGGATCGGGTGTTGTCACCATCATTGACGGAAGGAATATAGCGTTTACCAATACCTGTGAACAATATCCCGATGAACCCTTGGCCATTACCAATGTAAGGGTTCATGTACTGCCAAAGGGTTATGGCTACAATCTTACAACGAAGGACCCAATCATACAATATGAAAAGGTTCAAGACCAATCATAGGAGGAATCGAAATGAAGCTTGTGAATCTAAGTGTGTTAAGAGGGAGGAATGTATACAGCCACAATCCGGTGATAAAGCTGACGGTAGATCTGGAGGAACTTTATGATACGCCTACCCTTGAAATTCCCATGTTTAATGATAATCTGTTGGCTTTGATTCCCGGCCTAAAGGAACATAAGTGCTCGGAAGGCTACAAGGGAGGATTTGTGACAAGGCTTAAGCGGGGAACGTACTTGGCTCATGTATTAGAGCATACGGCGATAGAACTGCAAAACATGTTGGGGTATAAAGTCAGTTTCGGCAAGGCAAGATGGAACAGCGGTCAATCCGTTTATAATGTGGTATATGGATATAAAAATGAAGTGGCCGGTGTGGAAGCGGGCCTACTGGCTTTTGATATTCTCCATGGGCTCCTGGAGGGAAAAAAAATTGAACTTCATGGGCGGTTGGAAGCAATCCGCCAAAAAGCCGGTGAGTTTGAGCTGGGACCTAGTACAAAAGCCATCGAGACGGAAGCGACGAAGGCGGGTATTCCCGTAATTCGCATAGGGCAAGGCAGTCTGCTGCAGTTAGGCTATGGGATCCATCAGCGGAGAATTCAAGCAACCCTTACAGATCGAGCAAGCTGTATTGCCGTAGATATAGCCTGCGATAAGTGGATGGCAAATGATTTTATGAGGCAAAACGGAATTCCTGTCCCCGAAGGCAGGATTGCCCACAACAAATTTGAAGCCGTAGAAGCAGCGAAAGAAATCGGATACCCTGTGGTCGTAAAACCTATTAACGGGAATCAGGGAAAAGGCGTCTGCCTAAATTTGCACTGTGACGAAGAAGTCATGGCTGCCTATGAAGCCGTAGAAAAATACACTCCGGATGCTTTGGTGGAAAAGTATATTGAGGGAAAGCATTACAGAATTTTGGTGGTAAAGGATAAAGTGGTGGCAGCGGCAGAAAGGATTCCTGCCCATGTGATCGGTAATGGGAAAAACACGATCGAGGAACTCATAGCAATAGAAAATCAAAACCCTCTCAGAGGAGAGGGCCATGAAAAGCCTTTAACAAAAATAAAAATTGATGACGTGATGATGCTTTTACTAAAGAAAAATCATTTATGTCTGGAGGATATACCAGAGAAAGGGCAGATTATCTATCTGAGAGAAAATGACAATTTAAGCACCGGAGGAATTGCCGTGGATGTAACGGATCTAGTGCATGAGGATATTCAAAGAATGTGTATCAGGGCTGCCCATGTCATTGACTTGGATGTGGCGGGAGTAGATGTTACTACAAGGGACATTACAAAGCCTCTCAAGGAAACGGGAGGGGCCATCATTGAAATTAACGCAGCCCCAGGCATCCGGATGCACCATTATCCATCATCCGGTACCCCGAGGAATGTGGCCAAAGAGATTGTGGAGTCCCTTTTCCCAAAGGGAAAGGAACATTCGATTCCCATTGTAGCCGTGACAGGAACGAACGGAAAAACTACTACCACACGGCTTATCGGCCGCATATTGAAGGAAGCGGGGCACTGTGTAGGAATGACTACTACGGGAGGTATTTATATAGGGGATGAATGTATTCTCAAAGGTGATACCACAGGACCTTCCAGTGCCAAAACGGTACTGATGCATCGGCAGGTTACGGCGGCAGTTTTGGAAACAGCTAGGGGAGGTATTGTCAACAAAGGATTGGGATATGATTTGGCTGATGTAGGTGTGATTACCAATATCACCGATGATCATCTAGGAATCGATGGCATTGAGACCCTGGAAGAATTGGCTCGGGTGAAAGCCCTTGTCATCGAGGCAGTAAAGGATGACGGATACTCCGTGATTAACGCCGATGATGAATACTGCCTGTATGTGAGAGATAGGGCTTATGGCAATATCATATTGTTCTCGAAGGATCACAAGAACAATTATGTGGTCAAACACATTAAAGACGGAGGACGGGTTGTATATATTAAGGATCAGATGATCTATATGGCTACAGACAAGGAGCAAATTCCTGTGGTAAATATAGAAAATATTCCTGCTACCTTAGGCGGTGTGCTGATCCACAATGTGGAAAACAGTCTGGCGGCAGTGGCTGCAGCTTGGGGACTGGGCATTGATAAAGATATCATCAACCGTGCCCTTGTCAGCTTCAAATGCGATGAAAATGAGAATCCCGGAAGATTCAATATGTATGATGTGGCTGATTTTAAAGTCATCGTTGACTATGGACATAATTTTGACGGATACAAAAAAGTAATCGAAGGGCTCCAAAAAATAAAAATCAACAGACTCATCGGCGTTATCGGTGTGCCGGGAGACAGGATGAATGCCAGTATCTATGAAGTAGGCATTTTATCAGGGCAGAGCTTTGATCATATTTTTGTCAAAGAGGACAGGGACCGCAGGGGCAGGACAGAAGGAGAAGTGGCGAAGTTGTTGATGGAGGGTTGCATCAAAGGTGGTGCAAATCCAAAAAAAATAGAGATTGAATTATTGGAAGAAGTGGCTCTGGAAAAGGCAATGAAAATGGCGCAGGCAGGAGATATTGTGATTGTATTTTATGAAGACAGGGGAAAAGTCATGGAGGTTATCGATCGCTTTATTGAGCAGCATCATCGCCATGTGCTTGAGGAAACTGCAGTTAGCCTTTAAAAACTATTAAAAACTATAAACTGGTAACTATTAGTTATAAACTATTAGCCATCAGCTATTAGCCCAGCCATTGACCAGCAGCCAGCAACCATTGGTGACGAAGCCAAAATCTCAAAGGTTTATGAACATTGTATTGCTTTGTATTCAGTATGATTCTCACAAAATATCTTGTGAGAATTTTTGTTTTTTTGAAAATTTCAACAAATGTATTGCCATTTTTTGGCCAGCATGATAAGATAAAAATAAAAATGAAACGTTTCCAAAATGAAGGGATGATATGATGAACAAAATTGTGACAATAAAGGATGTAGCAAAGAAAGCCAATGTGGGCGTAGGTACTGTTTCACGGGTACTCAATCATCATCCGTCAGTAAAGGAAAAAACTAGATTAAAAGTGATGGAAGCGATCCAGGCATTGGAATATAACCCCAATGCCATTGCCAGGAGTTTAAAGGCAAAGGAAACACGATCCGTCGGGGTGATGATTCCCGATATATCCAGCGCTTTTTTTCCCGAGGTTGTGCGGGGGATTGAAGATGTGGCCAGTGCTTACAAATATCACATCATCCTATGCAACATTGATTTGGATCGGGAGAAGGAAAAGGTTTCCCTTCAGATGCTCAAGGAAAAAAAGGTGGATGGTATTATCTTTATCAGCAATACGGTGGATGAAGGGTTGCGCAGTGGATTTAAGAAAATAGAGATTCCTATTGTTCTCGTTTCCACAAGAGATCCGGCCAATGAGTTTAAAAGCGTGATCATTGATAATGCCATGGCAGCCTATGAAGCTGTTGATTATTTATGCAAGCTGGGGCACAGAGAAATTGCCATGATTGCAGGCCAGAAAGATGATCCAAATGCAGGAATCCCAAGGGTTGAAGGATATAAAAGGGCACTGAGGGAAAATCACATACAGGTCAAAGAGGAATGGATCTACCATGGGGACTACAGATATAAGTCAGGCTATGATATCATGCAGGAAATATTAAAAAAGGAAAAACTCCCTACGGCTGTTTTTGCGGCTTCAGATACCATGGCCGTGGGGGCTGCAAGCGCAGTTCTTCATAGGGGGTATCATATACCGGGCCATATATCGATTGTAGGTTTTGATGGAATTGAAGTGTCTGAATATTTTTACCCCTCCATTACCACGATTCGACAGCCCAGATATGATATGGGAGCCTGTGGGATGAGGCTTTTGATGAAAATGCTGAAAGGGGAAAACGTTGAGGAAAATGAAGTGATTTTGAAGCATGAGCTGATCAAAAGAAATTCTTGTAGAGCGGTAAGGGGGGATTAGACGTTGAAAAGGTTTCTGAAAAAATATTATTTGGAGTTTGCTTTTATTTTGCCATTGACTTTATATATTCTGGGTTTTACAATTTTACCGATTTCCAAAACCATATGGATGAGTTTTCAGGATCCCACCACGGGCCGATGGGGATTATCCGTATACAGAGAACTCTTTCGAAGGCCTGACTTTGTTCGATCAATTTTTCATACAGTGGTCGTTACCTTGATTGAACTTACCATTCAAATGACCCTTGGGCTTTTGATTGCAATGGCCTTGAAACAGGATTTTAAAGGAAAAGGTTTAGCAAGATCTTTAGTACTGCTTCCTATGGGAGTACCTACCTTGGTAGCGGGTGTTGCCCTGATTTATATTTTCGGGACCCAGGGGTATTTGAACGAATTGCTGTTTCAGCTGGGTTTCATCAAAACTCCAGTCTATTGGACATCGGGAGGCATCAAAAGCCTTTTCACCATTGCTTTTGCCGACTCTTGGAAAGTAATGCCTATGGTTGTACTTTTGTTTTTAGCAGGTTTGGAATCGATTCCAAGCGAAATCTATGAAGCCGGCAGCATAGACGGTGCCACAAAATTACAAAGTTTTAGACACATCACCTTGCCCCTTTTAAAGCCCACCGTTACCATGGTGATTTTGCTGAGGGCGGTGGATGTATTTCGAATTTTTGAATTGCCTCTCATTTTGGTGGGAAGGGCGACGCCTTTTCTGGCGACCTTTGCCTATGACGAGTATCGTGCCTATAATAATTTGCATGCTTCGGCGGCGGCCTCAACGGTTTTGCTCATTTGCATTATTCTGTTCATGTACCTGTATTTCCGGTATGTAGACAAGGGGGGAGCTTTTGGCAATGGCAAGTAAGAAGATATGGAAAAAAATACTGTTTTATTTGGGAATTGCCCTGATATGCTTTTTTATGGCAACCCCTGTATATATATTGTTTCGAATTTCTTTCAGCATTCCCGAGGAAGTTCTCACCCAGCATCCTAAATTTCTGATTACCAATTTTACCTTTAAGCACTGGGATCAGGTCTTAAAATCCGGCAATTTATGGCCGCCTTTGCGAAAAAGTCTTCTCGTGGCGACCTTTACCATGCTGTCGTCTTTGGTGATCGCAGTACCGGCGTGTTATGCCATATCCAGATTGAATAAAAGGTTAAAATATATCATTGTGTTGTCTTTGTTTTTTACGAGGATGTTCCCCAATGTGGGAATTGCTTTGCCTATTTCCGTGGTATTTTTAAAATGGAATCTGTTGGATACCCATCTGGGCCTTGTTTTGGCCCACTTGATTGAACAGCTTCCCTTTATTTGCTGGATATTGGTTTCTACCTTTGAGACCATACCCTTTGACTTGGAGGAAGCTGCCATGATTGATGGAGCAGGCAGACTGCAGACATTGGCTTCAGTCATTCTTCCTGTGGCAGCACCGGGCATTGCTGTCTCTGCCATGCTGACCTGGTTAAATTCATGGAATGAATTTACCTATGCCCTTTATTTGTCCCTTTCTACAAGGACATTGCCGTTGCAGATCTATTATTACGTAAGTCGGGGAGGTTTTTTTCAACAGGCCGCATATTCAACGATTCTTGCCGTTCCCGTGCTGATCTTGACCCTTGTGTTGCAAAGATTTATCCGCGGCGAATATTTGAAAGGTGCGGTAAAGGGTTGATGTTCCAGGAAAAATGTAAAAAAATCTGATGATTGCTCTGAAGATAGGCAGAATTTTTCGGATTGCAGATGCAGGAAGAAATAGCAGAGGTGTCTGGGTCCGGAAATTCAGATAAATAAAATATTTTTTAGGGGGGAAAAGAAAATATGATGAGAAAGTGGAAAAAGGGATTGGCTGTGGCTCTTTGCCTGCTAATGATCATGGGAGCCTTGGCAGGATGCGGTTCCCAAAGGCCTGCATCCACCACAGGAACAGGGGGAGCTGGTTCATCGTTATTGAAGGTGAGCATGTCCTTAGGGGAAGAGGAATGGGCAGTGATGCGGGAGGATATATTTCCTGCCTTTGAAAAACAAAATAATGTAAAGATTGAAGCAGTCCAAATCGAGTCCGGAGACATGGCAGCAAAACTAGAGTCCATGAAAAAAGCCGGCAAAATGGAAATTGATTTGATTGCCCAAGACAATATGCAGTTAGCCAATCTGGTGGATAAAGGACTTGTAGAAGATTTGTCGGAATACAGGGATATGATTCCAAAGGAAATTATCCCTTCCCTGGTACCTGTTGGGGAGTTTGATGGCAAGCTTTACTTCATGCCCTTCAGACCCAATGTGGAGATTAACTTCTATAATGAGAAAAAATTTCAGCAATATGGTCTAAAGCCACCCACCACCTGGGACGAATTGCTTCAGGTGGCAAAAACCTTCAAAGAAAAGGAAGGGGTTGGTCGTATCTTGCTGAAAGGAACCTTGGATGGCAATACGACAGTCCAGTTGTTTGAATTTATCCGCCAGGCAGGGGGAGATCCCTTGGTATTGAATGATGAGGGGTCTATCAAAGCCTTTACTTTCTTAAAAGAACTATATCCCTATCTGTCGCCGGATTCTTCAAAAAGTGACTGGAATTTTATCAATCAATATTTGGCAAACGAATCGGGTTATTATGGCGCCAACTGGCCTTTTGCAGTCAATGTAATCGTAAAGGATGCAGGCAAGACAGAAATGAAGTCCCATGAAGGATTTTCAGGACCTGTGAAAAAGTCAAAGGTATTGGGGGGAGATGTATTGGGCATACCGGTGGGCGCTCCGAACAAAGAAATGGCTATAAAATTTATAGAATATTTGTTATCCAAAGAAGTTCAGGAAACGCTGGTTTCAAAACTTGGCTGGCCTTCCTCCAGATCCGATGCCAACGGGAAGGTGGAAGATTGGCAAAAACCCTATTTTGATGCAGTGTCCAAGGCCCTGGAAAGTGCTGAACCAAGGCCGAACGTAACCTATTGGGCAGATGTGGATAAAGCATTAAACGAAGCATATAAGGCAATTACCATTGATGGCAAGGAAGTAAAGGAAACCCTGGATAAGTACCATAGCATATTGGAAGAAGCAAAGAAAAAATAAAATACTGCAGACGGAAAACAAAGCAGTAGAATGTTCATAAACCCTTGAGATTTCGGCTTCATCGCCAATGACCAATGGCTACTGTCTACTAGCTAATGGTTGCTAGCTAATTGCTGATGGCAATAGCTAATAGCTTATAGTTAACAGCTTATAGTTGTTAATAGCTTTTAACGGCTAACCGCTAACTGTTAACTGGCAGCCGGTGGCTGGAGAGAAAAGTGGTGCAGGTCTGAGCAGGAAGGCAAATCTCAAGGGTTGTCTGCAAGCTAACCCATATTTCTTATGGAATATGGGTTATACAATTTGAGGGAGGAGGAGAAAGATGAAATTCCATGCAGAAAGAAATACACCCATATATGCTGTAAGGGAATGGGAAGTTGTTGAAGAATTCTTTGATATTGTGAATAACTACAGAAGCGAAACCATATTCTCCGTAGGAAACGGATATATAGGGATGAGGGGAAATTTTGAAGAAGGGTACAGCGGACCCCCGGGGACCAGTGCAGAGGGAACCTATATCAATGGCTTTTATGAAAGCTGGCCTATTTCCTATGGGGAAATTGCCTATGGCTATCCGGAACAAGGGCAGACCATGATGAATGTGGTTAATGGAAAGAGAATCAAGCTTATCTTGGAAGATGAACCCTTGGACATGTGCCGTGGAGAAATTTTATCCCATCGGCGCTCCCTTCACTTGAAGGAGGGCATCTTCAAAAGATTTCTGATCTGGCGCTCACCGAAGGGAAGAGAGGTAAAGGTTGAAGTTGAACGGCTTGTTTCCTTGACTAATAAGCATTTGGCCGCTATAGACTATAGGGTGACGCCATTGAATTTTGAAGGAGAGATAAAAATTATTTCCTTGCTGGATAGCGGGTACGCAGAGGCTTTTCCGAGGGAAAAGGATCCTAGGATAGGAGGAGAATGGAAAAGATATGGCCTGCCGGTAGAAGAAAAGAAAGTAGAAAAAGATTTTGCATTTTTGCTGCAAAGAACAAAAAATTCAGGATTTTCTCTGGTTTGTGCCATGGAGAATGATCTAAAGACCGATTGCAGTTATACTACAGAAGAGATCCATGGCGTTTTGGAAGTAGGGATGGCATATGTCATCAGAGGAAAAGCCGGCAGAGAAATCCGTCTGAACAAATATATTGCCTATGGAACTTCCAGAGACTATGAACAAGAAAAGTTAGCAACAACTGCTGAAAATATTGTAAGAAAGGGCAAAGAGGAAGGTTTTGAAAGACTGAAGCAAGGGCAGCAACGGTATCTGGAAAAATTTTGGGAAAGAGCTGATATTGAGATAAAAGGAGATCCACTATTGCAGCAGGGCATTCGATTTAATATTTTTCATCTTCTTCAATCTGTGGGAAAGGACGGGAAGACCAATATTGCAGCAAAGGGATTAACGGGGGAAGGCTATGAGGGTCATTATTTCTGGGATACGGAAATGTATGTCATTCCCTTCTTCCTATACTGTGAGCCGAAAATCAGCAGAAAATTGCTGGAGTACAGGTACAATACCCTAGATAAAGCAAGGGAGAGGGCGAGGGAAATGTCTCACCAAAAAGGGGCCTTATTTCCATGGAGAACAATTAACGGAGAAGAATGTTCTGCCTATTATCCTGCAGGTACCGCCCAGTACCATATCAATGCAGACATTGCCTTTGCCATAAAGAGATATATGGAAGCCACAAAGGATGAGGATTTTCTCATAGAACAGGGGGCAGAAATTCTGTTTGAGACGGCAAGGATTTGGGCAGATCTGGGGGCTTTCCTTGAGGAAAAAGGAAATAAGTTTTGCATCAATGGTGTAACCGGTCCCGATGAATATACGGCCATTGTCAATAATAACTGTTATACCAACCTTATGGCGAGGGAGAATCTGTATTATGCCTATCATACAGCTGTGGAAATGCAGGAAAAATATAAAGATGCTTTTGAAACAATCGCCGGGAAGATCGATTTAACAGAGGAAGAGATTTTGTTTTGGAAGCAGGCTGCCGATCATATGTATATTCCCTATCATGAAAAGCGGAAAATCCATCCCCAGGATGACAGCTTCTTGGAAAAAAAAGTCTGGGATTTTGAAAATACACCGAAAGAAAAGTATCCTCTGCTGCTTTACTATCACCCGCTGGTCATCTATCGGCACCAGGTCTGCAAGCAGGCAGATTTGATATTGGCGCAATTTCTTTTAAGTCATAAATTTTCCCATGACCAAAAGAAAAGGGATTATGATTATTACGAAAAAATCACGACCCATGATTCATCCCTGTCAACTTGCATATTCAGCATCATGGCCTGTGACATAGGGTATTATGAAAAGGCCTATGCATATTTTTTAGAGACGGCAAGAATGGATTTGGATGACTATAAGGGCAATACCAAACATGGCATTCATACGGCCAACATGGCAGGAAGCTGGATGTGCATTGTAAATGGCTTTGCCGGCATGAGAGTCCATGATGATGTCATAAGATTTCATCCCTACATACATCCCAGTTGGGAAGCCTACAGCTTTAAAATTGCCTACCGGGGGCGAAGGGTGAAAGTTACAATAAGTAGAAAAGAAACAATTTATGAACTGTTAGAAGGGGAAGAATTGTGGATCTGGCATAAAGAAAATCGGTTTCTGCTGAGGGATCGGGCGGTATTTTATGAATGCCTATAACGCAACCTTTGCAGTTTCGGCGGATAACACGATAATTTATCCATTTCATCGTGTACAATTGAAATAACTATTTTAAACGAAATGCCTTTCCGCTGCCGTTTCTATGAAAAAGAACCATGGCATAGCAAGGGGGCAAGAAAAAATGTTTATCCAATCCCTCCAAGAAAATTCCATCTAAATCTATAATTTAGGTGGATATGAATTGGGGGGGGAACTTTTCTTTGCTTTGATATACAAATAAAATATTAAGTAGAAAAGGTTATTTCATACATCTTGAATATTATTTGATAGACCCTGATAAGGATTCCGGCAATAATGATAAATAAAAAGATACAAAAACTGATTGGTATAGATAGGGAGTTTTACAGGGAGCTCGAAAAGTATTTAATAGAAGCAGAGACTGGCGAAAAATAAAAGAAAGTCCCTCTCTGTAGAAATCAATCGATAGCTCCATTTTATCTATGACATTGGAAGTGTAAAGAAAAGAAATATTTTTTCATATACTGTAGGGATAGGAATTTTTATGCATGATTGGAGGGGGGAGATTATGCTGTCGCCAAGCCTGGAAGATTATTTAGAGGAAATCTATCAACTGTCCCTACAAAAAAAAGAGATTAGAGTACGGGATATTGCGGAAAAATTAAACGTATCTTCGCCATCGGTGGTGAAAGCTTTGAGAAAATTGAGCAAGGATAAATATATTCATTATAGAAGATATGAGGGAATTCATTTGACAGAGCAGGGAGAAAGACTGGGAAAGCTGCTGGTGAAGCGGAACAGCATTTTGCAGGAATTTTTGTTTGTTATCAACAGTAATTGCGATACAGCCAAAGAAGCGGAAGCCATGGAGCATTATCTCAGTTCCCCTACCATATCAGCCATTGAAAAGCTGGTCACGTTTATGAGAAAAGAAGAGGATGTTATGGAAAGATTTTTGAAATTCAGCGACCTAGAGGATGAACATCATTGGAGTGAAGAGATTCGCCCATAAATCAACAACACGGTGAAGGCCGTGTTGTTGATTTACAAGGGAGCTATAGAATCATGAAAGGAAAATAGGATATATTTTAAAAGAGGAAAAGCAGGGAAGTACAGAGGTGGCATCTAATATATAATATATATAGAGACTATTTCAGGAAATATTTTGGACAAGGAGTGTAGAAATATGGATTATAAAAAGCGATATGAAGAATGGTTGAGCAACGAATATTTTGGTGAGGAAACAAAGAAAGAGTTAATGGCTATTCGAGATGATGAGGAGGAAATCAAAGATCGTTTTTATAGGTGCTTAGAGTTTGGTACGGCGGGGCTTCGAGGGAAAATCGGCGCAGGGACCAACCGTATGAATAAGTATATTATTGCCCAGGCTACCCAAGGGCTGGCAGATTATATCGTGGAAAAAGGAAGGGAGTATATGGAGCGAGGGGTAGCGATTGCCTATGATTCCAGACATTTTTCAAGGGAATTTGCAAAACAGGCTGCCCTTGTACTGGCGGGCAATGGCATCAAAGCCTATCTGTTTGAAGACCTAAGACCTACACCGGAGCTTTCTTTTGCTGTAAGAAGGTTGCATACGGCGGCAGGGATCGTGATAACAGCCAGCCATAATCCAAAAGAATATAATGGATATAAGGTTTATTGGGAAGAAGGATCCCAAATTCTTTCTGATATTGCTTCGGCTATTGAAAAGAACATTGAAAAAATAAAAGATTTTTCTGCTATAAAAACAGCAGAGGAACAAACTGCAGTTCATCAAGGTTTATTGAGAATGATCGGTAAAGAAATCGATGATGAATACATGGAAAAAGTAAAGGGATTGGCCCTAAGGGATGATATCGATAAAAACATCAAGATTGTGTATACACCTTTGAACGGAACGGGAAATATTCCTGTAAGAAGGGTGTTGAAGGAGAGAGGTTTTACCCAGGTGACGGTGGTACCGGAGCAGGAAAACCCGGACCCAGATTTTACAACGGTGGGTTATCCAAATCCCGAAGATACGAAGGCATTTGCCTATGCCGAAAGATTAGGGAAGGCAGTGGGAGCGGAGATGCTTCTTGCCACAGATCCTGATTGCGACCGGGTTGCCTGTATGGTGAAAGGAAGGGACGGGGATTTTATTCCCCTTAATGGAAATCAGACGGGAGCTCTGTTGATAGAGTATATGTTGTCTTCCATGAAGGAGAAGGGAATGCTGCCAGAGAACGGCTATATCGTGAAATCCATTGTGACGGGGGATTTGGGGAAAGCCATTGCCCGATCCTATGGTGTTGAAACCTATGAAACGCTGACGGGTTTTAAAAATATTTGCGGCAAGGTAAATGAACTGGAAAGGGAAGGAGGATGCCAATTTATCTTTGGTTATGAGGAAAGTATCGGCTACGTGGCAGGAAGCTTTGTGCGGGATAAGGATGGTGTTATTTCTTCCATGCTTCTTTGTGAAGCGGCGGCCTACTATCGTTCCCAGGGAAAGACGCTGTTAGACGTCCTTGACGAGATTTACCGGGTCCATGGGTATTATGCCGAAAAACTGATTTCTCTTACACTAGAGGGTATTGAAGGACAAAAGAGAATAGAAAGGATGATGAGAGAATACAGGAAAAATTACCCCGTGGAAATACAGGGACGTAAACTGATTCGGTATTTGGATTATGAAAGGGGTATTGCCTTTGATTTAATGGATCAGAAAGAGGATGCCCTTGATACGCCTGTTTCCGATGTGCTGAAATATTTGTTTGATGATGGATCCTGGTATGCAGTTCGACCTTCGGGAACGGAGCCGAAAATCAAAATTTATATTTACAGCAAAGCCGCCACCAAAGATGAGGCATGGGAAAAAATAGAGGATTTTGAGAAAATGATTATGGCCCAGTTGGAAAAAGTTGACTAGGAGAAGGCGTACAACTTGGAGATATAGGGGATGAGAAACTTGGAAGAGCGTAGCTCCAAAATACTGATTCATGGAAAGATCTGCGTGAAGCACGGGAATGAAAGGTTATTCCTTCCGAAGAAAAATATTATCATGTTTGTGAAAAACGGCAGAAAGACAGATATGCATACGACGGAAGGGATTTTCAGCATCCCTGCCAGCTTGAATCATGTTGAGAAAAAATTGGATAATCGCCATTTTTTTAGATCCCATCAATCTTTTATTATCAATCTGATGATGATTAAAAAAATTGTTGCAACAGATTTGGAAACTTATGTTGTTATGGAACATACCAATGCAAGGGCGCAAATTACAAAGCAGAATGAAAAAAGATTATATGAGCTGATCGAAGTTTTCTAGCCAATAAGCATAAAAAACAGTGCAATATAAAGGGAAGATGAAGGAATAAACGTTGCAAAGGGCGAAATATGCAAGATAGTAGTATAAAATCATAGGATTTGGTATAATAGTGAAGAAATCATTTAATAAGAAAAAATATAGGTGCCTTTATTCAAAGGATAATAGGGAAATCCGGTGAAAGTCCGGTGCAGCCCCCGCTACTGTAAGCGAGTACGAAACCTCATGATGTCACTTGGAAACAGGGAAGACGAGGGAGTAGGGTATGAAGCGCAAGCCAGGAAACCTGCCTATATTTGCATCTATTGTTGCCTTCGGAGGGAAGGAGGATCGATGTGTGTAGAAAGGCAAAACATGGACATTGATGAACCTAGCCCTTGGGCTAGGATTTTTTGTTGGGAAGGAGAGAAAATGGAATGAAAGGAAAAAGATACATTTTCTATACGGCAGCATTTACTTTTTTTGCTGTGCTGATCAGTCAGAAAGAAGTTTATGCCATGCATATCATGGAAGGATTTTTACCGCCTCTATGGGCAGCCATCTGGTTTGCCTTATCTATTCCTGTATTGTTTCTGGGAGTAAGAAGAATTCAAAAATTAACCGCTGATCATCCAAATATGAAAATGATCCTTGGGTTATGCGGTGCTTTTGCTTTTGTATTATCATCCTTGAAGTTGCCATCGGTTACAGGGAGTTGTTCGCACCCTACAGGGGTAGGACTGGGAGCCATTCTTTTTGGTCCTGCGGTTACCAGCATTTTAGGAGTGATTGTACTCTTATTTCAGGCAGTCTTATTAGCCCACGGAGGGATTTCAACTTTAGGAGCCAATGTTTTTTCCATGGGAATTGCAGGACCCTTTGCATCCTATATCATTTTTCGAGGCTTAAAAAAAATCGGTGCCTCCAAAGGCGTCAGTGTATTTCTTGCGGCCGCTTTTGGAGATCTGATTACATATATTGTAACTTCGGTGCAGCTTGGCTTGGCATTTCCTACAGAATCGGGAGCATTGGCGGCAGTGGCAAAATTTCTGGGAATTTTTGCAGTAACCCAAATTCCCTTGGCCATCAGCGAAGGCTTGCTGACGGTGGTTATATATAATATTCTTACGGTATATAACGGAAGGGAATTAGAGGAACTAGCATTGGCAAGGGAGGCAAAATCATGACTATAAAGAAGAATATGATTCTCTTATTTTTGGCAGTGATGATCAGTATTGCCCCTCTGATTATGAACCCGAAGGCTGAGTATGGAGGGGCAGATGGTGCGGCAGAAGAAATGATTACACAAATCCGGCCTGATTATCAGCCGTGGTTCAGTTCTATTTGGGAACCCCCCAGCGGAGAAATTGAAAGTTTGCTCTTTGCCCTCCAGGCAGGGTTGGGGGCAGGAATTATCGGGTATTATATGGGATACAGCAGAGGAAAGAAAAATCATGCAAAGGTGACGAATTTATGATATCCATGGATCAGTATGCCTATATCAATCGACTAAAGTCCGTACATCCAATGGAAAAATGTCTATTATCGGGTGGTATGCTTTTGATATGTCTATGGAATACATCTCCCCTTGTTCATTTTGGAGCCATTGCTTTGATGACATTCTTGGTGATCGCTGTGGCGGGGATTCCTGGCAAAACCTACGTTCAATATTTGTTGTTGCCCTTGGTTTTCCTTATTACAGGCGTGGGGGGCGTTGCCCTGACCATTACAAAGAATTCCACTTTGTTTCTTTATGGATTTGCAATGGGACATTGGAAGATTGGAATTAGCCAGCAAGGGTTAGATCAGGCTGTATTGGTATTTTTACGGGCCTATGCTTCCGTAACATGTTTATATTTTCTTGCTTTCACAACGCCTATGACAGATATGATGTGGGTTTTGAGAAAGTTGAGAATGCCAACGGTTTTGGTTGAGTTGGCGATGATGATTTACCGGTTTATTTTTGTATTAATGGAGACAGCATCGATGATTTATATTTCCCAGGACTGCCGTCTGGGTTATAGTTCTATCAAAAGAAGCTATACTTCCCTAGGACAACTGGCTTCCAATCTATTTGTAAAAGCTTTTTGCCGTGCTCAAGAATTATTTACGGCCCTAACGGCTAGAGGGTATACGGGGAGATTGGATGTATTGGAGGAAAATTATTATTTATCTATGAAGAATATGGCTTTGATTGTGCTTGCTCAAGGAATTTTCATGATTCTTGCTCTACAATGACATTCGGTGCAAGGACGGGATAAAGGAGATATTTTGATGACGGAGTATATTATTGAAACTAAGGATTTGGAATTTGTTTATCCTGACGGGACCTATGCTTTAAGAAAACTAACGATATCCATCCAAAAAGGAAAAAAAATTGCCATTGTAGGAGCCAATGGTGCTGGAAAGACTACGTTGTTCTTGAACCTGAACGGTGTCTATAAGCCTACGGGTGGGAAGGTATACTTTGAAGGAAAAGAAATGATCTACAACAAAAAAGATATCCTTGCGCTGAAAAGAAACATCGGTATTGTTTTTCAGGATGCCAATGCCCAGCTATTTTCAGCCAGCGTATTTCAAGAAGTTTCCTTTGGGCCTATGAATCTGGGCTTGCCCAAGGAGGAAGTGAGAAAAAGAGTAGAAGATGCTTTAGCAAAGACAGGGATTGCCCATTTGAAAAAGAAACCCATTCATTTTTTAAGCGGAGGGCAAAAAAAAAGGGTTTCCATTGCAGATATTTTGGCTATGGATCCAAAGGTTATTTTTCTAGATGAGCCTACGGCCTTTGTAGATCCTAAAACCAGCAGCGAGTTGATGGCTTTTTTTGATGTTTTGAACAAAGAAGGAAAGACCATTGTACTGTCAACCCATGATATGGATAAGGTATATCCATGGGCTGACTATGTTTTCGTCATGAAAGAGGGAGCAGTGATTGCAGAGGGAATACCGCAAGATATATTTAGGGATGATGAGGTTTTAAAAAGAGCAGATTTAGAAAAACCTTGGATGATAGCGGCCTACGAAGAGATTATCAAAAGGAAACCCTATTTGTCAAAGGAGGAAGTGCCTAAGACAAAGGAAGCCTTATTTCAATTGATGACAAAATAAAAGTGACGGCAAGACATCATTGTCTTGCTGTAGATTGTAGACAAACTCTTGCGATTTGGCTTCCTGCTCAGACCTGTGCCGCTTTTCTAAGTAAAAAATAATAAAGTCTTCCTTTATGTCTTCCCAACGGAAGACTTTGTTATTTTTTATCGTCGTGCCAGTAAACCCTGGGATAGGCAAGGCGAATATTTTTTTCCTGAAATACTTTTAGGATGTGTTCATAGGCTCGGTTTCTGACAATCCACTGGGAAGTGGGGTTGACGACTCCAGTGATGATATATTTGGCGCCACCGTATCTCCCGTCAATAGACATGACGCCATAAACACTGAATTCCGAATAATTTACCGTGCCAATTTTGTAGAGTTTATCGTCATATCGATCATTCATGTATCGACAGATTTCCTCTAAAGCTTCTAAGACCAATGGGTGATCTTCTTCGAAAGGAACGATGATTTCTAATATGACTCGGGCCATTTCCTTGTAGTAATTTTTCAATGTTTTAATTTCTCCATTGGGGATGTATATTTTTTTCATCGACCATTCCCGAATGGCCGTAGAGCGAAGGCCGATTTCTTCTACAGTTCCTAAAAACTGTTCATTGATGCTGACAAAGTCACCTACCTTCATCTGACGCTCGAACAGAATAAAAAAACCATTGATAATATCTCGAATAAAACTTTGGGCACCGAGTCCGGCAATTAATGTAATAATTCCTGCTCCCGTCAAAAACGTCGATTTTTTGATGAGGCCAAATTCACTGAGGATATTTAAAACTGCCAAAGTCAAAATAAAGTAGGCAAATAGGGAGTCGATCAGGCTCTTGATGGTCTTTTCCCGCTGTTCGTTAAAGTTTGTAATCTGGATGAGTTTATCCGTGAGGAACATGACAAATCGAATCAGGGCAAAGGCAATCATTAAAATGATAAAAGAGATAATGAAGGGCTTGATATTGATTTCCGTCAGTATGTTCTTTATAAGATCTGAACCCAATCGATTCACCCCCTGCCAATGTATCTTTATCAAGATATTGAGTATTTTTTGCATTTCTTTCAATCTGTATTCTAATCCGGCAAAACCGTTGCTATGGAGATAGCAAAATTCTTTAAGGAATGCAATAGCTACCCATAGACAATCAATCATATAAATGAATTTATATATAAAATTATTGGCATATAGGATCGGAGATATTGCAATGTTATGTTCTGCTGTGCTAAAATACTAAAATAAAACAAATGTTTAAAAATTGTAACAATTCTATGAAAAAAAATTAATAAAGGGAGGAGATAGCAAAATATTTTTATTTTTGAAGGGTGCAAATATATTAAAGGGGGAAAAAAAATGAAAAAATTAGGTAAAAAAATGAGTTTTGCTTTGGTGTTGATGCTTGTTGCTGCTTTGGTGTTTACTGGATGTGCCAAGCCTGCACAGCAATCGACAACAGGGGACGGGTCTGAAAAAAGTGAAGATGTTATAAAAATAGGTGTTTTTGAACCCCTCACTGGTGCCAATGCAGCAGGAGGAGCCATTGAGTTGGAAGGTATTCAATTGGCCAATGAATTATATCCTGAGGTTTTAGGCAAAAAAGTGCAACTTGTCGTCGTAGACAACAAATCGGATAAAGTGGAAGCTGCCAATGCTGCATCCAGATTGATAGATAAGGAAAAGGTGTCTGCCATTATCGGAAGCTGGGGAAGTTCTTTATCAATGGCTGCCGGTGACGCAGTGAAAAATGCAAAAATTCCGGCTGTAGGCGCTTCCTGTACAAATCCGCTGGTGACATTAAATAATGATTACTATTTCAGGGTTTGCTTTATAGATCCATTCCAAGGTACGGTAATGGCCAACTATGCGATTAACAAATTAGGCGCAAAGAAAGCAGCAATTATCCAAGAAGTATCATCGGATTATTCTGTTGGTCTTGCAAAATTCTTTACAGATGCGTTTAAGAAATTGACAGGCGATGAAAATGCTATTGTAGGCAGTGCAAGCTATAATACCGGCGACCAGGATTTCACAGCCCAACTGACAAATATCAAAACTTTAAATCCTGATGTTATCTTTGCTCCGGGGAACTTTACGGAATCCGCCTTGTTGATCAAACAAGCCAGAGAATTGGGCATCAATATTCCAATCCTTGGTGGAGACACTTGGGAAACACCGGAGTTTATTGACATTGGCAAAGAAGCTGTGGAAGGGGTCGTATTCTCCACGTTCTTTACATCGGAAGTACCTATCACAAAGAAATCTGAGGAATTCTTAAAGGCATACAGAGAAAAATACAACAAGGAGCCGGCATCTGTAACTGCCTTGGGATTTGACGCATATCTTGTAATATTAGATGCTATCGAAAGGGCAGGATCTGCTGACCCTGTGGCCATTCGAGATGCCTTGGCACAGACAAAGGATTATATGGGAGCAGCGGGTGTGATTACTTTGGATGAAAACGGAGATGCCGTGAAGAGTGCCGTAATCAAAGTAGTAAAAGACGGAAAATTCACATATCTTGATACCGTAGAACCTATCAAATAATTATTGCTCAGGTTTTTGACAGGACAGAAGAGACAATAGGAGAATTCTTTATTAGAAAGGATTCTCCTATTTTTTATGCAGAATTTTATGAACCTATCCACTGAAATGCTAATATGATGTACTGCAGAGAAGAAAACCGGAAGCAGAAGGTGGAGAAAAGGTATGATTCGGGAAAAAAGGGATATGAAAGAAATATCAGTGGTTTTATTCATCGGATTGATCGCTTTCTTACTCATTTTCTTGATATTATTCATTTATAAAGATCAAATGATATCTGATCTGGAACGGGAAGCTTTTCAAAAATTGACGGAATGCATTATAGAAAACCAAGGGAATTTGGCAACATTCCACGACGATATAAGGGCCATTGCAGAAGAATTCGAAAAAAAAAGACAAGCCATTGATCACGGGATATGGCTAAACAGCATTACAGGTTTTTTTATTACGGCAGCAATCATCTTTACAAGTTTGAGCAAAGTGGTAAAAAATATAAAATCCATGGTTACTGACTTAATGAGCTTAATTAAAAACGGCAACGGCAAGAAAAAAAGTGAAAAAAAAATAGAAAAGGGAAAAAAAGAAACAGAAGGTGATTCAAAGCGCTATACGATCGTTATTCCTTCCAATTTTAAAATGAAAGATAATATGCAAATACAGGAGATCATGGATCTGATCAACCAATTTAATGATATGGAAAAGAATCAGATTTCAGATGAAAGACAAGCCTTAATTGAAAAAATCATCGGCCTGCTTATGGAGCGATTGGTTCAGATTTTGGGTCAGGCAGCGGAAATCAACCATGATAGAGAACAATTAACCATGGGAATTCATGAGATCAAGAAGGGGATAGAACATATTACGCAAAAAATTTTAGAAAACGGAGAAAAGGGAAATGGCGACCAGCATGATGAGATTATAGCGGCAGTAGCCCAAATGCATGCGGGAATAGAAGAAATGGGATTTTTATTAATGCAAATGGAGGATAAATTAAAAAAATTATCATCCAAGATGGAAAATCAAAAAGAATGAATAAAAATTCTGGGGAATAAAATCCTTTACAACTTTTAGGTATAAGTTTTCTCAATCTTTCAGAAAATATAAATAAATGCATAAGGAAGGGGAGAAAACTTTGAAGTTTGACAGCTATAATGATCAGGAAATGAATCATAAAATTATAGAGGCTTGTATGCAAGATGATGAATATGCAAAAGACAAATTAATAGAAATCAGTGAGAAAGATCCCAGGATACCAGCAATGGTATTCAATCATCTCTATGAGCTGATTGATTATGATTTGAATTTTATCATTGATGTTTTGCAGCATTCTTCTGAAAGGGAAAGGAATACAATTTTGAGGGATGCTCAGGATGTGGAAGGAATTCGGGAATTATTCCATGAATATGACCGAAAGAGACTAGAAAGATTGACCATCGAGGATATTGTAGAGGGCAGGGACTTAGATATTATATGGGAAGTAAAAGAAGGGCCGCGGGAAGTGGAATTGAGTAGAAGTTATTTGACACGCTGCTTGCTGACTATTGCCTATCATTTGGGATTTGAGCAGGAAATAGAATCCTTTTTCGAAGGAGAGAAGAGAAAATATCTGGTCCTTCATTAAAAAATCCTTGCCGTCGTAAGACGGCAAGGATTTTTTAATGATGTGTATCGTATATTTATGCATTATGACAATTCGATCAGATTTCTCCTGTATATAGCATATAGGTTTTTTAAAGTTCCCATGGCCTGATTCATCTCCAGTTGAAGCTTGGATGCCGTATCATAATCGGCAGCTTCAATGGCCTCCCGAATTTGGGTAAAGAGAGATTTCTGGCTTAAGCTGTCTTTCATTAAATAGTTTCTTAACTGGTTGACTTTTTCCCAGTTTACTACGTCCAAATCGGATACATTTTCACTGCCATGAAGTTTTTTACAGCTTCTTACAAAATCCATATTGTCTGGAATCAGTCTTTGGGTCAATTCCGTAGCCCATTGGGTCAATATGGCCACTTTATAAGAATGAATGATTTTTTCGCTAAATACATTTCCTTGGAGCAGAACCGTCTTCTTCTCAGGATATCGTTGGAAATTAACCAGATTTTCCCATACTGTCGCTGGTGGCTTACCAAACAAAGCATTTCTTTCTTCTTCTGTATAATGTTCAAATACATCATCTTCACTGCGGTAAGCTCGAGCAGTTTCCAGATAGAATTTTTCTTCCCCTAGGCCCTTTGAGAAATTTATTTCAAGCTCCTTAGCATTTTTACCTGCTTTTAGTACGGCTGAAATCCCGTCAAGCATTGTCTGATAGATGGCTGCTAATACAAGATATGTGTTGCAGGTTGGATTTGGTGATCTTACTTCAAACCGAGTGGCTAAGGGGTTCGACATATCACGAACCAAACCTGTTAGAATTGTCCTGTTCCTGGATGGCGTATCTACTGTATGGCCTATGGAAGCTACAATGCACACAGGGGCCTCGAATCCGGGTTTTAGGCGGTTTAATGAATCATTAGTTGAGCTTACAAAAGGATTGACAACCTCGTAATTCTTTAATAATCCCATGAGAGCGCCCCAGCCGATGGGACTCATATAGTCTTTCGTCATGTCTGCAGGGGAGAAAAGATTTTTTATGCTGCCATCCTTCAGTTTTGCAGCAACACCTACATGGGTGTGCTCACCACTCCCTGCAACCCCTTCAATGGGCTTTGCCATAAATGTAACTTCCAATCCATAGCTGGTAAAAGTATCCTTGATTACATTTCGTGCTAAAAGTTCATTGTCGGCAGCTTGGAGGGAAGTACTGTATTTCCAGTCAATTTCTAATTGTTCCATGATATGATTGTAGTTGCCGGAACCGGTAAGTTTTGCCTGAACGCCGCCTACTTCTTTATGGCCCATTTCTACCCCTAATCCATACTTGTCAAGGAGGATTAAAGACTTTTCTAAGGCTGTACGAACGGGACCCACAGTTCTCTTCCAATATTGCTCCTTCAATCCTTGGGAAGTGGAAAGCTTTTCTATATCTGCTTTTTCTTCCGGTGTTTTTACCCAGAACTCTAATTCCGTGGCAGAGGTGAGCACAATATCCTCAATTTCATCTGCAGAAAAGATACCAATACTTTCTAGAGCATAGGGATATTCCTTGATTAGGGAAAGAAGTTGAGCTTTGAAATGTTCTACAGCTTTCATTAAAATAGAGCGTGAATCTACCCGGGATGTGCCGTTGTGAATCAAAAAAGATGGAATTCTCAGGGTGCCCACAGGAAGTCCTGTTATTTCATCTATGTTATCAAAATTGTAATCTACAAACCAGTTAACGGAGCTGTCAGGAATGATATCTACCCTTGCATCGTTAAGACTGGCAATTTCAGGAAGAATAACACTGGAGCCGTCTGTCTGAACTCCATAATTTAAAAAATCCTCAATATTTTTTAAAAACAATGCTACAGGTATTTTTTCATCCGTATCATTACCCCCTAAATCAACACCTACGAGGGAAACAAATTTAATTTCAGGGTGCTTTTTTAGAATTGAAGTAACTTCTTTGGGGCTATGTTGTGAAGTAGGAATTAAGAAAATAAGTTTGTCGTTTTCTGAACATAAAATTTCATTGGACATCAGATCACCTCTTTATTTTTTTATGACTATATTGAATAATTATAGCATATATTAAGATTTTGTAAATATCAAAAACTAAAGTAAAACGTTTTCAAACAATAAAATTTATTATAATATTTAGGAGAAACTTATTCTACGATATGAATTTTTATACATAATAATCGAATAAATTATCATTCCAAAATTCGAACTTTATAGAAAAAGCACCCAATAAATGTTTGGGTGCAGGGGAAAAATTTTTTTAGGGCTGCTTCCACTTGGGAAGAATATCTATTTTTTGCAAAGCCATGAAAATAATCATGGAGATGGGGCCAATGATCAAACCGATTACGCCAAAAATTTTTAAGCCGATATACATTGACATTAATGTTACCAGGGGATAGAGGCCAATTTGGGTGCCTAGTATCTTTGGTTCTAATAATTGCCTTACGAAAATGATAATGCCATACAAGACAGCAAGGGAGATAGCCGTTTTATATTTAGCCGTAATCAAATGCCATAAAATCATCGGTACAAACACTGATCCTGTACCGAGGATAGGAAAGGCATCAATAATACTGGCCAATAGGGCAATGATTACAGCATAATCTATACCGATGATGGTCAGACCGATGATGCATTCCACAAAGGTAATAGACATTAGGATAAGTTGAGCTTTGATGTAGCCTATTAAGGCAAAAAGCAAATCATGTTTTAGCACTTTCCCTTTGTTGAGAAGATGGTCGGGGATTTGAGCCCGGATAAAACGGGTAATCATTTTTTTATCCCTTGCGATGAAGAAGGCAGAGATAATGGTTACCAATATAAATATCAGCACCCTAGGAATGCCAGATAAGAAGCTTAATAAAGAAGAAATAATAATACCAAGCAAATTTGTTAAATTTTGCAAAAGGGTGTTCAGTCCATTGACAATCTGTTGGGCAATATCCGGCGGCAAAGTAAAATATACATTTTGCGCCCTTTCAAAAAAGGGAAGTCCTTGAAAATAAATTTTCTTTGAGTACTCCGGAAGGCTAATGGAAAGCTTTGTGAGCTCTACGATAATGATTCCGCCGATAAGAGAAATTAACAATCCTGTAAAAAGCACAAAAAATAAAGTGGCAATGAAGGCAGACAGGCCCCGTGGAATTTTAAATCGGTGGTTCATCAAATCTACCGTAGGTTCTATAATGGAAGCAATAATCCATCCCAGAATAAATGGAAGGACGTAAAAAATGAAAGTAGTAGATAGAAAATAGATTCCCAGTATCGTAAGTGCGATAATGAACAGACGCACCAAAAAAGGAAAATATTTTTTTAGTTCCATATCCATAGCAACACTCCTATATCCAATTGATGCCTATACTTAGATATCTAATTATATGACAAATTATCATTGATTACAACAACAGACAATTTCTATTAGAAGCTATTTATAGGCTTTTTTCAAAACTAGAAAAATCTTGCGATATTTTTTTTCTTTTTACGGGATTCTGCAAAAAAATGTTTAGGACGTATATGTAGGGTATTAATAAAGTAGCTGATGATCTATACGGATTTTTTAAAAATGATGGAGGGAGAGGTGCGGTATGAAAAAAATTTTAATTACGACGGATGGTTCGGAACACGCTCAAAAAGGTTTGGAGCAAGGCAGAAAAATAGCAGAGGCTTTTTGCAGCGAGGTAGTTATTCTAAATGTGATCAATGATTTCAAAAATACTTATTTCCACGAAAGTGTATATATATTCCAGCAGTCAAAGGATATTTTTGAAAAACAGGCAAAAGAGATTATGCAAAAAGCAGAGGAAAGCTTTAAAGGTTTTTGCGGTACCCTATCCCCAATGATTAAGTATGGAGATCCCGCCCAGGTAATTATTGAGACGATAGAAGAAGAAAAGCCCGATCTGGTGGTAATGGGCAGCAAAGGTTTAACAGGGATACAAAAGGTGGTTATAGGAAGTGTATCCAGCAAAGTGTTAAATCATACTGAAGTACCCATTTTGATTGTAAGATAATTTTTATGAAAGGAGGAAAAAAACCTCCTTTTTTTATAACCCATAGGAAATTATGTACTTTCCTAACTTGTAGATAAGTCATAATGTCTGTCATGTGTTTCAACAAAGTCTTCCTTTAAATCTTCCAACGGAAGACTTTGTTCTTGCCAGTTTTTCTAAAAATATATTACAGTAATTCAACAAAAAATTAACAAAAAAATATATATTTTAGGCATATTCTATTTTATAATACAGGTTGTAAGATATATTAGGAGAAAAGGGGTGGCTAAATGAGGAAAGAGAAAAAAGATTTCTCAAAATTGATTCTTGATGTTTTTTATATTGCCTTGGGATGTGCTCTCTTAGCTTTTGCTATTACATCGATTTTAAAGCCCAATGGGCTGATTACAGGGGGAATCACGGGGATCTCCATTCTTCTGGATGGGCTTATTGGTATCAACTATACTTATATATATTATCTGTTATCAATTGCTGTTTTGATAGGAGCATGGTTATTGATGGGTAAACGAGAGGCAGCAAAAATTATTTTGCTTTCTGTAATTTTTCCCTTAATTCTCATCTTGTTTGAAGCAATCAGTATTGATTTTATAGAAAATGACACTTTTTTGGCTTCCATTTATTATGGAATCATTGGGGGTACTGGGTGTGGGTTAATCTTAAAGAGGGGTTATTCCATGGGTGGAACGGATACGATTGCAAAAATAATCCACTATAAAGCATTCCCTTTTATCAGTATCAGCCAAATTTTATTGAGTATCGATGTGGCAATTATTATGGTTTCCGGAGTTGTTTATGATCGCCATGTGGCATTGTATGCTATTTTAACCCAGATTATTATGATGAAATCCATCGATTTGATACTCTTCGGTTTTGGCTCTAAAAATGTTAAGATCGAAATTATCAGCAACAAGGCCGATAAAATTGGGGAGTATATCCTCTATACGATTGGCCGAGGAATTAGTACTTATGAAATCAAAGGAGGATATACCAACAATACAAGAGAAAAAATTATTTCCATATGTTCACCGAGGGAAGTCATGTTGATCAAGATGTTTATCGCACAGATTGACCCTGATGCCTTTGTCAATATACTGCCTGTCATATCGGTTTGGGGAAAAGGAGTTGGATTCGAAAGTTTATTGGAAGAAAACAATGTGTAGGAATAAAGGAATGCCCAAAGTTAGGGCATTTTTTCATGTAGACGTGAATTCTCCATAAAAGTTTTATTTCATGAAAATTCCAGGGAATTTGCATGTTTTTAGAAAAAGAAGAAAAAACTATAGATATGTTGATTCGGTTTGTTATTTACGGATTTTTGGGATGGGGCATCGAAATTTTATGGACGGGAATGGGTTCTTTACTTTCAGGGGACAAAAGATTTCAGGGCTATACCTATCTATGGATGTTTCCCATCTATGGTTCTGCAGTTTTTCTGGAAAAACTGCATGATATGATGATCGACTGGCCTGTATTGTTTCGAGGGGGTGTATGGGTTGCAGTGATTTATTTGATTGAATATACTTCGGGTCAGTTTATCAAGAAGATTATCGGCATATGTCCTTGGGATTATGGAAATGTCAAATATGCCGTCAACGGCCTAATTCGTTTGGATTATGCACCGGCATGGCTTGTAGCAGGATTGATTTTTGAGAGGATTCATCTGTTGCTGGATAGAATTCTTTGAATGATGGGCCGCCAGCCATGCCTACGACCATGTTCTTGATGATGTTTCTATAGATAGCCAGCAGATGGTTTGCGAAAAATGAAAGATATCTACAAAGTTTTGCAGGTGTTAGCTTGTAGACAAACCCTTGAGATTTGGCTTCCTGCTCAGACCTGCGCCGATTTTCTAAATAAAAAAACAAGGAAAAAAGCGGCTTGATGATTCGCGACGAAGCCTAAATCTCAAGGGTTCTTACTTATCCCGTTACTTTTTCTACAGACTGATACCTGCAAAGTTTTGCAGGTGTATGGATTATTTACAATCCAAAATATCCAGATCAAAATTTTTAAAATCTACTTTCACGTCTGTTTTTCCAAAGATGGATGCAATCATGTTCATAAAGTTTTCTGAAAGGTCGCTGGCGTAGAAGATATTCTCATACTCTGGCTGGTTTGCCAGAAGATTATGTTGGATCAACGTAGATTGCACGCTACTGATGATCTCAAAGGATGGATCGATAATCCGCAAGTGAGGATACAATTTTTCAATGGCCGGCCGAATGAGTGGGTAATGGGTACAGCCTAAGACCAAGGTATCCAGATGATTGTCCTTCACAAAATCATCTAAATAATGGCGTACAGATAGTTCCATAATTTCATTATCAATAATGCCTTCCTCGATAAGAGGTACAAAGATAGGACAAGCCTTATCAAACAGCTTTAAGTTTGAATTATACCGGTGTATAGATTTGATATAGGTTTTCTGATTGATGGTAACCTTTGTACCGATAATTCCGATGCGGTTTTGAGCTGTACAGGAGGCAGCTACTTTCTGAGCTGCAGGCTCGATGATTCCGATAATGGGAATATCCTTATAATGGGCAATCAGTTCATCCAAGCATGTGGCTGTAATGGTATTGCAGGCGATGATAACCATTTTTACATTTTTATGAACCAAAAAGTCCACAATTTGTTTTGTAAAGCTTGTAATTGTTGATTTGGCTTTGGAACCATAGGGCGTTCTTGCCGTATCTCCAAAATAGATTAATCTTTCGTTAGGCAGCTCCTGCATAATATGGGGTATGGCTGTAAGCCCTCCAACCCCCGAATCAAATATACCGATAGGTCTATTATCCATATGAACCTCCCCACAACAATAGCGTAAGTACATGCAGTGATGACAATGTCAACATAATTATACTACACCATTATATGGATACAGGCAATGATTTATGAATCATATGTATAAAATGGCACAAATCCCATATTTATAAAGAGGGGCAGCATTGTGCCCCCCATAGTGTTGAAAAAATATGCCTATTTTTTTTCATCTGCTGATTGCTCGTCCTTTGATTCCGGAGTTTCATTTTTCAAAGTCTTATATTTTTCTTTAAAGATAATCATACAGTCATCTAAATCGGAATATCCAAGGACGATGTCTTCGGCCAAGGCCCTGCAGGATGGGGAACCGCATGCACCGCAGTCTAAAGCCGGCAACATTTTCGAAATACAATCAATCTGATTCATTTTTTTCATGGCTTCAATAATGTTATTATCTAGCTTGTGCACATTTTTCGGAAGTATTTTTTCTGTTAACAAGAAGGATTCGATAGATTTTACCAAGCGGGTCTGTTTTGCTTTCATATATTTTTCTGAGAGTCTTCGAATCCGGTTTCTGGCAATAAAAGGATTCTCTACGGCCAAGGAGCCACCAACACATCCGTTGACACAGGCTAAACATTCGACAAATTCAATACTGGGCAAATGTCCGTTTTCAATTTCATCGAGTATTTTGATAACGTTTTCAATACCATCAACACACAGATAATTTTCTATTCCAAGGGAATAGGTCTCACCACCGGCCCTCGCCCAACCGATAGCCTTTCCAGAATCATAAAAGTCTATATCTTCATCAACTTTTTTTAGATTCTTTTGTATGCAAGGATATACGGATTTGATGGAAATGACGCCGTCTACATTGGATTTTTGAATGCCTATGGGATTTTTGACACTGGTAATTTTTGCAGGGCACGGGGTAATAAAAAAGATGCCGATTTCTTCTGATGCAAGTCCTGTTTTTTCGATGGATTTTTGTCTTGCGATCATAGCTGCCACTTCCATTGGAGATTCTATGGGCATAATCAAATCGATTAAATTGGGAAAGCGAATTTGAATCAATCGAACAATTACCGGGCAAGAGGATGAAATCAGCGGGAGTCGTTTTGCATTTTTGATGAGCTCCCGTGTATAGCTGGACACAATATCTGCTCCCCTTGAGACTTCATAGACGTCGTCAAACCCAACCATTTTTAGTGCTGCCAATATCTTTTTCGGCTCAATATCTATTTCAAATTGCCCTAGCAAACTAGGGGCAGGAATTGCCACCTTATATTTGAAATTCTGGATAGCGTCTAAGGGGTCCCCGGTACTGTTTTTTGCATGATGGGGGCAGATTCTTATGCATTCACCGCAGTCGATGCAACGTTCTTCGATGATTCTGGCTTTTCCGTTCTTTACGCGAATCGCCTCCGTAGGACAGCGCTTAATGCAATTTGTACATCCTGAGCATTTGTCTTCTTGCAGCGTCACAGAATGAAAATATTCACCCATGGCAAATCCCCCCTAATCTAAAAGACCATGACTGTATAAAAGGCCACAACATCTATATAATCTGTATTTTGTACTGAGTAATGCGATATTGCTTGCATTGGCAAGGGCAATCATTTCTTCCGAAGGTTTCTTATCTCGTACAAATACAATGGCACGGATATCCATTAATTCGGCTGTCCGTATTACTTGGACATTGACCAATCCGGTAAGCAACACGGAATTTTCCATGGGGTTGCGCAGTACGTCACTGAGTAAATCCGAAGCTCTGCCACATTCGATATTTATATTTAGATCTACTTCTTTGGTATGAATTTCAGCCGATAGAATATCAGCAATTTCAGAAAGTTTCAAATTGCCACCTCCGTTATATGATTTGGATATATCGCTGTTCAACAATGAAGTTTTACAGATATCCATATTACCATTATACTATAGGGCATAGATGAATTAAATATGCAGAACGGATATTTGTATTGACAATAGTTAGAAAAGCAGGGACTGTAATAAAACTCTTTGTTGTGCAGGAAAGGAATGGGGTATAATAAAGAAAAGAATATCATGATGAAAAGCAGAAATCAAGAAAGGAGGATGTGGTTTTTACCACGACAGGGTAACATGAACAGAAATAAAAAAAATATACCGAAAAGATCAGAGGTACCTTTCCAATGGAAGTGGAAGCTAGAGCAAATCTATGAAACAGATAAACACTGGGAAAAAGATTTTTCTGCAATAGAAAGCATGTTAGAAGATATCGAAAAATATGTGGGAAAATTAGGGAATTCTTCCCAGTGCTTATACGAGGCCTTGAATTTAAGTGACCATATATCCAGGAAGCTGGAGAATGTGTTTATCTATGCAAAAATGAGGAAAGACGAGGATAATACCGTCAGCAAGTATCAAGCCATGACCGATAGAGCCCAAAGTTTAAGTGTAGCAGTTCATAGCCGACTTTCTTTTATGGTTCCTGAGATATTGAGTATTCCTGAGGATAGGATCAAAGGGTTTTTAAAGGAAAATGAGAAACTGACCCTTTATACTTTTTATTTGGAAGAGATTTTAAGACAAAAATCCCATGTGTTATCCAAGGAAGAAGAACAGATTCTGGCCCAGGTGGGAGAACTGGCGGCTGCACCTAAAAATATATTCGGCATGATCAACAATGCTGACATCAAATTTCCAACCATTCGGGATGAAAAGGGGGAGGAAATTGAGGTTACTAAAGGTAGATATGTAAAGTTGTTGGAGAGCGAAGACCGCAGGGTGAGAAGGGACGCCTTCAGGGCGCTGTACAGCTCCTATGAAAAACAAAAGAACACGATAGCGGCTACTTTGAACTACAGCGTGAAAAAGGATGTTTTTTATGCCCGGGTCAGAAAGTATGAATCGTCCCTGCAAGCCTCGTTGGATGGGGATAATATTCCCTTATCTGTCTATGACAACCTCATCGAAGCAGTTCATGGGCATCTGGACAGCATGTATCGATATATGGCCTTGCGGAAAAAGGCTCTGGGCATAGATGAACTGCATATGTATGATTTGTATACGCCCATGGTGAAAGCTGTAAAGATGCATATCCCTTATCAGGAGGCGAAGCAGAAGGTGAAGCTGGGCTTGGCGCCCTTAGGGGAGGAGTATGTATCCCTCTTGGAAAAAGGATTTACAGAGGGATGGATTGATGTATATGAAAATGAAGGAAAAACCAGTGGTGCTTATTCCTGGGGGTCCTATGATAGTCCTCCCTTTGTGCTGCTGAATTATCAAGATTCTATCCATGATCTCTTTACCCTTGCCCATGAGATGGGCCATTCCCTTCACACTTATTATGCAAATCATCATCAGCCCTATCCCTATGCGGGGTATAAGATCTTTGTGGCTGAAGTGGCCTCTACGGTCAATGAAGCTTTGTTGATGGAATATCTGTTGAATCATATCAAAGAGGAAAATATGCGGATGTATCTACTGAATCATTATTTGGAACAGTTCCGAACGACCCTTTACAGGCAGACCATGTTTGCAGAATTTGAAAAAATTATCCATGAAAAGGTGGAAAAGGGTGAGCCCCTGACGCCGGAGCTGCTCTGTGAAGTTTATGGAGAACTGAATCGAAAATACTATGGCCCTGAGGTTATGATTGATGATGAAATTAAAATGGAATGGGCGAGAATTCCTCATTTTTATAATGCTTTTTATGTTTATAAATATGCCACCGGTTTTTCTGCAGCCATATCCTTGTCCCAGCAAATTTTGAAGGAAGGTGCGCCGGCGGTGGATAGATATATCGGTTTTCTGAAAAAGGGCGGCTCCGATTATCCCATAGCACTGTTAAAGGGAGCCGGTGTAGATATGACGACAGCTGCGCCCATGCATGACGCTTTAGAGGTTTTTGAGAAACTTTTAAATGAACTGGAAAAAGGTTTGCAATAGAAAGAACAGAAAAGACAGATCCTAAATTTTTATGGCTCTTATCAGAGTCATTCTTTATAGATTTACAACATCAAAAATAAACTTATTTTTATAAGGTTATATTTTTGAATAGCAGTTCGCCGCCAGTTGCCAGTCATCAGTCACCAGTGCTGGTAGCTGACAACTGGTAACTGGCAATAAAATATTTGCAGCATAAAAAGCTTATCTTCATAAAGACATCAATCAAACTTTCGCGTTGTATGTCTTAGAGTAAAATTATAGTTGGCAAATAAAATAGGCTACCGGTTTAGGGTAGCCTGGAGCACAATCATCCTGTATAATATTAATTATCCCAAAAAACAAATACAGGGTGGTGACTATGCTCAATAAT
>NZ_LOEE01000033.1 GCF_001562415.1 Thermotalea metallivorans | reverse complement strand
GGGACTTTGCCTCCGGCTTCCTTCAGATTCCACCTCACGATGGACACCCTTGCCTTTGGCTAATGGTTCCCACTGCCAAGCCCATAGCGGACTTTCACCGCCAAGTTACTGCCCATGCCGGGCGCACGTAGAAAGGGCCGGGTATTTTCCCGGCCGCTTTTCTGTAAGCCCTGCTCCCTCTTTTCATGAACGCCAACAGTCAATATCTCATCACTGCCGCCTACTGACCGGCAGCATCGGTTTCTCGCCTTTCCCCTTCCAAATCGAATTCCACATCTTCTTCCCAAGCATCATGTTCCTCCACCGGGGGGTCCAGTTCTTCTCCTGATTCTCCGAAGGGTACTTCTTCTCCATCGGACACAGTATTTTCTTCTTGTATCTCGGCAGTATCCTCTGTCTCCCCCACTTCTTTTTTCTCCATGGAATCCTCTGTTTCCTGCTGCTCCCTTTCTATCCCATAATCATCCACAGCCCTATCTGATGCTTCTCCATGTCCCGTATTGAACCTTTGAATTAACTGTTCCAGGTTGTGGACCATCTGACTCAAGCCGCCGATAAAATCCGTAATCTCCCGGATGGCATTGTCCTGCTCTTGGGTACTGGCAAGGACAATCTGAGTGCTGGCAGCCGTAGACTGGGATACATGATTTACCTCCGTCATGGAGTGCTCTACCAAGTCCATCCCTGCCGTAAGCTCCTCAATGGCAGCCGTAAAACTCTCCACCTCATGGGCCACTTTCTGGGTCTCTTGTATAATCTCATGGAAAGATCGGGTTGTGCCACTGACCACCTTGGTGCCATTCTTTACACCCTCCAAACTGCATTCCATCGTCTTTACAACCCGGTCCGTTTCCTGTTCAATCTTCTTGATTAACTCTACAATATTGGCCGATGCCTTTGCCGATTGCTCTGCCAGTTTTCTTACTTCTTCAGCCACTACAGCAAAACCCCTGCCGTGTTCCCCTGCCCGGGCTGCTTCAATTGCCGCATTCAGTGCCAATAAATTGGTTTGGTCCGATATTTGCTTGATCAACTGAACAATATCTCCAATTTTATAGGTATGTATGCTTAATTCTTTGATCAGTACTGCCGATTCCCCTACGGTCTCATCAATAGATTTCATAGTCTTGATAATCTCTTCAATATTCTCGGCGCCGTTTCTGGCTAATTCCGATGCATAGGAGGACGATTTTAGAATTTCCGCTGCATTGTCCGATACACTTCTGACCCCTTCAATCATTTGACTTACCGCCTGGGTGCTTCTCTCTACGCTATGGATTTGTTTCTCCGTGCCTGAAACTACTTCATGAATGGCCATGGTAATGTCATTGGCCGCTTCCGCCGTAAGCTGGGCATTGCTTTCCAAAGCCTTTGCAGAACTGTTGATTTGTCCTGAAAGACGGCTTACATCCTGAATCAGTTGGGCCAAAGAAGCTGTCATGTCATTAAATGCCTTTTGCAGCAACCCTATTTCATTGGTTGTGTTGACTTTAATTCGCTCCGTTAAATCTCCGGTCTTGATTTTATTGACTACCTTCAGCATGTCGGTAATGGGTTTTGTAAATGCCCGGGCAAATAATACACTTGCCAAAAGGCCAAAGAGAATTACTGCCAAAGAAATCACAATGGTCCTCCAAAGAGCTATCCTTCCCTGTTCTGTGATTTCCCGGTACTGCTGCTCCACAAGAATACCCCACTTGGTAGACGGCACTGGCGCATATCCTCCCACGACTTTTTGCCCTTCTGTATCTTCATAAATCTCCACATCGCTCTTTCCTTCAATAACACTGACAACTCCTTTGATTCCTTTTTCCAGTGCATTATATTTTGTCAATACCTTCTCTTTGAACTGAGGATGGGCAATGATATTTCCTTTTTTATCTACAATATAACTGTAGCCTGTTTCTCCGATCTTCATATCCTTGGTGAGATAAAACAGTCGGTCCAGTCTTAAGTCTGCCGCCATAACCCCTGTTTGTCCAGAAACGATGTTTTCGATAGGCATGGCAATGGTGATCACAGGCATTTTAGAATCTTCATCAATAAAAGTATCGGAAACATAAGTTCTTCCCGCCGCTGCCTCTTTGAACCAAATGGTATCCTTATAATTTTTGCCGTTATCCCGGCGATAATTGGTGCTGGCCAGAACATTCCCTCCCATATCCGTCATATAGACGGATTTGAACTGGACATTCACGCTGGCCATCTTGCCCAGTGTCGTATTCTTTCCATATTCATCTAACGTTTCAAAGTTGACTGTTGCAATGAGAGTTCTCATAGTTTCCATGGAGCTGGTGATATATAAATCCGCCTGAAGGGCCACCACCTTTGCCATAATCTTGTTGGCCTCTTTTTTATTTTCCAGCAAATCCCGGATATCACTGCGGTAATTTATCGTTCCGATGGCAGTAACAGCGATGGCGATAATCAATACAATGACCGCCGCCAGTTGGACCGCCATTTTGGATTTCCACTGCACTCCCATCTGCCCCTTCTTTTCTTCTTTTTTCTTTAATTTTACCAATTTCATCCTTATCATTCCCCCTGCTTCCCATTTGTCCATGCCCATAGGTCGGAATTTTGCAATTTAAAAAATATCATATATTATATTCTCGTTTTTTCGATATTTTCCTTTCAGAATTATCAAATTATTGCGTTTTTTCGTCAAAAAAGAAAAACTCGGTTTTGGTACCGAGCCTTTCTATATTTTCTTCAAATATTCATCCATGAACAGGTCAATCTCCCCATCCATCACCGCCTGCACATTTCCCATTTCCGCATTGGTTCTGTGATCTTTTACCAAGCTATAGGGATGGAAAACATAAGAACGTATCTGGCTACCCCAGGCAATTTGACTGTAGTCTCCTTTTAAATCTTCAATCTTCTCTTTTTGTTCCCTCTCCTTCAATTCCATCAGTTTTGCCTTCAACATCTTCATGGCCGTTTCCCGATTGCTGTGTTGCGAGCGTTCGTTTTGGCACTGTACTACAATACCCGTAGGCAGATGAGTGATCCGAATGGCAGATTCCGTCTTGTTGACATGCTGTCCACCGGCTCCGCTGGCACGATAGGTATCAATCTTTAAATCATTGGGATTGATCTCAATGTCGATGGTCTCCTCAATGTCAGGCATCACATCCACAGAAGCAAAAGAAGTATGTCGTTTGCCAGAAGGATCAAAGGGGGAAATGCGGACAATCCTGTGGACTCCTTTCTCACTTTTGAGATAGCCATAAGCATTTTCTCCTTCGATCAAAAGGGTTACGCTTTTGATGCCCGCCTCCGTATCTGGCAATATATCCAAGGTTTTTACCCGATATCCCCGTCTTTCGGCCCACCGGGTATACATTCGCAGCAGCATTTCTGCCCAATCCTGGGAGTCTAGACCCCCTGCCCCCGCATGGATGGAAAGAATGGCGCTGTTTCGATCATATTGTCCCGATAAAAGGGTTTCCACCTTCATCTTATCAATTTCCCCTTGGAGTCTTTCAACACCTTTTCGGATTTCTCCTTCCATGGATGCATCTTCTTCTTCCATAGCCATATCCAGAAGAATTTTTAAATCCTCCCAATGCTGGTGTAACTCTCTATATTTTTCATATTTGTCCTTCTTGTTTTTCAGTTGTTGCAGAACTTTCTGTGCTTCTTGAGGATCATTCCAAAAATCCTGTTCCACAATCTTTGCTTCTAGCATCTCGATTTCTTTGCACAAACCGGCGATGTCAAAGAGAAACCCTCAAATCTTCTAGAGGTTCCTCCAATAGATTTAGTTCGTACTTCAACTGCTCTAGTTGGATCATTGTCTCACTTCCTTATATAAATTATCGTTAGTCGTTAGCGGTTAGCAGTCAGCGGTTAAAAGCTATCCACCAGCAGCTATCAGCCATCTTCATTGTCCGCAGCATTTTTTATATTTTTTGCCGCTGCCACACGGACAGGGATCATTTCTTCCAACGGTATCCGCCTTCACAATAGGTTTTCGCTCAGCCTCTCCATCCCCGCTGCCGCTGGTACCCGTAACTTGGACTACCTGCTTCCGCTGGGCTTGTGTCTCTACTGTTACATTAAATACATATCGCAACGTATCCTCTTGGATACTCTTGATCATCTCTTCAAACATATCAAAGCCTTCTACCTGATAGGCCCTTACGGGGTCTTCCTGGCCATAGGCCCGCAATCCGATGCCCTGCCTTAACTGATCCATGGCATCAATATGATCCATCCACTTGGTGTCTACCACCCTCAGAAGCATGACGCGCTCCAGCTCCCGCATGCGCTCTTCGCCGATTTCCTGTTCCTTCTTCGTATAGATATTCTCAGCAATTTCCATGATCTTTTCTTTCAATGCTTCCTTCGTCAGTGCTTCTATATTATCAAACTGCAGGCTGCCCTTCGGCAGGAAGATGCTGTGGAGATAGTCCTCCATAGCCTTTAAATCCCATTCTTCCGGATATTTTGCCTCGGCCGTGTGGATCTCGATCATATGATCTACCAGGCTCCGCAGCATGCCCAGGATATGTTCCCGAAGATTTTCTCCTTCAAGAACCCTTCTTCGCTCTTTGTAAATAATCTCTCTCTGCTTATTCATCACGTCGTCATATTGAAGCACATGCTTTCTAATAGAGAAATTCCTGCCTTCTACCCTTTTTTGCGCACTTTCAATGGACTTAGAAAGCAGATTGGCTTCTATCGGCTCGTCATCCTCCATGCCCAGCTTTTCTACTACACCTTTGATGCGCTCACTGCCAAAGAGACGCATCAAATCATCTTCCAAAGAGATAAAGAATTGAGATGCTCCCGGGTCCCCTTGACGTCCGGCACGCCCCCGCAGCTGATTATCGATTCTTCGAGATTCATGTCTTTCTGTACCGATAATATGCAGTCCGCCCACTGCAATCACTTCTTTATGCTCCTCATCGGTAATTTTCTTCATGTGGTCGTAGATTTGATGGTATTTTTTTCTGGCTTCCAGGATCTCCTCGTCCTCCGTAGGCACAAAGCTTGTCACCATAGAAAGGACATGATCATTATAGCCCATCTTTCTCAGTTCTTTTTTGGCCATAAATTCCGGGTTTCCGCCCAATACGATGTCGGTACCGCGGCCCGCCATATTGGTAGCAATGGTGACTGCCCCCAACTTTCCTGCCTGGGCGATAATTTCCGCTTCCCTCTCATGGTGCTTTGCATTCAGCACTTCATGGGGAATGCCGTGTTTTTTGAGCATCTTGCTTAACAACTCCGATTTTTCGATGGAAATCGTACCCACCAGCACAGGCTGACCTTTTTTGTGCTTCTCTATGATTTGATTCACAACGGCTTTGAATTTGCCCTCCTCTGTCTTATACACCGAGTCGGGCAAGTCTTTTCTTTGAATCTCTTTGTTCGTAGGAATCACAACTACGTCCATATTGTAAATATGCTTAAATTCCTCTTCTTCTGTTTTGGCCGTACCCGTCATACCTGCCAGCTTTCTATACATTCTGAAATAATTTTGCAGTGTAATGGTCGCCAAAGTTTTTGACTCCCTCTGAATTTCCAATCCTTCCTTTGCCTCAATGGCCTGATGGAGCCCGTCGCTGTAGCGTCTGCCAAACATGAGACGTCCCGTGAACTCATCCACAATCACGATTTCCCCATCCTTGATCACATAGTCCCTGTCCAATCGCATCAAATGGTGGGCCTTTAAGGCTTGATTGATATGATGGGAAATCTCCATATTTTCGGGATCGGCCAGGTTCTCCACCCCAAAGAAATTTTCAGCCTTTCTTACCCCGTCATCGGTCAGCACAACCGTATGGGCTTTTTCATCTACCGTAAAATCCGCCTCTTTTTTTAATGTTTTTACAAATTGATCCACAATGAAATACAGTTTTGTGGACTTTTCTCCTGCCCCGGAAATGATCAGGGGTGTTCTTGCCTCATCCACCAAGATGCTGTCCACCTCGTCCACGATGGCAAAATTTAATTCCCGCTGAACCATCTCCTCCTTGTAAAGAACCATATTGTCCCGCAAATAATCAAAACCAAATTCGTTATTTGTACCATAGGTAATATCACAGCCATAGGCGGCTCTTCTTTCCTCATTGGTTAAACCGTGAACAATACATCCTACGGAAAGTCCTAAAAACTCGTAAATTTTCCCCATCCACTCTTTGTCACGCTTTGCTAGATAGTCATTGACGGTGACCACATGGACTCCTCTGCCCTCCAAGGCATTCAGGTAAACGGGAGCAGTAGCCACCAAGGTCTTTCCTTCACCGGTCTTCATCTCTGCAATTCTTCCCTGATGCAGTACGATGCCCCCCAAAAGCTGAACAGGGAAATGACGCATTCCTAAAGTTCTCCAGGCTGCTTCCCTCACCACGGCAAAGGCTTCCGGCAGTATGTCATCAAGGGTTTTTCCATTTCTTAAGGCTTCTTTGAATTCAACAGTTTTATGCTTCAATTGCTCATCCGTATAAGCCCTTGTTTGTTCTTCCAATGCCTCTATTTGATGAACGATTTTAAATAATCGCTTTACTTCCCGATCATTAAAACTGCCAAATATCTTATCTAATAGACCCATTTCCATCATCCTCTCTATACAATGTTATAATACCCCATTTTCCATTGTAACATAATCCAGCACATTATGCAAAAATTCAAAAAGGAAGAACGGTGGTTATCTATTTCTTCAAAAAATATATCACGAGCTCGGACTTCACAAGATTTGCAAGGAAATTTCACAAAAGTATAAATTTGATTTTGACTTAGATTCCATACTTTCCAGATTAATCTACGGAAGAGTGATTTTTCCTTCCTCTAAACTTGCTACATATGAGCTTTCTAAAAGGTTTATCCAACAACCCAATTTTGATTTGCATCAAATATACAGAGCTCTTGAATTCCTTGCTAAGGAGACAGATTTTATCCAGTCCTCCTTGTATGAAAACAGCCTGAAGGTTTCCAAAAGAAATACCGGTATCCTTTACTATGATTGCACCAATTACTTTTTTGAAATTGAACAGGAGGATGGCAACAAGCAATATGGTCCTTCTAAAGATCACAAGCCCAATCCGATCATTCAAATGGGACTGTTTATGGACGGAGATGGAATTCCCCTGGCTTTCAGCATGAACAGAGGGAATATGAATGAGCAGCTGACTTTAAAGCCATTAGAAAAGAAAATTATTTCTGACTTTGAGCTTTCTAAATTTATTGTTTGCACAGATGCAGGGCTGGCTTCTGAAGATAATCGAAGGTTTAATGACAAGGATGGCCGGGCATTTATTACAACACAATCTGTCAAAAAATTAAAGGAACATCTAAAAAAATGGGCTCTTGCTCCAGATGGCTGGAAGCTTGCAGGCAGCGATAAAACCTATGATATTTCTAAACTTGATGAAATGGTAGATAAAGCTGCTCCTGAAGATAAAGGGAAAATAAGAGAAAAAGTATTTTATAAGGAGCGCTGGATTAAAGAAAATGGTTTTGAACAAAGGCTTATTGTAACCTACTCCATCAAATACAGGGATTATCAGCGTAAAATCCGCAACTCTCAAATAGAAAGAGCTCAAAAGGCCATAGAAAACAACCCCACAAAAATCAAGAAATGCAATGCTAACGATTACAAACGGTTTATTGCCAAAACAAGCTGTACTGCTGATGGTGAGATTGCAGATAAAGAAATATACAGCATTGATTCTGCTCTAATCCAGAAGGAAGAAGTCTTTGATGGTTTTTATGGGGTTTGCACAAACCTTGAGGATGATGTATCTGAAATCATCAAGGTTAATCACAGGAGATGGGAGATTGAAGAATGCTTTAGGATTATGAAAAGCGAATTTAAAGCAAGACCTGTGTATTTAAGCAATGATGACAGGATTAAAGCACATTTCATTACCTGCTTTATATCTCTGATTATTTATAGGTTGCTTGAAAAGAAGCTTCAAGAAAAATTTACATGCCATGAAATTATTAGTGGATTGAGAGGTATGAATTTTTTAGAAGTTAAAGGCGAGGGGTATGTTCCAACCTACACAAGAACTGATTTTACCGATGCTTTACATGATGCTTTTGGTTTTCGTACGGATTACCAGATTGTTAGCATAAATATGATAAAAAAAATTTAAAGAAACAAAAAAAATAAAAAAAGTACGCACTTTTTGAACACATAAAGAAAGCTTGAAACCTAGTTTTTTCAAGTGATTACAAGCTTTTTTTATTCTTCCACTGTCAAAGATGGGATATTATCATAAATCGCCTATAAAAGCTTTCTTATATGACAAAGCTTTTATTAATTTTTTATTGCAGAAAGCATTCGACAAAATTATGGTTCTCATATTCAAACTACTCTTTCAATTTTAGATTAGTGTTTACTTAACTTACGGTAATAAATTACTCTTAGTTCTCACTAATAGAGATTGTACCCGTTGAAGCATGTCCATTTGAAACTAAATTTTGAATTTTATTTTGAAGTGTCTGCTGATCACTATTTGATATTCGGACGCAACCATATGTAGGCCTTAAAGGATAGTAAGTCTTTGATGTATCAGTTATTGGATCTCCTCCATGTATCCAAATACCATCTCTTCCTGACTCAATAATGACACCTGATACCCCTGTCATTTTAACAACTTTATATGGTCCATAGGATGAAGTATTTGACATAGGCCCATATAAGTAGCCTGTGTATTCACCGGTTGGGGTATTTCCTTGATATTCATACATACTAGCGTTAGATGCTGATCTTCCTAAACATTCTGCATACATACGACATTCACTGCTTGCATCCCATAGGTAAATATGCCCTTTATAGTTCCTATTTATTGGAAGATACACATCGATATGCCAAGTTCCTAATGCTGAAATTAAGTTTGTCTTTTTTTCGACTAATAGAGTGTCATCTGTAGAATATACTTTCACTAGGTTATAAGTAGGCTCCGTAGAATAAAATATCTGATCTAGAGTAATTTCTACCTTAGATTCCCCCGGTGGAATCTTTACAAACTTTATTGCCTTTAGGTATTCTTTATTATTTCTAGCTGAAAACAGTTTAACACAATATTCTCTATCGGATGTAATGTCTTTTTTGTCACTTAGGGTAACACTTACTGCAGTAGGCCTTCCAACTTCAATGTTGCTATTTTTGTACTCTACTGATTCAATTATAGGAGCTATTGTTCTTTTATGAGATTTCTTTATACTTTGAGTATGCGACAACAATGTTCTGTTTTCATTATTTCCTATCTCTTTTTCGATTTTATCAAGTATTTTCTTTTCCTTCTCTGTTAATTCTGTCATTTCATCAATAATTATATTCGTGTTTTTATAATCATTTTTTATTGTATCATATGCTATAAATTTTGAAATTTTATTAATATCATTTTCAGGTAAATGTGCAATCATCTTTACAAATTGTTTAGCATCTGCTCTATAAGCTTTTCCGATAATGTGAAAGTATTCTTCATCTACATCACTTATTGAATTTTCTATAAAGTCTAAAATGATTTTTTTACTGAACTTCCTAATGTGTGGTTGATATTTTTGGATATCAGAAAAATTAGAATTGTCTTCTATCATTAAATTTAAGATATTATTTAGAAAATTAGATTCCAATTGACTTAAGCCAAAAGTATCTCTTAGTTCTATTACTTGCTTCTTAAACTCTTCAAGATTCTGATAGTTTGCATTATATATTAGTAAGGTTGCAACTTTTTCCTTTTTATCATCATCTAGATTACTTGCCTCTTTAATAAAAGTTATTGAATCCTCTCTAAACGCTTTTCCTATTTCAGCAGCAATGTCTTCAGCATCTACTCCGTCGACTTCGTTCACTTTTTCAAATATAGACACATATTTAGCATTTTCCATACCATATCCAACATTTGGTATCATTGTCAAAAATAACGCCAATACCATAACTAAACTAATAAATCCCTTTAGATAGCTTTTCATTTGATTATCCCCCTTAATTTTTAGTTCTAAAAGTTCTCAAGTTGCTCCATCAAATCATAGATAATCACCTCTCTTTCATAATCATTAAAAAAATCTTCATTTTGCATATTTTGAATTTCTATCCTAATCTGATTTATATCTTTGTAACTACAATAGTAAGCAACAAATTTGTTTACAGTCTTCATTTTTGTTTCAGGTATTTTGCTTAAGCACTTGATAAATCTATTTTTATCTTTCAGAAATATCTGTCCAACAATGGACGCATATTCTTCAGCCATAGCACCGTCTAGCCCATCAACGGCTTGCAGAATACTAATCATATCTCTTTCATTTTCATAAGATATGCTGCCTAACCAATTCAATAAATCAAAAGAAGCATTTGAGTAAAGGGACTCATAGGTACTCCAATTTATGTCTTTTATAATGCTCAATATTAATGTTTTGTTATCAGGTTTTTCATGTATATCAGCAAATAATCTAAATATTTGTTCTTCAATACCCTCCATTTTGCTTTCTGCATCATATGATTCCCTTATTTGCATTTTGTTTGCTGAAATATCATTTGCTGAATTCCTTACTGCCCCCTCTTTTGTTTTATATCCAATATTTTTAAATGTGCTATAAAAAACAATTGCAAGAAAAATCATTAGGAAGATATATAATTTTTTCACCTAATTCCACCTCCAAATAATTTTGATTGTTATCATTTAGTGAAATATGCTATTCAAGATATTGTATACTTAAATAGGAGACCTGTCTTATACAATTTAATCATTTTTATTTTTATTTATTTGTATAAAAGTAAATTAAATAAAATAAATTTATTGATTTTATAATATGATAATATCTATTAAATTATATGTTGTCAACATTTTTTTCCAAAAATTATTTTTTCAAAACTTGTTTAGACAGTGTAAAATAAAGTTTGTAAACTACAACATATGCTAAAATAATATTAGGATGATAGCGGGAGGATTTACACATGATAAATGATAAAAGATAAAAGACTGTTAGCAAAAGAAATTATAGATGCATTTGGCCCTAAAAACATAGAGGATATAGAATGGGCATTAAAAGAGTTATTCTCTGCCACTTTAGAAAAAATGTTTATAGCTAAGCAGTATACAACTTTTTTCTTTTGAACAGTGGATATCATGAGCAAATGGAATCGGGCCATTCCCAACTAGTCTCAAGTATTAAATCAGTTGGGCATATGATTTGGTGATAGAATTACAAAATTTTTGCCTTAAAAAAAGGTTTACACACTTTACTTGACAAGGTCTTTTCTCACAAGAACATTATATGGGAGATGTGGTTTGAGGTGGTACATTTTTTGTTTAGCAAGTATTTATTTTTGGTATACTTTTAGTTTAACATTAGCATGTGCAAAAGTTGATTAAAATAAAGTACGCACTTTTTTATAGATAAAAAAGCTTAGAACACCCTTTTTAAATAGGTTCTAAACTTTTTAAAATCTCTAACTGTCAAATTTGAGATTGTAACATAATCCAGCACATTATGCAAAAATTCAAAAAGGAAGAACTTTCGCCCTCCCTTACAGCTTCCCTTTATATCCAAATGTTATCATCCGATTTCGCACAGTAAATTTGCTTTTTTGCATTTCGCCCTGAATCAACAGGATCACGCCCAAAGTTACAAAAATATCCCCTATGCTGACTATCTTGGGCAACGGATATGGCTTTGGTATGGCAATAAATTTAGCCAAATATTTTGTCCAATGGGTAATTCCTTCCAATGAACGGTAATGGGCCATCTCTCCTCTTTCGATTGCGCGGATCATAGGCTCCAATCCTGCCAACTTCAAACTTTCAAAAGAAACAGGCATTTGAAAATCGTTGAAAAGAATCACCACAAGATTGAGCAATATCCCCACCAGAAAGGCCCACATGCCTTTTTTCTTTAGATTCATGGAAATGCCTAAAATCAAAAGAACCATGGACATTACATAAATATAGCCCCGATATTTGGCAAAGATGGGAAAATCCTCTGAGATTGCAGGAGTTAACTGCAGCAATAAAGCCAGGATCAGGATAATCCATCCATGAATGGATACTTCGCTGAGGCCTCTGAATTTTCCCCCTCTGATCTTTCCTAAAAGCAATCCTATGATCGTTCCTTCCATTAACAAGCCATACCACCCCTTTATTTTCAGGTTATTAAACCATCTCACAGGTTTTCAAATTATCATTGGCTGCTAGCAATTACTAACTTTCAACTTATCCCCTTTATCCTATTTCCTTTATGCCTCAACATTTGATTCTGAACAAACAAGAATACACCGAGCATCATAAAAATATCCCCAATACTGAGGGTTTTCGGCATAGGATAAGGTTCTTTCAAATGGATAATATCTCCCAAAACCTTTAAAGAAGTTGTTTCGTCCATGACTGCATGGACAAGATCCTTACCTGCTTTTAAAAAAGCAATCTTCTCTCGGAAAAAAATTGGGTCAATGCTGCTGATATCTACAGGCATCCGCCCTCCATTGGCCATAATTACAATAAAATTCAGCATGACTCCTATTAGAATGAATGGAAAACCTTTGGATTTTATGTTATTTATCAATACAAAGATAAGGAAGCCGTAAGTGATGAAGTGAATTATCATAATGTATTCGTCAATCCATCGCCACAGGGGTTCGATTTCTTTCATCCTTATCCATGATGCGGAGAATTCAATCAAGGCAGCAATGGTCATATACCACCATTGATGGATATAGATATCCGTCAATTGAGAAATTTTGCCACCCCGCAGTTTTCCGATGATAATGGAAGTCCCTAGGGATTCAACCCACATGTGCTATTTCCTCCCTGTTTCTGTGTAAATAATCCCGAAAGGCCTTCACCACAATAGGATTAAATTGTACACCCGCCTCTTTCAACAAAATGTTCATGGCAGTGCTTTGATCCATTGCCTTTCGGTAAGGACGATCAGAAGTCATGGCGTCGAAGGCATCTGCTACCGATAAAATGCTGGCTTCAATAGGAATTTCAGCCCCCTGTAGTCCTTCAGGATATCCTTTTCCATCAAATCGTTCATGGTGATATTTTATGATCTTTGATACATCTCCCAAAAAATCTACCTCTGATAAAATCTTGGCACCGATTTCAGGATGCTTCTGAATCACAAAATATTCATTATCTTCTAGTTTTCCCGGCTTATTCAAGATACTGTCGGATATGCCTATTTTCCCAATATCATGCAAAATCGCCGCCGTTTTGATCCGATCAATGGTATCCTGCCTAAAACCCATGTGTTCGGCAATCCCCACAGCATAATCAGCTACTCGATAGGAATGGCCTATAGTATACTTGTCCTTTGCTTCCACAGCATTCGCCAAAGCCTTGATGGTTTCAAAATATACATGACGCATGTCCATATATAATATAAACGAATATCGTGCCACCAATAGCGGCCCGAAGAAAAACAAAACTGCAATCCATCCGTATGTAGAATATGCTATTGCAATAATAATGCCTAATGGCGCTAATCCAAAAAAGTTTTTTATAGCCCAATTAAAAGTAGTTATGGTCTTAAAGATTGATTTGTTATCAACTATAGCTATCAACCCAGCAAAAATTGTAACATTTATTGCTATGTATATTATCATACTAAAGGTAATACCTGTTACGCTAATTCCAGCAACTCTTATAGAATTATGCATTCTGCTTAAATAGTCATAAAGCATGCCAGCAGTAACAGTTGAAATCGCAAAAACGCTACTATTAAATAATCTTTTGTATATTGAACTATTTAATAGATGTTCATATCTTCCATCTATTTTTTCAACTGCAAATAAAAAAGATGCAAAAGCCATAATAGAAGTTGTATATGGCTCAAGGATTAGAGCTGCCCCTACTCCTATAGCAAAACCCACAGATACCCCTGTATTCCCTTTAACTCTTATAGTTAAAGACTCCGCAATGATTCCTAGCATTGCAAAAAACAGGATTGATCCTATTTGTGACGATGTACGTACTTCTCTTATGCCTATCATAAGAATTGACAGACCAACCCCAATTATCAATCCTGTATATAGTTTTAACTTAAAGGACATCTCCTTCATTTTTATATCTCCTTTATATAATTTTAGGTCGGCTTTTGCAGTTTATTTCCAGCTAAAATTTGCTCCACCAGCTAAAATTAATGACAATAAGCTCATAAACAATACGATAAATCTTTTTTTCATGGATATAGCCCCCTTTTTGTGTATAGGCTCTGGTGCTCCGCTAATTTACACAGGCTATATCGCTTCGCTATGCAAAAATAGATAAATAGCCGACCTAAAATACTAGCTTAGCCACCAAACTTCACAATTCGCCTGTTGATTGCATCCAGCGTTGCACGGACGATGGCTTCATATTCGTCTTTTTTCACCACGGCAGACCCTACCATCAGCTCTTCTTCATGTTGAGTAATCAGACTGATCGCTGTAACCATGGCATTCCGTTTTGCCAACTGGATTCTCTCAATATCCTCCACAATAAAGGTATTGCTCATCCCTAAAAGAGAATGAATACATTCTAAGGTAGCATTGGCTACCATTCGATAGACATTGTTCTTTGAATTGATCCCCTGTACTGTACCTTCAATCAATTCCTCGCCTTTTTGGAGTACGACCTTGATTTCTGCTATATTCCCTATCACAGAATACCCGATGGAATGAATCTTTAGACGAAATTCATTGTCTGCTTCCTGCTTGAAATTGATCTGTGCTACACTGATGATCTTATGGTCAATCTTCATGTCAAACTTTGCAGTGAGAGCAGACTGAATATCTCTAGATATTTGCTTGGCATTTCTTTGATTGGATGCCAGTACATGGATTTCCTCCAATTCATTGTTTTCATTAAAAACAATTTTTGACGAAATTACCTCTGGAATATTGTTGATAATTTCCTCCATATCCAATACAAGTCGTTTCATATCCATACGTTCCATTCCAAACCCCTTTAACTATAACAGTCTTTCGTTAAGCATCATTTTTCTACATAACTTATTCGACTTCCATCGTCTATCTCCTTCTTTTTTGTAACGATTCCTTCTCTTGTCCATCGGCAACGGACTTCCTAGTGTCGATCAAATAATTTTAAATAATTATCATTTAAGAATTTATCTAAGTCTTCGCCTTTGACAGGCTTGCTGAACAAATAACCCTGCAGATAGTCGCATTTCCCTTTCTTAAGCCGTTTGTATTCTTCTAGCTCCTCTACACCCTCTGCAACAACTTTTATGTTAAGTCCGTGGGCAATACAAATCAAACTATCCAATATCTGTATATTCTCCAGTTTTATGAATTTATCTTTTAAACTTTTATCCAACTTGATTTTATCAACAGCTATATAGGTAAGATAGTTCAGGGATGAATAGCCTGTCCCAAAATCATCCAAGACAACAGCTATACCCAGTCTTTTTAGCTGTTTCAATTTTTGTATAGTTTCTTCCTGGTTTTCGATCAACACATTTTCTGTAATTTCTATTTCAATGAGTGAAGGATGGATGTCATTTTCTTCTAAGCTATTTTTTAGATATTCTATAAATCTGCTATCGGAAAATTGTCTTGGAGATACGTTAATGGCGATTGGTTTTAAATCGAATCCCTTTTCCTTCCATATTTTAATTTGCTTTATTACTTCTTTGATTACCCATCTTCCGATTGGTATTATAACATCTGTTTCTTCTGCAATAGGTATAAATATTCCTGGTGAAATATCTATCTCTTTTAATCTGATGAGAGCCTCAAAGGATGATATTTCTCCAGTATTTGTTTCTATGATGGGCTGGTAGTATAATGTAAATCCCTCTTCTTTTACGGCCTTTCTCAATATGTTTTCTATTTTTATTTTCTCATTGAACTGAATCTCCATTTGTTTACTAAACAAAAGATATTTATTTTTTCCTGTATATTTTGCCTTATACATTGCTATATCCGCTTTTTTGAGCAAATCATTCATATCTTGTCCGTCATCAGGATATCTGACAATTCCGATACTTGCCGTTATAGGAGTTTCTATGCCGTCTATACTGATTTTTTCTTGAAAATTTTTCAGTATTTTCCGGGCATAATCCTCCGCAGTTTTTATATTTTCCTTCATCAGAATAATAAACTCATCTCCCCCTATTCTGAAAACATGAATATCTTCACATTCGAATTTCTGCAATATGGCAGAAACTTCTTTTAAAAGTTTATCCCCATATATATGTCCTACAGTGTCATTAATATTTTTAAAATTATCCAGATCCAGTAAAAGCATTGCCCCTTTTTTTCCCCGCAGCAATTCTTCCGTAAATAATTCAGTAAATTTTCTTCTGTTGGGTATCCCCGTCAGTGGATCATGATCTGCCAGGTACTGAATATATGCTTCCTTTTCTTTCATTTCTGTAACTTCTATGAATACCCCATTTACACTTTTTATATTTCCCTGCCGGTCTTTAATTTCTTTCCCTTTGACTAAGTACCACCTTATCCTGCCCGCCTTGTCTTTGATTCGGATTTGGGTGTTAATTTCCTTTGCAATCCCCTGTTGGTGTTTTTCAAATGCCTCTATAAGAATTTTTCTATCTTCCGGATAAACAATTTTGTTTATCATTTCGTGCAGTTTCTGTACCTGGATCTTTTCTCCTACGATTTCCTCAGCTTTTTGTGAAATATGATGGGTAAATTCATATTCCTTGTCCAATTCCCACACAAAGCTGTCGGTAGCTTTGATAGCTATTTCATACTTTTGTCTCAGTTCTTCATTTTTTTCCAAATAATTCTGCATTTCATCATATTGAGCCTTCAATTCTTCTTCACTGGCTGTAAGCTCTCCTATGGTTGCTTCCAATTCTTCATTCGTACTCTCCAGTTTTTTTTGATATCTCACTCTTTCTGTAATATCTGTATAGATCACATGACCTCCTAATATCTCATCCTTCTCTTTAACCAAGACCCCTCTTATTTTTACATGGATAGGTTGTCCATATTTTGTGTATCGAACCGCTTCTAAATCTATCTTCCCTGTTTTAAACAAATTGAAAGTATTCTTTTCTGCTTCGCTTCTCAGATCCTTTTTTATCACTATATCATCTAGATTTTTACCAATACATTCTTCTCTTGTATATTGAAATAAATTAAGAAATGTCTTGTTTACATTTTTTACTATGTGGTTCTTGTCCACATATGCAATTGCATCTGGGCTATTTTTAAAAAGCATTTCATATTTTTTAAAAATAGTCTTGGTGATTTTCTCTTTTTTTTCTACCTGTTTCATCATTTTTATTTTATTCCATATCTCATAAAACATGATTGCAAAATGTTTTTCTTCCGGTGAAAAAACAACGATCTTATACCAGCCCCCAAGTTCTTTCGCATACCGGATAAATTCACTGTATTCTTTTTCTAGGGCGATTTTCCCGCAAGTTTGTATCCAATTAAAAACATCTTTTTGTGTATTATCTAGTATTTTTGTAAGTTTTTTCCCTATAATATCTTTTTCTTTGAAACCTATCATCTTTTCAAAGGCGGGATTTGCTTCCATAAATATATAATCACAGGGATTTCCTTCTGAATCTGTAAGAATCCTTTGATACCCGTAGGCAACAGGACTCCTCATCAGGATTTCTTTATACAGTTTTCCCTTTTCCATGATAGCCACCTTCTTGCATTTTGTTCTCTTTGTGAATTTACAATTAATTATATAACTAAAGTTTGTAAAATTTAATAGCTTTTTTCAACTTTTTTCGAGGTTTTTTGCAATTGTTTGTCTTCCTCATTTCCCGTATATACCTGCGTAAAAAAAATAAGACAGCGATTGCTGTCTTATTCTTCTAAATAATTGTTTCAACTATAGCGTAGGTTCTATCAGACCATAATTGCCATCTTTTCTTTTGTATACCACATTTACTTCATCCGTCTCTCCGTTGGTAAATACAAAGAAATTGTGTCCCAAAAGTTCCATTTGAAGCACTGCTTCCTCTGGATCCATTGGCTTTATAGAGAAACGCTTGGTTTTTACAATCTTGGTTTCGAATTTTTCACTTTGCTCTATGTCCGGTATATATTCGAATCGGATGGTGTCATGACCATGATACCGCTTTTCAAGCTTGGTCTTATATTTTTGAATCTGGCGGTTTAATTTGTCCAATACCTTATCCACCGAGGCATACATGTCATCTGTCGCTTCTTCTGCCCTCAATATTGCTCCATTCATGGGTATAGTCACCTCAATAATCTGTCTGTTCTTTTCTACACTTAAGGTTGCTTGAGCCTCTGTATCCTCATTGAAATACTTTCCAAACTTTTCTAGCTTGTTGGTAATTGTATCCCGTAAAGCGTCTGTTACCTCTAAATTTCTCCCACTGACTCTGACTCTCATATACTTCAGCTCCCTTCAAACATATATATGATTGAGCCGAAACTGGTCGGCTCAAAACTTGCTGTTGTCCTATTCGGCGGTATAATTTTATATAATCTTATTCATTAGGTTTTCTATACTTTCCTCCTATTTTCCGAAATTTTAAAAAACGGATTGGACAAGTTCGATATATCATTATTTTACCCATCATTTTTTTTAATCAAACACCCTTCTCTGTTTTTTTCAATAAAATCTCCCTAATTGATATTGTGTCAATCCATGAATGAAAAAAACTGTTTTTTATCTCATGTATAAATGTAAAATTTAGCAGTCTTTTGAAAATTCTACACAGCTTTTCAACAGTATCCACTGTTTTATCCACAGAATTTTTGCAATTTTTTTGCTTATGCACAGTTTTTTGTTTGATTCCGTCTGTTTTTCCATAAAATTTATACTGCATCCATTTATTTATACATGTTATCCACAATCCCCCATCATACTTTGCATCTTTCTGTGGATAATGTGAATAAAGTTGTTGATAACCGGTTTTCCAATGCCGTTCTTGTGAATAATCTTGTGAATGAGACGTGGATAAGTCATTTTTTGCGCTATTTTGTCACGAATTGTCATTCATTTTTATCACTATTTATTGATCCCTCGACTGGTTTATACATGACATTGTATAATCGTTTTTATGACAATAATTTTTTTATGATTTGATGAAATTTCATATCCCCTGTTGATACAAATTTTTGACAAATCTTCCTTTTCTCTCGAAAGGATCGTGTCTATCCCTATGTTGCATCATAGAATTTTCTTAGTTCCTCCATAAGCATTATTGTCACAGAAGCCTTTTGCAAATCAAATTTCTTATTTTCCAACTGAGAGACCGGCATGATATCTATAAGGGAATTCGTTGCAAAAATTTCATCGGCTTCATATATTTCCTCTTTTGCATATTGGCCGATTTGTAATTCCACGCCTATACTTCTCATAATATGTATGACCTTATCCCTCATAATTCCCCGCAAAATTCCACAGGCTGCAGAAGGAGTATATACGATATGATTTTTCACAAAAAATATATTGGAAATGGCTCCTTCGGTGATTTTTCCATATACATTCAGAAAAATTGCTTCATCATAGCCCTTTTCTTTTGCCTTCCTCAAAGACAAAATATTTTCCAAATAATTGTTCGACTTTATGCCTGCCAGCAAGGATTCGGGATTTCTTTTCATAGGAGAAAAGCATACTTTCCATCCCTTTTCATATTGTTCCTTTGGATAAGGATGTTCCCTGGTAGTGATCAGCAAATCATAAAGATCCCCATTTTTTGTATAAGCAATCCTTACGCCTCCATGGAAAAGATTGTTTTTATCTATCAGTGCATCACACCATTGGCAAATCACATCCGGAGAAAATTCCAGCTTCATCTCCAAGATGCTGCATCCCCTTCTCAAACGTTCCATGTGTTCTGTAAAAAAATACATTTTCCCTTCCTGCACCTTTACAGTCTCAAACAGCCCGTAACCGTACATAAACCCTTCACTGACAGGGGAAATCCCTGCTTCATGGTCCTTGATGATTTTTCCGTTTAGAGAGATATACATACATCCGTCCATCCTTTTCTTCCATATTGTACTTTTGTCCATCATCTATATATCTATCTATTTCCATTATATCGAGTAGGAGGTAGATAATTAATTTATCTACCGTCCTCTCACACCACCGGACATACGGTCCCGTATCCGGCGGTTCATCAGGATTAATATCACATAGAAAGCCTTTTAGTTAGAGTAGTGAATCC
>NZ_LOEE01000032.1 GCF_001562415.1 Thermotalea metallivorans | reverse complement strand
ATTCACTACTCTAACTAAAAGGCTTTCTATGTGATATTAATCCTGATGAACCGCCGGATACGGGACCGTATGTCCGGTGGTGTGAGAGGACGGTAGATAAATTAATTATCTACCTCCTACTCGATTGCTGGAATCCATTTTTTTCTTGATCCATCTCCCTGAAAAATGTAGAATGGGAGATAGATTGAAGTAAAAAGGAGATGTTGGCAAATGGATGTGATCATCAGACAATTGATGTTGGAATTTCATCTGAAGGAATACCAGGTAAAAAATACGATAGAGTTGATTGATGCAGGAAATACCATTCCTTTTATCGCCAGATATCGTAAGGAACAAACGGGAGAACTCAGTGATACGGTGTTGCGGGAGCTGTTTGACAGGCTGAGTTATCTGAGGAATCTGCAAACAAGAAAAGAAGAAGTTATCCGCTTGATCGGAGAACAGGGCAAGATGAACGAAGAACTGAGGGATAAAATTGAAAAAGCCGTAACCCTTACGGAAGTGGAGGATTTATACCGTCCCTACAGGCCCAAAAGAAGAACCAGGGCAACCGTTGCCAAGGAGAAGGGCCTTGAACCCCTTGCCCAAATCATATGGGAGCAAAATATTTTCCAAGGAACGATTGAGGAAATTGCCAAGGAATATATCAGCCAGGAGAAGGAAGTGCATACGGTGGAAGAAGCTATCCAAGGGGCGCTGGATATCTTGGCGGAATTGGTGGCTGATGATGCGGAATACCGGAAAAAAATCAGGCAGCTTACCTTTGAAAAGGGTATGCTGCTTTCCAATGGGACGGATAGCGAAGCAAAATCAGTATATGAAATGTATTACGATTATCGGGAACCGGTGAAAAAGATTCCCGATCACCGGGTGTTAGCCATCAATAGGGGAGAAAAGGAGAAATTTTTGAAGGTAAAAATCCAGGCACCGGAGGAAGAAATCCTTCATCTGCTGAAAAAGGAGACGATCAAACCCAAAGGAAGTATCAGTGCAAGTCTCGTAGAAATGGCCGTAGAGGATGGCTACAGACGTTTGATTGCACCGTCTGTGGAAAGAGAAATCCGCAGTGAATTGACGGAACGGGCGGAGGAGAAGGCCATCAAAGTGTTTGCAGGAAACCTGAAGAATCTGCTACTGCAGCCTCCCGTGAAAGATATGGTGGTGATGGGTTTTGATCCCGCCTACCGTACAGGCTGTAAAATTGCCGTGGTGGATGAAACAGGGAAGCTTTTGGACACGGCTACGGTATATCCCACAGAGCCCCAGAAAGAAACGGAAAAAGCCAAAAGGGAGTTACTGGCATTGATTGAAAAGTATGGGGTTCATATCATTGCTATCGGAAACGGCACGGCTTCCAGAGAATCTGAACTGTTTGTGGCTCAGATGCTGAAAGAAGTGAAAAGGCCTGTATATTATGTTATCGTCAATGAAGCCGGAGCTTCTGTCTATTCTGCATCAAAGTTGGCAGCGGAGGAATACCCCGAGATTAACGTATCTTTACGGGGAGCCATATCCATTGCCAGAAGGCTGCAGGATCCCTTGGCAGAACTGGTAAAAATCGATCCGAAGAGCATAGGCGTGGGTCAGTACCAGCATGATGTAAACCAATCCCGTCTCCATGAGGCCTTAAAGGGCGTTGTGGAGGATGCCGTTAACAGTGTGGGAGTCGATTTAAATACGGCTTCACCGTCACTGCTGCAGTATATTGCCGGAATCAGTAAGACGGTGGCTGCCAATATTGTAAAGTATCGGGAAGAGCACGGAAAATTTCAAGACAGGAGAGAATTGCTCAAGGTGCCTCGTCTAGGACCTTCTGCCTTTGAACAGTGTGCAGGATTTTTAAGGATTCCTGAAGGAAAGCATGTCTTAGACAATACGGCTGTACATCCGGAATCCTACGAAGCAGCAGAAAGACTTCTTGCCAGGCTGGGCTATAGGCTGCAGGATGTAAAAAACAGACAGTTGGGAGATTTACAGAACAGAATGCAGGGAATAAATTTGAAAACATTGGCGGAAGAATTGGAGATCGGCCTCCCAACCCTGAGGGATATTTTGAAGGAAATTCAGAAGCCGGGCCGGGATCCTAGGGAGGAAATGCCAAAGCCCATCTTTAGAAGTGATGTATTGAAACTGGAAGATTTAAAACCCGACATGATTTTGACGGGCACCGTAAGAAATGTTATTGATTTTGGCGCCTTCGTGGATATCGGTATAAAGAATGACGGATTGGTCCATATTTCGGAGATGAGCGACAAGTACGTCAGAAATCCTATGGAAGTGGTATCCGTAGGAGATGTGGTAAAGGTACGGGTGCTGAAGATAGACGTAGAACGGGGCAAGGTATCCTTAAGCATGAAAGGAATATAGGGAAAGGAGAAGCATATGGCCATTCAATATATATTGTTTGATTTAGACGGGACGTTATTAGATACCAACAATCTAATTATTGAGTCTTTCCAGCATACCTATCGGAAACATCTGAAGAAAGAAGTTTCCAAGGAATATATTGTGAAAACCTTTGGCGAAATTCTAAGAACTACCTTGGAGAGGGAATGCAAGGATTGTGTGGAGGAAGCGATTCATACCTATAGGACTTTTCAAATCGAGAATTTTGATCGATTGATTACGATCCATGTGGGCGTAAAAGAAGCATTGAAAGCATTGCATTGCAAGGGTTATAAGCTGGCAGTGGTTACTTCCAGATTAAATGAATCGGCCACAAAAGGTCTGCGGCACTTTGGAATTGAAGGATATTTCGACTGTCTCATTGGCGCTGATGACACCAAGCATCATAAGCCCAATCCTACGCCGGCGTTGATGGCATTAGAGAGGTTAGGGGGAACACCGGAAGAAGCCATGATGGTAGGAGACAGTCCCTTTGACATACAATGTGCAAAAAATGCGGGGATTCTTTCTGTGGCCGTAAGCTGGAGCGCCCTGCCTTCCCATCTGTATATGCAGCATTCTCCCGATTATGTTGTGGACAGCATGGAGGAACTGGTGGCACTCATTGACCGTCTCAATCATAAAAGCCCATCGTCCATGGGGCGATAGGCTTAGATAATAAGGCTTAATTTTTGCTTCCTTGCCCCTTTTTCTTTGCAAAGGCCAAGATTCCACCCAGGGCGATGGAAAGGAAAGAGGCCATCAATACCCTGTATTCGGGCGGGAGCAAGAAGGTAATAGTATGGGCCGGTATCCAGAAGAATGGAATTGTTTTCATATAGACAAAGCTTACCAAGCCCTTCCAATCAATATGTTCCACTACCTTATGGATGGTAACTTGATTGAGGTTGGCAATTTTGCCGTCACATAACTCAATATAGGTATCCGTAATCCTGTGGAGACCCATCATGGTTGGAGCAAAAATAAGGTTCATTGCGGTGCTGATAAAGAACGCAGCCGCAATGGGACTTTCACCAAAGCTGGGGATCAGACCTGCTTTTATAGCTGTCCGAACACCGGCATCAAAGATGGGAAATACTACGGCAAAGGACATACCCAAAACGCCCCAAATGACAACACGCCAGAAGGTTCCTACCGGTTTTGCCCAACCTCCCATTGCAATTCTGACAGCCAGCAACTCTCCCATGGTGGCTAGAATAGCTACCTTGATAAAACCCATCATATAGGGGTGGGCTTTGGTGGAGTCAACAAAAATTTCATGGGTGGCAGGGAATACCAAAAATGCAACCACAGCCAATAAAGATAACAGCCATAAAAAATCTCCCTTTTTCATCGAAATACTCCTTTCAATACAAATCATAAACTTATAATTTTTTAATAGCTAAAAAAAAATAGCAAACCTAGATATATTATAATATAGAAATATCCAACTTCAAAGCTAAATTTTTTGTTGCAGGGGCGCCGCCCATACATCCATCAAATTTTCATTCATGCAGGATTTATGTAAAAAATGTAGAAGATGTAATAAAAAATCCAATGTGCAAGTTTCATATCCACAGAGGGAGGAAATACCATGATTTTGATAAAAGACGGAAAAATTTTCACGATGGAAGGAAAGGTATACGAGAAGGCCAGTATTTTGATTGAAGATGGCAAAATAAAGGAGATTGGAGAAAATCTTGTGGCGCCTTTGGATGCAAAGGTTATCGATGCCCAGGGAAAGATTGTCATGCCGGGGATGATTGATGCCCACTGCCATCTGGGCATGTGGGAGGATGCCATTGGCTTTGAGGGCGCCGACGGCAATGAAATGACAGACCCTGTAACTCCCCATTTAAGGGCAATTGATGCGATTAATCCGATGGACAAAACTTTCAAAGAGGCCTATGAGGGAGGGGTTACTTCTGTGGCAACAGGACCTGGAAGTGCCAATGTCATCGGAGGACAATTTGTTGCCATCAAAACATATGGAGACAGGGTGGATCATATGATTATCAAGGAGCCTGTTGCCATGAAATGTGCCTTTGGAGAGAATCCTAAGCGGGTATACCATGAGAGAAAGCAGTCTCCCAGTACGAGAATGGCCACGGCGGCCATATTGCGGGATACCCTGTATAAGGCCAAGGAATATGCTGCCAAACTGGAGAGAGCTATGGAAGATCCGTCGAAAAAACCGAGCTTTGACATGAAGATGGAAGCTTTGCTTCCTGTTTTAAGGGGAGAGATTCCTTTGAAGGCCCATGCCCACCGGGCTGATGATATTTTCACGGCGATCCGCATTGCTAAAGAATTTGGCGTCAAGGTTACACTGGAGCACTGTACAGAGGGACATCTGATTGCCAGCCATATTCGTGAAGAAGGATTATGGGCTGTGGTAGGTCCCAGTCTTGGAGAGCGGTCCAAATATGAATTAAAGAATCTGACTTTTGAAACTGCGGGCATATTGAGCAGGGCAGGGGTGAAGATTGCCATTATGACGGACCATCCCGTCATTCCTGTGCAATATCTGCCGGTGTGCGCAGGACTAGCGGTGAAGGCAGGGATGGATGAAGGGGAGGCGTTAAAGGCTATCACCATTAACGCGGCAGAAATTCTGGGGATTGATCATCGGGTAGGGAGTATCCGAGAAGGAAAGGATGCCGATGTTGTCATCTGGAGCGGACATCCCTTCGAATTAAAATCGACGGTAGAATATACGATGATTGATGGAAAAGTGGTGTATCAAAGGAAGTAAATCCGTTGGCAGTCACCGGCATGTACAGAACAGGTTCTGTGGAGTATTGGGATGAGCTGGAGGCCGACAGCGCATAGACAGGAAAAGGAGACATGGGAATATGGATATATTGCCGATAAATGTTGTAATATTGGGAGCTATACCGGAAGCAATCTTGATCCTGTGGGCAGGATTGTCTCTCTTGGGGGTAAGACCATCATGGAAAAAACTCATTATGGTAGGGATATTGCAGGGAATCAGTGCCTATTTCATTAGGAGATATACAGTTTTTGGGTGGCATACGGTTGTGCAGCTGATCACCTTGGTGATATATACCTGCATATTTGTAAAGGTAAATATTCCAACGGCTGCCATTGCCGCCCTTTTATCCTTTGCAGTGATTACAATCATAGAAGGATGTGTGTATATTTTCTTTCCAGTGGACATTGCCCAGATCCTGGCCGATGAATGGCTTAGGCTGCTTTTCTTCGTACCCCATGATCTGGTGTTGGGATGGATCGGATATATATGCAGGAAGAAAAATATTTCACTGCAGCAGGAATTCAGTATCCTAAGGAAGATTGTGAAGTAAAGCCTTTGCTTGGTTTCTATGGGCAAAATACTCCTCAGGAGTTGAAAATGTCGAAAAGCCAAAAAAATTATGTTTTAAATTTTGTTTTTTTTCCACCCTTCCGCGGTATATAATAAACAAACAGGGGGTGGATATTATGACCGATAATGCCAAAGAGAGGCTAGCCGCAAGAATTAATGAAGTCAGAAGCCGATTGGAACAGTTGATGATGGATAAAAATATGGGTACAGATGAAGAGGTTGTAATATTGAGCCAAATGCTGGATGAGCTGATCATACGATATTATAAGGAAAGTTCACTTGGTGAGAAAGAGGATGTATCTTAGTGCTGTCGAAAAGGCAGCTTTTTTTGTGGTCACATATAGGTCACATCCTGAAATTGGAAAGATATAATGGTAGTGTAGGATCAAGCATAGGAGAAGGTGATGCTTTGTATTTCATTGTTTCGGCAATTTTATTTATCCTGGGTATTTATGCTGCTATGCTATTTGTATCCGCCTGTTTTGGAAGATTAAGAAGATAAGAACATCCCATTCCCGTGGGATGTTTTTCTACCCTTGCGCTGTTTTTCCATTACATATATAATGATGATATGATTTGGGAGAAACTAAAGTGAAGGGATAGATCAATTGTATGGGTAGGAGTGCCAATGGAATGAAGATTGCCAGCTATCATGAGGAAAAAACCTTTCAATTGGGGTATAAGCTGGGAACCTTGCTGCAGCAGGGTGATGTAGTATGCTTGACGGGGGACTTGGGCGCAGGGAAGACCACGCTGTCAAAGGCGATTGCAAAGGGTTTGGGAGTGGAGGAGGAGGTCACCAGTCCAACCTTTACCCTGATCCACGAATATTCAGGAAGGTTGCCCCTGTATCATTTTGATGTATATCGGATTCAAAGGATAGAAGAAATGGAAGATTTGGGCTATGAGGAATATTTTTATGGAGATGGTGTTTGTATCATTGAATGGGCATCCAAGATAGAGGAATTGATTCCAGAAGAGCATCTTTGGATACATATTACCAAGGGATCGGGAGTGCATGATCGGGAGATTGTACTGAGGGGCACTACGGAACATTTCCAGCAAATCATAGAGGAGTTGAAATCAGAATGAAGATACTTGCTTTGGATACGTCATCCATGGTTGCATCGGTGGCAGTGATGGATGATGAAAAATTAATGGGAGAATATACCATCAACCACGAAAGGACCCATTCGCAAAAATTGATGCCTATGATTGATGAACTGCTGAGGAGCTGCGGGTTGACCATGGAAGCCATAGACCTGGTTGCAGTGGCTGAAGGGCCCGGTTCCTTTACAGGATTAAGGATAGGGGTTGCCACGGCAAAAGGGCTTGCCCATGCCATGGACATACCCGTGGTGGGGGTATCTACCTTGGATGCCCTGGCCTTTAATCTGCCTTTTTGTCAAGGTTTGATATGCCCTATTCTGGATGCCAGGAGGAATCAAGTATATACTGCCCTATATCAATGGAATGGAGGAGATTTGCACAGAATCGAAGCACCAATGGCTGTTGCTTTGGAGGAATTCATTGCAAAGCTGTTGGAAAGACCGGAAAAGGTAGTGTTTGTAGGAGATGGAGTGGAAAAGTATTGGAAGATCTTATCAGATCAATTGGGTGAACGGATGATACTGCCGCCCAGTACCGTCAAAATGCCCCGTGCTTCTTCTGTGGCCCAATTGGCACTGCAAAAGGCTCAAGCCGGGGAAGTAAAAAGCTTTTATGCGCTGGTTCCCGACTATTTGAGAAAATCAGAGGCAGAAAGACAATATGAAGAAAAAAGGAAAAAGGTGTGAGAAGGATGGGTGCAGTACAGGTTCGAAAGATGACTCTGGCGGATGTTCCCCAAGTGATGGAAATTGAAAGGTGTTGTTTTTCAATTCCATGGTCTCAGGAGGCATTTGAAACGGAAATTGATAAAAATAAATTTGCAAGATACGTGGTGGTAGAGGCGGATGGAAAAGTTGCAGGCTATGGAGGCATGTGGCTGATTGTAGATGAAGCTCATATCACCAATATTGCGGTTCATCCCGAAGAGCGGGGAAAAGGTTATGGAGATTTGATTGTGAAAGCACTTATTGCGGAGGCAGAAAAAGAAAAAATTGGGCAAATGACCCTGGAGGTAAGGGTTTCCAATCATATTGCCCAAAATCTGTATCGGAAATACGGATTTGAGGCCTGTGGGATTCGTCCCGAATACTATGGGGATAATCATGAGGATGCAGTGATTATGTGGCGACAGGGAAGATAAAAGACGGCGAAGGGTCGTCTTTTCCTATTTTTCCATATTTTTCACATGATTTTTCAGACATTCTTTTGCAAATCACGTAATCAATCATGGAAGTGTCATAAGGAAAGGGGTCGCAGAAATGGAAAAAACAAAGAAAAAAATGTGGGTCATGATCAGTGCTGCCCTTGTGATTGTCTTGTTTGTAGGGGCCGCTGCCGTAAAGGCAAGTCAGAAAAAACAGGAGAAGGGCATTGTTGTAAAAACTGCGCCTATAGAGAAACAAGATATGGAATCCCATATTCTTACCAGTGGCGAGGTGCTTTCCATGGAAAAAAGGGATGTCCTGCCCGATATATCCGGTAAAATAGAGAAACTGCTGGTCAAGGAGGGAGATCGGGTTGAACCAGGACAGGCCCTTGTGAAGCTGGCAACGGGAGATCTGGATTATCAAATTAGGGAAGCAGAGATGAAGCTGGCCATGGATCGGGATACTCTTCAACAGTTGAAAAATGAAGGCGATATCGAATTGGAAATTGCCCTAAGCAATGCAGAGATCCAGTACAGGGATGCCCAACGGGCCTATGAGAATAAAAAAAAGTTGTATGAAGCAGGTGCCGTGAGCAAAAGTGAACTAGATGCAGCGAAGAGCCTCATGGATCAAAATTATAATCATTATGTATTGGCACAAAAAAATTTTGATCATGGGAGAAAAAATTCGAAAATAAGTACCCAGGAAAAACAAGTGAGTCTGTCGGAATTAAGTGTTGAGCGATTAAGAAAAGAATTGGCAAAATATACAGTCCAAAGCCCTATAGGGGGAACCGTGGTGAGCGTGAATGCCTTAGAAGGAGGCATGGCATCGGTCAATATGCCCTTGATGACCATCGTGAATACGGATCTTTTAGAGATTGTTACCAATATTAGTGAGTACGATATTCATAAAGTAAAATTGGGCCAGGGGGTAAAAATTACAGGGGACGCCTTTGAGGGAAAAATCTACAGAGGCCGGGTGAAGTACATAGATGCCATGGCCGTATCCAACAATACGGGCCAGGGAAAGGAAACGGTGGTTCGAGTAAAGATTGAGGTAATAGATAAAAATACAGATATGAAGCCGGGCTTTACGGCAAATGTGGATATTTTGACAGAAAGCAAAAAAGGAGTTTTGGTGGTCCCCTACGAAGCGATTTTCACAAAGAAAAACGGAGAGAAAGTAATTTTTACTGTAGAAAAAGGAAAAGCAAAGGAACATGTGATTCAAACGGGTATTGAAAGTGATCTGGCAGTAGAAGTGATAGGAAAAGGTTTCAAGGAAAATGATCGTGTGATTATGAATCCTACGGAGAAACTAAAGGATGGAGAAGCGGTCAAGGAAAATAAGGTGATGGACAATGATAAAAATTGATAATCTTACCAAGATCTATCGCACAGGCAGCATCCAAGTGGAAGCTCTGAAGGGAATCTGCCTGGAAATCCATCGGGGAGAATTTGTGGCTGTTATGGGACCGTCAGGCTCTGGAAAATCGACGCTGATGAATATCTTGGGATGTTTGGACAGGCCGACGGAGGGAAGATACCGATTGGATGGAGAAAAAATAGAAGAACTAAATGATGTACAATTGGCAGCGATTCGCAATAAAAAAATCGGCTTTGTCTTTCAATCTTTCAATCTGCTGCCCCGTATGTCTGCCCTAAAAAATGTAGAACTGCCCATGATGTACGCAGGAATCCCTTCGAAGGAGCGGGTAGAAAGGGCGAAAGAAGCCCTCCAACGGGTGGGATTGGCCGATCGTATGCACCATAAGTCAAACGAACTTTCAGGAGGGCAACGGCAGAGGGTCGCTATAGCTAGAGCCCTGGTCAATGATCCTGCAATTATTTTAGCGGATGAGCCCACGGGAAATCTAGATTCCAAATCGGGAAAGGAAATTATGGCCATATTTCAGCAACTGAACGAAGAAGGCTCCACCATTGTGCTGGTTACCCATGAGGCGGACATCGCCAGCCATGCAAAGCGGATTGTAGCCTTTCGGGATGGGGAGATCGTGGAGGATAGGGCTGTAGAAAATCGCACCATGATTTCCGGCCTGTAGGGTATATGCTTTTGAAAATTGAGGTGATGGGATGAATTTCATAGAGAGTGTCAAAGTAGCGGTGAATGCCATCTGGGTAAATAAAATGCGGTCTCTTTTGACGATGCTGGGAATTATTATCGGGATTTCCTCTGTCATTGCTGTAGTAGCCTTGGGGAAGGGAAGTCAAAGTGCTATCGGGAAGGAATTCGAGCAATTCGGGGTCAACCGTGTGTACTTAACTACCAATTGGCGGGAAAATCCTACGGCTAGAGATTATTTCAACTATGGGGATCTGGAAGCCTTAAGGCGGGTTTTTTCGGATAAAATTGTGGCATTAAGTCCTAGCTTGCAGGATACGGGAAAGATTGTGGCAAAGAAGGAATTGTTGAATATCAATCTGAGCGGGGTCAATGAATTCTACAATAAGATTGAAAAAATTGAGATGTTAGAGGGCAGATATCTGCTGGAAGGAGATATAAAGGCCAAACGGGAAGTGGCGGTGATCGATGAGAATACTGCCATGAAGGTCTTTGGAAGAACCAATGTGATTGGAGAAAATATTCTCATACAGATGCGCTATCGGAATTTGTCCTTGGTGATAGTAGGCCTTTATAAAACGCCCAAAGCGCCTTTCAGCAATGTGGCTAATTTTGAGCAGCCAGCCACCGTCTATATTCCCATTTCCACCATGGAAAAAATTTTAGGTATTGGCGACCGTATATATGGCATAGAAATGAATATGGAAAAAGATGTGAATGTCAAGGAAACATTAAATGACATGGTAAAGTTTATTGAAAGAAGGCATGACAATATAGGAGAAGGAAAATACAGGACTTATACGGCAGAGGGAGAATTGGAGATGGTCAACAAGGTGACAGGAATCCTGACGACGGTAGTGGGCGCCATTGCCGCCATATCCTTGTTTGTGGGAGGGATTGGCGTTATGAATATTATGCTGGTATCTGTCACGGAGAGGACAAGGGAAATTGGAATCCGTAAGGCCATTGGGGCAAGACATAAGGACATTCTGATGCAGTTTTTGGTAGAGGCCGTTATCATTTCAGGTATCGGAGGCGTCATCGGTACAGTTTTGGGCATCGGATTCTCATTTCTTATTTCCATGTTTATCAAAGTACCGCCTTCTGTTTCTATGGGGACCATTATGATGGCATGGCTTTTTTCGGCAGGCGTAGGAATCTTTTTCGGTATTTATCCGGCCAATAAGGCTGCCAAGTTAGATCCCATTGAGGCCTTAAGATATGAATAAAAAGGGGGAGAAGATCATGTCAGAAGCTCAAAACAATCTTGTGATGGAAGTGCAGGGGGAGGCGGCGGTTATAGAGCTTTCTTGGTGGGAAAGATTAAAGTATCTGTTGATAGAGCCTTCCAAAACCATGGAATATCTTGCAAAGAGACCGAAGATATTGTTTCCGATGGTTGTGGTAATTTTGGGATTTTTGTTGTTGATTTTGCTCAGAATGGACATTTTTAAAGAGTTTCTCCAGGAGCAAGTGATGAAGCAATACGAAACCCGAGGAATCCATATGGAACAAGTGCCGGAGGAAATCATGCATATTAGCTTTTGGACCGGGATTGTGGGGGCATCTCTTGCACCTTTTATTACCATGCTGCTGAAATCGGGGATTGTCCATGTTTTATCTGTTGTCAGCGGATCCAAGGGCAAATTTAAGGCAGTATTATCCGTCATTGGGTATGCCTATATTATCAATCTGTTGGGAGAAGGAATTCGTACCATCATTGCTATGGTTACAAAGAATTTTGTAGTGTATACTTCTCCTGCTGTCTTTCTTCCTGACACCCAGGCAGGTACACCTGTCCATACTTTGCTGTCCAGCTTGGATGTATTTGTTCTCTGGTATCTGGCGGCAGCTACCATCGGTCTTGCCTATACCCATTCCATGAATCGTAAAAAGGCAGGGATTATTGTGTTTGGTTCTTGGTTGGTCGGGGTGATGATCAGTGTAGTTCTTGCATTTATAAAAATGAAGGCATAGGGTGAAAAAAATCTAGGGGCAGGCCTGAGCAGGAAGCTAAATCTCAAGGGTTTGTCTACAAGCTAAATCTAGGCGCAGGCCTAGATTTTCTATTAAAATAGAAAAAAAGCCAACCATATCTATATGAAATCTTTTTGCATATTTTTTCATACAAAATAGGTGATCTGTCGTAATTATGGATGAGAGGATAAAGTGGGGTGGCAACATTGCAGGATAGGGATCATAAAGTCATTGAAGAAATTTTAAAGGGAAATGGAGAAAGGTTCCACGAGCTCATTGCAAGGTATAAAAACGGCGTCTATTCCATTTGTCTGCGGATGGTGAAAGATAGAGAGGAGGCAAGAGATTTAGCCCAGGAAGTTTTTATCAAAGCCTATTACAGCCTCAAAGGATACAATCGTGAATATAAATTTTCTACATGGATTTTTAAGATTGCAACCAACCTGTGCATAGACCACCTCAGAAAAAGAAAAGCACAAACTTTGTCCCTTGACGAAAGGTTGAGCATGCCCTATGATGCTGCCAGTGCCGAAAGTGTATATTTCCATAGGTGCAATCGGGATGAAATCAACCGGGTGATCGATGGGCTCCCCGAGGATTATCGAATTTTAATCATCTTGTATCATAAGGAAGGTCTATCCTATCAAGATATATGCCAGGTGCTGGATTTACCTATGTCAAAAGTTAAGAACAGGCTCCACCGGGCAAGGAATATGCTGAAGGAAAAATTGAGGGAGATCAAGGAGGAGGAATCTGGATGGACTGCAAAAGAGCTTCAAGTTTGATCATGGATTATTTCGACAGGAATATGGATGCCATGGGACAGAGAGATTTGGATTTGCATTTAAAGCAGTGCAGTCTATGCAGAAGGGACTTCCAGTGGATGAAAGAGGCCATCGAAGGGGTAGAATCCATCCAAGACTGGCAAGCACCGGAAGACTTTGAAATCGGCATTTTCAAAGAAATTGATTTGCAGTACTACAGGCGTCAAAAACCTATCTATAAAAGCAGGGTAGGGATGTGGGCAGCAGCTTCTCTTTACTTCGCCTTTCTTAGTATTTTCTTTTATCTGAAATATGGCACAATGCATTGGGAGACAAAAATTATAGCCTTGATGAAATTCGTAGATTTGGGAAATCGTATCTATGGATTATGGGGTCTTATCGGAAAGGTTTTTGGGAAGATCGGATAAAAAAGCTTTGGCCAGTATAAGAGATGTCAATCATAGGAGGCTGATCGTATGAAAAAATTTATGCACATATGGATGATTTTTCTTTTGGTTTGTTTGTTGCCTGGTATCTCCTTTGCCGATAATGGCGAGGAATCCAACATGATCGTAAAAAAGGATGAGATCATTGAAAAAGATTTTTTTGCAGCCGGAAACTTCATAAGAAATCATGGAGAAATCCGAGGGGATATTTTTGCAGCGGGGGAAGAATTTGAAAACACAGGGGTTGTGATGGGAGATATACTTGCCATCGGCGGCAATAGCAGGATCGGGGGGCAGGTAAAGGGTGACATGCGGATTGCCGGAGGAAATGTTACCATCACAGGAGACATCGGCAAAAATGTTACGGCCTTTTCAGGGAATTTTCTCCTAGCGGAAGGGGCTGCTGTAGACGGAAGCATCAACGTCTTTGCAGGGACTGTGGTGATTGATGGTATAGTCGGGGGCGACTTGCGGGCCGGATCCGGTACGATACAGATTAACGGCCTAGTCAAGGGAGATGCAAGACTCAATGCAGATCAGATCCGTTTTGGTCCCCAGGGAAAAATTGAGGGGAATCTCCAGTACACCAGCGAAAAAAAAATCACCATTCCTGAAGGTGTGGTTTCGGGAAGTGTAGAATATAAACAGCCCCATACGGGAATGGATAAAAGAATGAAAAAGGCAGAGGAAGGTTTGAAAACCTTCAATATCCTATGGAAAGCTGTTGGAATCATTACTTATTTGATCATTGCTGCAATTCTCGTGCTTGTCTTTGGGAATTTCATGGATAAAACAGCAATTACCATTGAAAGGAAGCCGTGGCACGCCGTAGGCATAGGAGTGGTGGGGCTGATTGTCACACCCATTGCCGCCATATTGCTGATGTTTACGGTTATCGGTATTCCCTTGGGGATCATATCCTTGGTGCTATACGGGCTTATGCTGTATCTGGCCAAACTGCCGGGAGCCCTGTGGCTGGGAAAAATCATTCTAAAGAACGAAGAAAAACCCTTGTTGCCTATGCTTTTGGGGGTATTCATTCTGATGTTGGTATCCTATGTGCCCTATCTGGGAGGATTTGTTTCTTTGGTAGCCATACTGTTTGGTATAGGGGCGTATCTGTATAATATTAAGGAAGCCATCGAAAACAGCAGAAAACCCAAAATCGTGGAAGACTAATAAACAAATCGGGTGAAAGGACTTCACCCGGCAGACTGAAGACAAGGCAATACAATGTTCATAAACCCTTGAGATTTTGGCTTCGTCGCGAATCAGCAAGCCGCTTTTTTCCTTTTTTTATTTTAGAAAAGCGGCGCAGGTCTGAGCAGGAAGCCAAATCTCAAGGGTTTGTTTGCAATTGGTCGTGGAAAAGGGCTTCGCCCGGTTTTTTTATGGGGCCAAATCCTCATGTCTCCTATGGGATTCTATATTTTCCTCTGCTGCACTTTCTCCGATGATAAGATTCACAAAGTTTGTTTGATCCACTGCCGTTAAAAGGCCGTCGGGCATAATATTCCCATCACTTAATCTCTGCAAAAAGGATTCATTTTCATTGGACATATAGGTCATTTTTCTTTTGCGGTTGGCGGTGCCTTCCTTATGATATTCTTTTCCTTCCACACGGGGTTCTGTGCCATGATCTTTGTACTCCATGCAGCGTTTCTCTCCTTTCCATATCCCTTATTCTAGATTTTACTATTAGTATTTCTAAAAAAGAGCAGATATATAATGGAAATCACTTGGGAGAATAAGATAACAAATTCTTCGGGTGATGCATATGGTAATAGAAAGATGTTTTTGCTGAATTTTTCGAAAATCAATGGAGGAGTTGAAAAAAATGGGAGAAGAAGCAGCAAGGCAAGCCATCAGTCTGTTCAACATGGACTATCTTTCCTCGGTGACCACCATGGTTTTGGCAGTGAATTTGATTACCCAGGTGATCAAGGAAGTGTTTCTAAATGAAAAAACGAAAGAAATGGTTCCAAAATTAATTGCTCTTCTTGCATCTTTTGTGGTAATTTCTGTGCATCACTATACCCAATGGGTTAAAAACCCGGCTGTTTTTCATGGATCTTTGATAGAATTCATATTTCTTATTTTCCTCAACAGCATATTAATTGCGGGATTGGCCATGGGAAACTATAAGGTGCTCAATCTGACGAAAGATAGGGAAGTCAGAAAAATGAGGGAGCAAATAGGCGACATTGAAAAAGAGGTCGCCCCAAGAAACGATTCTTTTAGGGAAGAGAAGGGAGAACTGCATTAATGGATAGAAATCATTTTGCGATTTTCTCCTTATTTGGATATAATAAAGAAGATATACAAAAGATAAGTGCAGGTGATTCATATGAAGAATCCTATCAAGGGAAAAAATGGAGAATACTTATTAACGTTAGCCATAGAGACAAGCTGTGATGAAACTTCTGCCGCCGTTTTGAAAAACGGGCGAGAGGTTCTTTCCAATGTGATTTCATCCCAAACGGAATTGCATAAAAAGTTTGGGGGAGTTGTGCCGGAGGTAGCTTCTCGAAAGCATGTGGAAAACGTGGATATGGTGATACAAGAGGCATTAGATCTTGCTGGCGTTTCTTTTAAGGAAATTGATCAAATCGGTGTAACCTATGGCCCAGGATTGGTGGGAGCCTTGCTGGTGGGTGTATCTGTGGCAAAGGCTATGGCCTACGCTTTGAATATTCCCCTCATTGGGGTCAATCATATAGAGGGCCATATTTATGCAAACTTTATTGAGGACCCCCAGCTTCAGCCGCCCTTTTTATGCCTGATCGTATCGGGAGGACATTCCCATCTGGCTTATGTGAAGGATTATGGTGAATATGAAATTATGGGCAAAACGAGGGATGATGCTGTGGGAGAAGCCTTTGACAAAGTGGCCAGAGCTATCGGTTTAGGATACCCCGGAGGACCGTTGATTGATCAATTAGCAAAGAAGGGAAATCCTGAGGCTATTTATTTTCCAAGGGTTTATCTGGAAAACGGCAGCCTTGATTTCAGCTTTAGCGGTTTGAAATCGGCGGTATTAAATTACCTTCATACCCAGAGACAGAAGGGAAAGGAAATCATTGTAGAGAATGTGGCCGCTGCTTTCCAGCAAGCTGTCATAGAAGTGCTGGTAAACAAGACATTGGAAGGTGCAAGAAGAAAAGGAGCAGACAAAATCGTGTTGGCCGGAGGAGTGGCGGCCAACAGCGCCTTGAGACAGACCTTAAAAATGGAGGCAGAAAAAATAGGAATCAAGGTGAAGTATCCATCCCTTGATCTGTGTACCGACAATGGGGCCATGATCGGCTGTGCTGCCTACTATAACTATTTGAAAGGATATACGGCTGATTTATATTTGAATGCAGTACCAAACCTAAAGCTTGGGGAGGTATATGAGAACAAAACAAATTACCCCCAACCCCATGTGCATCAAATTGTGGATGAGAATGTGGATAATGGGGATAAACGATAGAATTCAGGGAAAAACTGTTTTCCTGTGTGGATAAAAATGTGGATTCTGTGGAAAACTTGTGGATGAAAATACGCACATTTCCCCCATAGAATATATATGCCCTTTTTATTCAAAAAAGAACCAAAAAAGAACAAAAAAAATAAAATGTAGTTTGGATAGTCCAAACTACATTTTTTCTTCAACGTATCTTACGATATCACCGATATTTTTGAAGGCTTCTGCATCTTCATCGGGAATTTCCACATCAAACTCATCTTCGATAGCCATAATAATTTCAACGGCATCTAAAGAGTCTGCCTCCAAATCTCTCATTAGAGAAGTTTGCATGGTGATGTCAGCATCATCCTCTAAACCTAATTGCTCAATAATGATTTCTTTTATTTTTTCAAATACCATCTTTGTATGACCTCCCTTAAATAATTTTTATAATTACCACCAAGGTGGAATTTGACGTGTTTATTTTACCATATACCGATAAAAAATACTACAGAAAGATTTAAAAAACATAGAACAAAACTTGTCTTTCTTTACATTAAGTTTAACATATAACCAGCCTACTATACATCAATTTTTCTTCTCTTTCTTTCGACGTATTGATGGATTTCTTGACATGTGACAGCGTGACAGAGAACCGTCCCCTGTCACTGTCACGGGTTAATAATTACGAAGAAGATAACGAATTATCATTCGCTATCTTCTTTTATTTCCCATATTTCAAATTTAACTGGATAAAAATTATATACCTTTCTGCCTATCTCTAAATTATCAGTAGGTTTCGGATCGACATAAGCATGGATCCTAACAACCATATTTGGCTTTAATCTTTCATAAAGCAACACTCTTTCTAAGTCAGTATCCAGCAAATAATATGTCGCATAATATTTTAAATCATCGGCCCCCCTAAAAATAGCTTGAGCTCCCAGATTCATTAAGCCAGAGCCCCCCAAATATTGTCCTCTAATTATTACTAAGTCTTTTGAATTTTTATTTAATTTAGCTGCCTCCGGACAACCAAACTCAGCTACTTTTTCGCCATTTTCAAGGATATTTAATACTTCTTCACTTTGTAATTCATCAAATGGGCGCCAGTATTTATCAGGAAATGTCTCTATTGTCCACGACCCATTTTTACAATCAATTATCTCCGTAGTATTATCCCATGTTAATCCAGGGGGAATCATTTCTTGTTTATCTTTCATTATATACTTATTTGTCATTGCATACACCATAGAAAATCCTAATACAAATAGACACAAAAATAGGATTAATTTTCGCATATATACCCCCGTGAATCATTTTTTATAACACATAGGGAAATTATGTACTTTCATAAATTGTGGATAAGGCATAAATTCCGTCATGTGTTTCAACAAAGTCTTCCTTTAAATCTTCCAACGGAAGACTTTGTTATTTTCGCATTGCAATACTATGGAAATTATACCATAGTATAAGTGTTTTGCAAGTATTTTATTTCCATATATTTCAAAAAACATTGTTTTTACTTTAGGCAACTTTTTAACTATATATCGAGGATATTTCATAATTCAAAAATCAAAACTTATGAAACATAGTAATAGCACGTTACAGAGAACTGTCCCCTCTCACGGTTTTTTCTAGGATTATTCTATATATGTTTCCCATTGGCCATACAGATATTCCAATTCCTCTTTGAGGGCATTGGTTTCTTCGTGGACCTCTTTGCTTCGCTGGGGATTGGCATATACTTCTTCCTGACACATCAAGGCTTCCAGTTCGGCCATGCGTTCTTCGATCATGAAGATTCTTGTTTCGATGGATTCCTGCTCCTTTTTTCTCTTTTTTGCTTCTTCCCGCTTTTCCCTTTCTCTTCTCTTTTCATCCTTCATTTGGGTCTTTGTTTTCTGCCCATCGGTTTCTTCAACAACAGGATTTTGGAATTCCCGTTTCTTTTCTTGATAATACCGATAGTTGCCCAGATATTCTTTTATGCCGTCGGGGGACAATTCCAGGATCTTATTGGTTACTTTATTTAGAAAATATCGGTCATGGGAAATGACCAGGAGGGTGCCGTCATAGTTGATTAAGGCCTCCTCCAGCACTTCTTTGGAGGCAATGTCCAGATGATTGGTCGGCTCGTCCATCAGCAGAAAATTCGCTTTGGAGAGCATCAGCTTTAAGAGGGCTATCCGGCTTTTTTCCCCGCCGCTGAGGTAGGCAATGGTCTTGAAAACATCATCATTGCTGAACAGAAAGGAACCCAAAAGGGTGCGGACTTCTGTCTGGGTCAACAGGATATTTTCTTTCCAGATTTCATCGATGACGGTATTGGAAAGATTCAGATCGGATTGTTCTTGATCATAATAGCCCAGGTGAACATGATAACCTGTTTTGATCTGGCCGGCGTTGTAGTCTATTTTACCCAGGATGATTTTCAGCAGGGTAGATTTTCCAATGCCGTTGGGGCCGATAAGACCGATTTTGTCTCCCCGATGCACATCAAAGCTGACATTTTCAAAAAGTTTATTTTCACCAAAGTACTTGCACAGGTTTTCTGCTTTCAGTACGTCATCGCCACTTTTGATTCTGGTTTCGAAGCGAATGTTTGTCCTTTTGTTATAGCATAAGGGCTTGTCCACAAGTTCCATATGCTCCAAGCGTTTTTCTCGACTTTTTGCCCGATTCGCCAGTTTTTCCGTTCCATGCTGCTTAAATCGGCGAATCATTTCTTCTTGTCTTGCAATTTCCTTTTGCTGTTCCTCATATTCCTTGAGTTTTTGCTCATACAGTATTTTTTTCTTTTCCACATAATCGCTGTAATTGCCATTGTAAATAGTCAGTTTTCTGTGCTCAATTTCAAAGATTTTATTTGCAATTTCATCTAAAAAATAACGGTCATGGGATATGGTCAGGATTGTGCCGGGGTAAGACTTCAAAAATGCTTCCAACCATTCGGTGGCTTCGATATCCAAGTGATTCGTGGGCTCGTCCAGCATGAGGATATCAGGTTTTCCCAGAAGAAGCTTGGCCAGATGCAAGCGGGTTTTTTGCCCACCGCTCAACTGATAGATGGGTTGATCAAATTCTTCCTCGCAAAACCCGAGCCCCTTTAAGACACCGCGGATTTCACTCCTGTAGCCGTAACCATTCCTGTTTTGAAACTCTTCCGACAGGCGGGCGTAGTCCTCCATCAGATGCTGCAGGGCATCGTGATCGCTATGCTGTCCCGCTGTGGCAATCTGCTGTTCCAAAATCCTCAGTTTTTCTTCCATAGCTATTAGATCATCAAAAACATGGAGGGCCTCCTGAAAAATCGTATTCTCCGGTGCAAGGGCAGCACTTTGTTCCAGATACCCGATGGAAAGATTCTTTGACAGGTAGATATCCCCTTCATCATAGGGATACTGACCGGTTAATATTCTAAAGAGAGTGGTTTTCCCGGCTCCATTGGCACCTACAATTCCCACCTTTTCTCCTTGGCTCACAGAGAAGGAAACATGATCTAGAATGCAATCTATACCAAAGGATTTTGATAGATTGTTGCAAGATAATATAATCATAAAAATCCCCCATATGTTCAAGTCAATTCATTCTACTTTATTGTACCAAAAAAGCAGCATAAGTAAAATCCTTAGCTATATCATGCAGAAAATACGGAAAAATACGTGTAAATAATCTTTATGGGCCATCAAATTGACAAATTTATATCAAAATGCTATAATATTAAACAAAAAATTATAAAAATGGGAGAAGATATGGATGGAGAAAGATAGTACGAAAATTTCCATGGCTGTTATCCGAAGGCTGCCAAAATATCATAGATATTTAAAAGATCTTTTAGACAAAAATATTACAAGAATATCTTCCAAGGAATTGAGCAGAGTGATTGGCTTTACAGCCTCCCAAATCAGACAGGATCTGAATAATTTTGGAGGTTTTGGACAACAGGGCTACGGCTACAATGTGGACGCATTGTACTATGAGATAGGAAAAATATTGGGTTTGGATAGAACTTATCGTACAATCATTGTAGGAGCCGGAAATCTGGGTCAGGCCATTGCTAATTATACGAATTTTGAAAAGGCTGGTTTTGTACCAAAGGCCATGTTTGATATGAATCCAAAATTAATCGGATTAAAGATTCGAGATATTGAAATCAAAGACATCGATACCGTCGAAGAATATATTAAAGAAAACAACATTGATATCGGGATTATCTGTACACCGGGCCCCCAAGCCCAAAGTGTGGCAGACAGATTGGTAAAGGGCAAGATCAAAGGAATATGGAATTTTGCGCCCGTGGATTTGAAGGTCCCGGCCCATGTGGTAGTGGAAAATGTCCATCTGAGTGAGAGTCTATTTACGCTGTCTTTCTTGCTAAAGCACTGTCAGAACGAATCCTCAGGAACTCTTTAGGAAGGGGTGGTCTAGGTCTATGGCAGCTTTGATCTGCTGTAGATGTATCTGTACAGAATTATGCACAGTGTACGGAGAAGTAGACAGTTGTTTGTCATGTGATTAACGAACTTTTACAAAAAAGAAGATGAAACAACAAAAAGTGTACAGTTTTTTGTACACTTTTTTGTTTTGTATCAAGTACAAGGCAGATATACTAATTTTTGATTCCATGTTTTCCCAAAAGGGCTGCAGGGAAGCCAAGGGCCTAAAATGGCAGGGGCAAGGAAGAGGAATGAGTCGATGTTGAAGACATTGTAGATTTATTAACAAAAATCTTGCAACTGGCATGATTCATGCATGACATTTCCGATGGCGCTGTGAAAAAAATATCACATTTGCATATAGAGGAGGGAATCAAGGTGCATTTTCAATTGACGAGAGAACAGGAAATGGTTAGAAAAATGATGAGGGATTTTACTGAAAACGAGGTTAGACCTTTGGCGGCAGAAATTGATGAAACAGGACGATTTCCTATGGAAACCGTTGAAAAAATGAATCGATACGGTATGATGGGAATGATCATCCCCAAGGAATACGGTGGGGCCGGAGCCGATGAAATTTCTTATGCCATTGCAGTAGAAGAGCTTTCAAGGGCATGTGCTACTACCGGCGTTATTTGTTCTGCCCACAATTCTCTGGCATGTTGGCCCATTTGGAAATATGGTACAGAAGAACAAAAACAAAAATACTTGATGCCTTTGGCAAAGGGAGAAAAATTGGGGGCTTTTGGCTTGACGGAGCCCAATGCCGGAACCGATGCCGCAGGACAGCAGACGACGGCTGTGCTGGATGGAGATGCTTGGGTGTTAAACGGTACAAAGATCTTTATCACCAACGGTGGAACGGCAGATATTTATGTGATTTTTGCCATGACCGACAAGTCCAAAGGGGTGAAGGGGATTTCCGCTTTTATCGTGGAGAAAGGCACATCCGGTTTTAGCATTGGAAAGAAGGAAAAAAAGATGGGTATCAGGGGATCGGCTACCACGGAGCTGATTTTTGAAAATTGCAGAATTCCAAAGGAAAACCTGCTGGGAACTCAAGGGAAAGGCTTTGCCATTGCCATGTCCACCCTTGACGGCGGCAGAATCGGAATTGCAGCCCAAGCCTTAGGGATAGCCCAAGGGGCCTTGGACGAGACCGTCAAATATATTCAACAAAGGGAGCAGTTTGGGAAACCTATTGGGAAATTTCAAGCCTTGCAATTTGAGGTCGCAGATATGGAAACGAGGGTCAATGCGTCCCGCTGGCTAGTATACAATGCAGCGTGGAGAAAGTCGGCAGGCCTATCTTACGGAAAAGAGGCAGCCATGGCAAAACTCTTTGCAGCAGAAACAGCCATGTATGTAACCACCAAGGCCGTACAACTCCACGGTGGATACGGATATACCCAGGATTATCCCGTGGAGCGCATGATGAGGGACGCCAAAATTACGGAGATCTACGAAGGAACTTCCGAAGTACAAAGAATGGTCATTGCGGGGGCAGTAATCCGCTGAAGATAAGGCCATCGATGGAAAGCGTCGGATCATTTGCAAATCCATATGTTTTATGGATTCCAACGGGCGGCCGATGTTATTGATAAAAAAATCTTTGTTGCAAGACTTTTAGATTTTCTATTCATGGACATGGCAAGAAAGAGGGAGGAGAAGAAGGATGAAGATAATTGTTTGCGTAAAGCAAGTTCCTGATACAAACGAAGTAAAAATTGATCCGGTGAAGGGGACCTTGATCCGGGACGGGGTTCCGAGCATTTTGAACCCCGACGACAAAAATGCTTTGGAAGAGGCCCTGCGGCTTAAAGATAAGATGGAGGACGTACAGGTTACAGTGATTACCATGGGACCGCCCCAAGCCGACGAAGTATTAAGGGAGTGTTTGGCCATGGGGGCCGATGAAGCCATACTTTTGAGCGATAAGGCCTTTGCCGGTGCCGATACTTGGGCCACATCCAATACACTGGCGGCAGCCATTCGCAAAATTGGGGATTATGATATTATCTTTGCAGGGAGGCAGGCCATCGATGGTGATACGGCCCAAGTGGGGCCCCAGTTGGCGGAGAGGCTGGGGATTCCACAAGTTTCCTATGTACAGGAGTTTGAAATGGATGGAGATACAATTCGGGTGCAAAGAGCCTTGGAAGATGGGTATGAGATCATTAAAGCAAGAAAGCCCGTATTGCTGACGGCCATCAAAGAGCTGAACAAACCGAGATATATGTCTATCGGAGGCATTTATGATGCCTTCCGGGAAAAGGAAGTAAAGGTATGGACTTTGGCCGATATTGATGTAAAAAAGGATGAAGTGGGACTAGAAGCTTCTCCTACCCAGGTAAAACGTTCCTTTACACCGGAGCCCAAAGGAAAAGGCGTGATGCTCCAGGGAACCACCAAAGAGATGGTAGAGCAATTGGTAATCCATTTGAAGCAAAAACACGTGATATAGGGGAGAAATGGAGGGAGACAGATGGCGATTTTGGTATTAGAAGATCAATGTATCGGATGTAGGTTGTGTTTAAAGGCTTGTCCTTTTGATGCCATTGAAATGGTGGGCAAGAAGGCGGTGATCAACGACAAATGCGTGGCGTGCGGCGCTTGTCTGGATGCGTGCAAATTTGACGCCATCATCCGGGAAGAATGGGAAAAAGAAAAAAAGGATCTTGCCCAATATAAAAATGTTTGGGTATTTGCAGAGCAGAGACAAGGAAAGATTATGCCTGTGGCCATTGAACTGTTGGGGGAAGGAAGGAAGCTGGCAGATGCAATAGGCGTTTCTCTTTGTGCTGTACTGCTGGGAAACCATGTGGAAGGATTGGCCCTGGACTTAATCCAATATGGTGCTGACAAAGTGTATCTAGGACAACATCCTCTTTTGGAAAAGTATACCACTGACGGCTACACGAAGGTATTGAGTGATCTCATCCATAAAGAAAAACCTGAAATTGTGCTGATGGGAGCCACCCATATTGGAAGGGATTTGGCGCCAAGGGTGGCTGCCAGGGTGGATACGGGATTAACGGCGGACTGTACCAAGCTGGAGATTGATCCGGAGGACAAGAAGTTGTTGCAAACCCGCCCCGCCTTTGGGGGCAACATCATGGCAACCATCATCTGTCCAAATCACAGGCCCCAAATGGCCACCGTAAGACCGGGGGTGATGGATAAAGCCAAGAAGGCAGAGGGCAGAAAAGGAGAAATCATTACTTTCTCGGTGGCTTTAGAAAAAAGTGATATCCGAACAGAGGTCGTGGAAATTGTAAAAGCCCATAAGACAAAGGTTGCTCTGGAAGAGGCAGAAGTGATTGTGGCAGGCGGCAGGGGCTTAGGCAAGGCAGAAGGCTTTGTCCTTTTGGAAAAACTGGCCGACAAGTTGGGCGGTGTAGTGGGCGCCTCCCGTGCTACGGTAGATGCAGGCTGGATTGATCATGCCCATCAGGTAGGACAAACAGGCAAAACGGTAAAGCCTAAGATTTATATTGCCTGCGGTATTTCCGGTGCAATTCAGCATATTGCCGGCATGCAAAATTCAGATATTATCATTGCTATTAACAAAAATGCCGGGGCGCCGATTTTCCAGGTGGCTGATTACGGCATTGTAGGGGATCTGTATGAGGTTGTACCTGCCCTGATGGACGCTTTAGACCGCGTGGATGACCTGATGGGTGCCCTAAGGGAAGTGGCAGCCGGGAAAGAATAGGATGTACCGATACGGGCAGTTGATCCCATGGGACAGCTGACCCGTTTTTTCTTTGAAATATATTCTCAACTATGGTATAATAGCACCAGCATATGTGGTTGGAGGATCGATATGGCAAATTATTACAAAGAAATCAATAAAATGCTGGAGAAACTGGTGCACCGCGTTTTGATTTATGACCGGGCAGGTTTTAAGAAAGGCGTAAAGACAGAAGAACTGTCCCTCTTGGATATTTACATATTGAAGAAGATTGGAGAGGAAGAAAGCAAAAAGATCTACGAGTTGGTGAATGAAATGGAAATAGACCGGGGAATCATTGCTTCTTCCACCAGCAAGCTGGTATCTTGCGGATATGTGGAAAAAGAAAAATCCCAGGAAGATAAACGGGTTTATGTTTTGCGCTTAACGGAGCAGGGCAGACAGCTATGGCATAAAAATAATGAAAAGCATGGGGAACTGTTGAATTTTGTTTTGGCGGATATTACATTGAACGAAGAGAAGGCCATCCTGAAATTTTTAAGCAAGATCAACCAAGTCATCATACAGCATAAAAAAGTGTAAAAAAAAACCCCTAGGGATTTCCTTCCGCCAGGGGATTTTTTATGTATTTCCGATTATTGTTGTACAGGGGCATCTACAGGGCATACATTTGCGCATGCTCCGCAATCAATGCATCCGTCAGCATCAATTACATACTTGTCTTCGCCAGCGCTGATTACGTTTACTGGACACTCAGGTTCGCAAGCTCCACAGCTGATGCACGCATCTGTAATTACATAAGCCATGATGAATTCCTCCTTAAAATTACTCAGAATTTGTTTAAGACAATTGTATTATAACAAAAGGGAAAAATAAGAACAATAAAGTTACGGAAAAAAAACAAGAAAAAATGTAATATATAATGATTATCATTGTATATTTATCAAAATATAGCACCCAATATTTTGCAACTGAAAGAAATGTGATAAAATAATATTATTGCGAAGGATTGGCAAGAGGGTAATTGCTGGTGGTCCATGGAGGCAGGGGGAGGATATTGCATGAAGGTCGTTGCATTGGTAGGAGAAAGCGGCACAGGAAAAAGTTATCGGGCCATTACTTTAGCCCATGAAAAAGGTTTGGATTATATTATTGATGACGGTTTATTGATCCAGCAGAATAAAGTCATTGCCGGCAAGTCTGCCAAAAGGGAGGCCACGGCGGTAGGTGCCGTGAAGAGGGCCCTTTTTCATGAGGAAGATCACCGCGCTGTTGTAAGGGATGCCATCAAAGCCCGCCCAGGAAAGGGAATTTTGATCCTAGGGACTTCTGTAAAGATGGTGGAGAAAATCGCCAAAAGATTGGAGATTGCGCCGATCCATGAATTTGTCTATATAGAAGATATTGCTACGGAGGAGGAGCGCAGGGCAGCCAGAAGACAGAGAAAAGAATTGGGAAAACATGTCATACCTGTACCTACCTTTGAAATCAAGCAGGATTTTTCCGGCTATTTTCTCGATCCTCTAAAGATATTGAGAAGAAGGAAGGACAATACCATTGATGTTTCTGAGAAATCTGTGGTAAGGCCTACTTTTAGCTATATGGGGAAGTATACCATTTCCGATAAGGTCATCAGTGATCTGGTTTCCCATGCTGCTTCTAAAATTTTGGGTGTTTCCAAGGTTTCCAAGGTTGACGTGATCACGGGGGCGAATGGCATTGTGATCAATATGGACGCAGTCATGGTGTATGGAAATCCTTTGCGGGTATTGGCCAGGCAAATTCAAGCGCAGATAAAGAAAGAGGTAGAATATATGACTGCGCTGAATATTTTGGCGGTGAATATAACCATAAAAACTTTGATCGTTATTTGATCGTTATTTGATATAGAGTGTTTACAAAAAAAAATGAGTGTGATATAATTTCCTAGGAACAAAGGACAGGCAGTTGTTCACCTTTGGAAAACATTTTCATAGGAATTTCGTTGTGCGTTTGCCATTTTTTTTTACAGATTCTGGGTTAAAAAATTAACAAATTCAGATAATTGAAATAATAGCATATAAAAAATGCAAAAGCAGATAATAGAATTGTATCAGATGCAGTCAACTGCAATGGGTTCTCGTATTTTGGGGCAATAGCGTGGCTGGCAATAGAATTTAGATGAAGCTTGTGAGGAAGGGACCTGCGTAGTCATCTGAATTGTCATTGCATGCCATGTGATTATTTAAATAAAAAAAGGGAGAAGTGATGTCATGAATACTTATGTTCAACAAGTACTTGAAACCGTTAAGCAAAGAAATGCAAATGAGCCTGAGTTTCTGCAAGCGGTTGAAGAAGTACTGCACTCTTTAGCTCCGGTAATTGAAAAACACCCAGAATATCAAGAAGCAGGTATTCTCGAAAGAATTGTTGAGCCAGAAAGACAAATCGTATTCAGAGTACCATGGGTAGATGACAACGGTAAGGTACAAGTCAACAGAGGTTTCAGGGTACAATTCAACAGTGCTATCGGACCTTACAAAGGAGGTTTGAGATTCCATCCTTCTGTGTATCTTGGAATCATCAAATTCTTAGGATTTGAGCAAATCTTCAAAAACTCATTAACTGGTCTTCCCATCGGCGGAGGAAAAGGGGGCTCTGACTTCGACCCAAGAGGAAAATCAGATGCTGAAATCATGAGATTCTGCCAAAGCTTCATGACAGAGCTTTATAGACACATTGGACCGGATGTTGACGTTCCGGCAGGAGACATCGGTGTTGGCGCAAGAGAAATTGGTTATATGTATGGTCAATATAAGAGAATCAGAGGCGCATTCGAAAACGGAGTGCTTACTGGAAAAGGTTTAACATATGGCGGAAGCTTAATTAGACCAGAAGCCACAGGATTCGGAGTAACTTACTTTGCACAAGAAATGTTAAAGCATGAGGGCGATACTTTCGAAGGCAAGACAGTTGCCGTATCCGGTTTCGGTAATGTGGCATGGGGAGCTTGCATCAAAGTTTCTCAATTAGGCGGAAAAGTTGTTACACTGTCAGGTCCAGACGGATATATCTACGATCCAGATGGCGTAACAGGAGAGAAGATTGACTACTTAGTAGAAATGTTAAAAGAAAATAAAGGTGCACGCGTAAAAGATTACGCAGATAAGTTTGGTGTGCAATTCTTCCCAGGTGAAAAACCATGGAATGTAAAAGTAGATATCGTAATGCCATGTGCTGTTCAAAACGATATTACATTAGAGCATGCAAAACAAATCGTTGCCAACGGCGTGAAGTATGTGGTAGAAGGTGCGAACATGCCATGTACCAATGAAGCCATCGAGTACTTCCTGGCCAACGGTGTATTGGTTGGACCTGCGAAGGCTGCTAATGCTGGCGGCGTTGCTACATCTGCCCTTGAAATGTCACAAAACAGCATGAGAATGGCTTGGACAGCAGAAGAAGTAGATGCAAAACTTCACCAAATCATGATCAACATTCACAACAATGCCATGAAGGCTGCGGAAGAATATGGATATGGCTATAACCTCGTTGCAGGAGCAAACATTGCCGGATTCTTAAAAGTTGCCGAAGCAATGATGGCACAAGGTATCGTATAAAGTTAAAGATAGATTCTCAAAAGGGAATCCTGAAGAGGGGTTCCCTTTGCTTGTTTTGTTCCCTACGGGGATTTTGTACCTTCCTGCCATGGCTGCAAACCACAGCAAAAAAAGAATCATTTTACATTTTAAAGACGAATATTACATTTTGACGACAATCAAAAAATATGGGGGCAATTTATATTAAAATAGAAGAAAGGAGGGATACAGGAATGAAAAACAGACGGGTCTTTATGACCATGATCATGGCCATGTTATTTATTTTTTCCATAACCGGTATTGCCTATGGAAATGGTATTTCTTTTTATACACCTAGACCTCAGGGGAACATTATGATTACAAGACCCAGCATTATTTGGCAGATAATTCTAAACGGGAATACCGTGGAATCTATCGATATGAAGCTAGATGGGAATAAGGTAGAAGCCAAATATAATCATGGGATTGAAGCGGTAGAATACATACCTTTGGAACCTTTGAAGCCTGGGCCCCATACTGTTGATCTGACGGTAGGTATTAAAGGATGGGCAAAACCTCTCAGTCGTAGCTGGCAGTTTACCGTAAGCGAACAAGGGGTGGACCTGCTGGCTCCTCCTTCTCCGGAGCAGAAGGAGGCATTGGATTATGCCAATCAGTATCGCAATTTATTCCAATTAAATCCTTTTCAAGGGGATGCAGCTTTAAATGCCGCAGCAGCAGCCCATGCCAATTATATGGCAACCCATCAGGAAGCAAGCCATTATGAGTCGGCAAAACAAAAAGGATTTACAGGAGCAAGCCCTGGTGACCGGGCAGGAAGTTTTGGATATATCGGCGGCTATATCAGTGAAAATGTCAGTGCAGGCCAAAGGGATTATAAGGAAGCCATCAACGGATTGGTGGATGCCCCTTATCACCGGTTGACCTGGCTGAATCCTTTTTTCACCGATATGGGCTACAGCAAAAAGGAAAGGTACTATGCCTTCCTTTTTGGAGGGAAAAAGACTGTGGAGGATCAACTGGTTGTCTATCCCCTGGACAATCAAAAAGGTGTTCCCATAGCCTGGGATGGGGTGGAAACGCCAGACCCCTTAAGAAATCACAAAAAGAAGGGTCCAGTGGGTTATCCTGTGACCTTATCCTACTTCAGCGGAAAACCGATGGGAAAATTTACGGTGGACAAGGCGATTTTAAGCAACAGTCAGGGAAAAACGGTGGAAGTTTTTCTCAATACGCCTCAAACCGATGAACATTTACAGGAAAGCATTCTTCTTATTCCTGTAAGTCCTCTGGAACCGGGAGAAAAATATACGGCATCGGTAAAGGGAAGTGTTGTTTTTGAAGACAAAACGGAGAAAAAAATTGAGAAGACATGGACCTTTGAAACGGCTGTTTTTGCCGATATGAGAAATCATTGGGCAAAGGAGGATGTATTGACCCTTGGAAGTCAAAAAGTTGTTACCCCGAAATATGGCATAGAATTTAAGCCCGATGAAAAGATTACCCGGGCAGAATTTGCCGAATTTGTGGTCAATGCCTTGGGCATCTCCACAAGGGAATATGAAGGTATTTTGAAGGATGTTCCGAAGGATGCCAATAAGGCACTGCATGTGGAGGCGGCTTATCGGGCAGGGATTGTGAAAGGGATGGGGGATGGAAATTTTGCTCCCAATCGCCAGATTACCCGGGAAGAAATTGCCATTATGATCATTAGGGCCTATGAGAAAAAAGGAAATATGGAAAAGATTAAACAGTTGTCTCCTTTGTCCTTTGCAGATAAGGAAGAAATCAGCGGGTGGGCCTTGAACGACGTAAAGGCAGCGGTACAGTTAGGGATGATGAGGGGAAGATTGAACAATCAATTTGCTCCGAAGGATTATGCCACTAGGGCAGAAGCAGCGGTGATGCTGAAGCGATTTTTAGAAAGTATATAGATACCAAGTGGGAAAAGAGTTTTCTGCTCTTTTCCCACTTGGTGTTTTGGCAGGACATTATTTTATTTGTAAGTCCTAAAAAAGTTGATAATTTCATTGAGTTTTTGGATGATATCGACAGGTAAATCATCTACGCTGGACAATAATTGTTTTAAAGCAGTATATTTATCATCTTCATAAGTATTCCCTGCTTCTAAAATATAATCAATGGAAGAAGGGGAAGGGATTTTTTCTTCCCTGCCCAGCAAATAATCTAAGGATACATTGAACAGATCCGCAAGGGCATTTAATATATTTTCATCCTTGGGAAACCTGGAACCCTGTTCATAGTTGCCCACGGCTTGACGCGTAATTTTCAAGTAATTTGCCAGATCTTCCTGTGTCATCCGGTGTTCTTCTCTGAGTTTCTTGAGTCGTGCTGCAAAGGACATCCCTATCACCTCTTGGATATATGGTAGCATAAAGCAGGGGAATAACATACTTGAGAAACGAAAAGTGTATACAGCTTGCAAAAGAAACGAAATGTGTCTATAATAGTACTCAAGGGTGCGTTGATGCAGAAAAGATGATAAAGGATTGAGCATATATGATGTTTACAGATTTTAAAGCTGTGGTGATTGCGCAGATACGAAGGAAATATGACGAAAAATTTTATATTGGGGAGGATGAATGGGAGGAAATCATTGATCAGGTATCCAGACATTTTATCGTGCATAATATACTTTTCATGAAGGATATAAAATTCGAGGAATTCATAGAGGGTATATGGCGCTATGTTTCTTTAAAGCGGGGAAGGGTTTAAGGAAATGATAAAAGTCCTTCGGAGAAAACTGAAGGACTTATACCATTTGTGAAGGATTTCCTTATAAGGTAATGCCTGATTCTTCCAGGGTGATCATTTCCTTTACCATGTAGGTGGCTGCTTCTACAAAATGAAAGGCCAGGGCGGCGCCGGAGCCTTCTCCCAATCGCAAACCCATATCAAACATCGGTTGCAGACCTAATAGATCCAAAGCAGCTTTGCCTCCCTTTTCCGCGGAACAGTGGGATGGGATCAGGAAGTTTTTTACCTTTGGTTCTATGGCGCAGGCAATCAAGGCAGCAGCTGTGGAAATAAAACCGTCTATGACCACAGGAACTCTGTGGGCAGCGGCAGCCAGCATGGTTCCTGCCATCCCCCCTATCTCAAACCCTCCCACCTTGGCAAGGACGTCAATGCCATCTTTTGGATTGGGTTGATTGATTTCGATAGCCCTGCGGATAACCTGGGCTTTATGGTCCAGCTTTTCCAACGGCAAGCCGGCACCAATCCCTACTACCTCTCTAGGATCATAATTTCCCATCACGGCTACAATGGCGGCACTGGGGGTAGTATTGCCGATGCCCATTTCCCCTGTTCCGATCAGGTTTTTTCCACGGCGGATTTGCTCTTCGGCAATTTCGATGCCGATTTCTAAGGATTGTACGGCTTCTTCCCTCATCATAGCAGGTCCTTGGGCCATGTTGCCGGTGCCATACCGAATTTTTCGGTTGATGACGCCGGGGTGATCCACATCTACGGCTACACCGATATCCACGACGACGACATCGGCGCCTGATTGTTTGGCAAAGGCGCAAACGCCTGTAACACCCTTGGCAAAGTTGGGCGTTTGAATGGCCGTAATGATTTGTGGATTGGGAGCAATCCCTTCTTTGTAGACGCCGTGGTCGGCAGACATGACAATGATCACCCTATTGTCCACGGTAGGATAAGGATTTCCCGTAATTCCTGCCAACTGAACAGCCAAATCTTCCAATCGGCCAAGGCTTCCCGGGGGTTTGATCAAACAGTCTACCCTCTTTCTGGTTTTTTCCATGGCTTCCTGCTGTAATTCTCCAATTTTCTCCAGGGTTTGTTTTAATTTTTCCATGATATCTTCCTCCTTTGTCTATAAAAAAAGTTCATGGTTTCTTTGCACAGCAAACAAACCATGAACTTTACCATCATCCATGTGGGGGCAAGAAGCAGATAGGCAGGTCTCCTGGCTCAACATCAATGCCTTTCACGCCTTCCCAGAAAAACCAGTGGCATTTTGTGATCGGCTCCGTTTCACAGTGGCGGGACCGCTGAAGATTTACACTTCATTCCCTATTCTCCCCAAAGGGCACCTATCTCTCCTATGAAATTGAGGTATACAATATATTCGGCAAAAATAAAAAATATCCTTCTGGGAAAAAATGGAACTTTCCAATGAAAGAGAGAAGATGGTATGATAAAAGGGATAAAGGAGGAAGAACCATGGATGGGCAGATGAGGGAAGAAAAAAATCGAATTGTATGGAAGGGAGCCGTAGATTTTGAATTGACCCATATTTTTGAATGCGGCCAATGCTTCCGTTGGAATCGAGAAGCCGACGGAAGCTATATCGGGGTAGCCAAGGGTCGGGTACTCCATATTGAAAAAAAGGGGGATTGTGTGATTTTTCATAATACCCATAGGGAAGAATTTGACCATATATGGAGGGAGTATTTTGACTTGGATCGTGATTATGGAAAAATCAAGGAAACCTTATGCAAAAACGATCCAATCATGGCAAAGGCCGTGGAGAAAGGTCATGGTATACGGATTTTGAAGCAGGATCCATGGGAAACGCTGATCTCTTTTATTTTATCGTCCAATCGGGCCATTCCTTTGATTAAAAAATCTATAGAGGCATTGTGTGAAAAATACGGCCAACCCCTTGGAGAATACAGGGAAAAAAAATATTATGCTTTTCCTGAGCCGGAAGTCCTGTGGAAGAAAAGCATAGAAGAAATACAGGCCTGCAAGACAGGCTATCGGGCAAAATATATTGCCGGTGCCGCTGCCATGGTAGGGGAAAAGCAGACGGACATTTATCAACTGCAATATGACGATAGGGAAACTGCCCGGAAAGAACTGATGAAAATCAGTGGTGTAGGTCCCAAGGTTGCCGATTGCATTTTGCTGTTTTCCATGGGGAAGTTTGATGCTTTTCCTGTGGATGTTTGGGTGAAACGGGTCATGGAGTACTTCTACCTGCCGGAGGAGACAGCCCCCAAGGATATTCAGCATTTTGCGCAAAAACGGTTTGAGAGCTATGCAGGCTTTGCCCAACAATATCTTTTTTATTATGCCAGGAACTTGGGAATTGGAAAATAATTTCAAAGAGGAGTTTCCGGAGGAAAGAAGAATATATATTGAGGTATTGGAAGAAATGACGGAAGGGGAGAGCACATTGCTGGGAACTATTGCAAATGCATTGGCTATTGTCGTAGGAAGTGCTGTAGGTTTATTTTTCGGAAGGCATATTTCCGATCGATATATTGACACCATTGTTAAGGCGTTGGCTTTGGCAATCATTGCCCTGGGGATTAGTGACGGACTACAAACAAAGGCAGTTTTGCTTCTGATTGTGAGTCTTGCCGTGGGCAGTATGACGGGAGAGCTGATAGACATTGAAGGGAATTTAGAAAGGCTTGGAAAATGGGTGGAAAAAAAGCTGGGAGGAAAAGAAGGAGGAATTGCTAAGGGCTTTGTAACAGCCAGTCTGCTTTTTTGCGTAGGAGCTATGGCCATCATGGGAGCGTTGGAAGGGGGATTGATGGGAGATCACAAAACCTTGTTCGCCAAATCCATTCTTGACGGAATTATTTCTGTTGCCTTTGCTTCTAAAATGGGTGCAGGGGTTTTATTTTCTGCCATTGCCGTATTTCTTTACCAAGGATTTATTGCCTTGACGGCTTCCTATGTAAAGGTATTGCTGATACCGGAGGTGGTTCGGGAGATGGCGGCCATAGGAGGATTGCTGGTGGCAGGAATTGGCTTCAATATGTTGGAAATCAAGAGGATCAAAGTAGGCAATATGTTGCCGGCTATTTTTATCCCTTGTATTTACTATTTTGGAAAATTGTTATATTTTCAATGGATACATTAAAAAGGAGACTGAGAGGTCTCTTTTATACTTTGGATGGCAGTACCGAAAACAGTTCATCAGGTCGTATATCTATGATGTAAGGAGGTGTATACGGGGTTGGCGCGCCTATTCAATTTTCTCAAGAAAGACTCCTTAACCAATCGTTTGGAAAAAATAAAAGGAGGAGATTCCAAAGAACGGGAAAAGTTTATTGAGGAATATATACCCTTTATCATAAAGACCGTATCCAATACCACCAACCGATATATTGAATCGGAAAACAGCGAAGAATACAGCATCGGCCTGGAGGCTTTCAATGAGGCCATAGACAAGTATGAAGCTTCCCGGGGAAGTTTTATCGCTTTTGCAGAACTGGTGATTAAGAGCAGGGTTACGGATTATCTGCGGAAAACAAGCAAATACATGGTTGCGATTCCTATCAGCCAGTATGATGAGGAACAGGAGCAGCAGGTGGAAGCCCAATTGAAAACAGAGGATTTTACAGAGGCCTTTGCCCTAAAGGCCGAAATGAAGGCCCTGGAAGACAGGCTGAAGGCCTTTGACATTACCTTCGCTGACTTGGTCCATGAAGCTCCCAAACATGCAGATACACGGCTGAACGGTATCCGAATTGCAAAGTACATAGCATCCCATGCTGGCTTGAAGGATGAATTATACAGAAAAAAAGCCCTTCCCGGCAGCAAAATTGTGAAGGAGTTGGATGTAACGCTGAAAATGTTGAAACGAAGTAGAAAGTTTATCATTGCTACCCTATTGATTTTAGACAGCAATCTGGATCTATTGAAAAATTATATTGATGAAGTAGAGGGGGGTGTTGTGCATGGTGTACAGAGGATGTGTGATAAAGATTGAAAATGATTTTGCCCTTGTACTCACCAATACCATGGAATATTTGAAGATCGTGAAAAAAGACGGACTCGTCGTTGGAAAGGAAATTATCTTTGTCACTGGCGATCTTTATAAGGAAAACAAGATTTCTGTCCGGAGGATGGGTTTGGCTGCAGCCGTGGTCTTTTTCATGGTTTTCTCTATGACATGGATGCACCCATGGATTTTTTCCAGGATCTTTGCCAGTACTGCAGTCATCGTCAGCATTGATATCAATCCCAGTGTGGAGCTGGAAATCAACAGAGACGAAAAGGTATTGAAGGCAATCCCTGTAAATGTAGATGGACAAAAAGTCATTTCAAAGGAATTGGTGGGCATGGCGGTGGATGATGCTGTGCTAAGGATTGTGAACAATGCAAAGGAGCAACACTATCTTACGGAAGAACGAAATGCCGTCCTGATTTCCACTACGGTGATGAAGGAAAAAGAAAGGCTGGATGAAAAGGGAATTGTGGCAAAGATAGAAAGAAAATTGGCCCAGCAAATGGAACTAGGGCAATTGCATATTGTCTATGTAGCAGGCAAGAAAGAAGATGTTCAGGAGGCCAGGAAAAGACATCTTTCCTTAGGGAAATATGAGGTATATAAAAAAGCAGAAGCAAATGGAGAAAAGATCACCATTGAGCAAATGAAAGCAATGAAGGTCCAGCAGATGATGGAAAAAAGAATGGGCCCATGGGAAGTAAAAGCCATCAAGGCAAGGGAGGATAAACCTGCCGCTGGCGAAGACAGGGAACATTCCCAGAAGGTAAAGGATCCAAAAAAGGAGTCCGAGAAAGTAGAGATGCAGAAAACTGAAAAGCAAAAAAAATCTCAGCCAGGGAATCTTGGTGGAGAAAACAAGGATGAAGGCAAGGAACAGTCGAAAAATAATAAAGCGCTGGTGGAAAAACAGCAGAATCCGGTGAAAAAAGGTGAAGGGGACGAAAAGGAGAAGCAGGAAAAGAAAGAACGGCAGCAAGAAAAATTTGAAAAAAAAAGTGAAATGGAAAAAAACATAAAGGAAAAGACGCCGCAAGGGGAATTGAAGCGGGGGGAAGCTGACAGGGGAAAACATCCTGAAAAAGAAGAAAGGGGCCGCGGAGACGAGAAAGATGAAGAGAAAGATCCCATGGGAGAAAGGCCCCAAAGAGAAAAAGAAAATGGAAGGGGTGAAAAATCTAAAGGGAATTGATGGAGGAAGGTACTTAAAATAGGAATAGAATTCGTATTCTATGACATAACCTGAGCAAAAACAAAAGTAGAGGAGGAAAAGGAAATGATGGTTTGGAAAAAAGCAGTTTCTTTTATGGTCATCGGTGCATGCATCTTTGCTGCTCCCGTTGGAGCCATGGCAAAAGGAGTAAAGCCTGAGCCAATGAAGAATAAGTTAAAAATTGAAATGGAACAAGATGATTCAGGAGAAACAGGCTTAAAAGAAAAGCTGAAAAATATGGAGTGGAAGGCTGTGAAGGATGCTTTGGAGGCCAAAAAGGATGCCGTGGAAGCATTAAAGGCTCAGATGGAAGGACAGAAGGAGCAAGTGGAAGCCGCCTATGAGGCAGCAAAGGCCAGTGGAAATTTGGAATTGGCAAAGGAGCTTCTTGAAAAAATTTCCGCAGCAAAAGCCGATATGGAAGCCATGAAAGGGAAAATGAGAGAGATTATTGCACAGATGAAGGAAGTGGTGAAAAATAAGTATACGGAAGCTGAATGGGAAGCATTGAAAAAAGCAGCAGAGGAGATGAAAAAGGAAGGATCCGATGTACAGGTCATTCCCGTAGAAAACATCTTCTCGAAAAAAGGTCATTTGAAATTCGACGTGCCGCCGGTAATCAAACAGGGAAGAACCCTGATTCCTGTACGAGCCATTGCAGAGGGCTTTGGAGCCCAGGTAACCTGGAATGGAGAAGAGCAAAAGGTTATCATCACAAAGGGTGACGTGGAGATCGTTTTTCAGCTTGCCGATGGAAAGGTATTTGTCAATGGGGAAGAGAAAACCATTGATGTACCGGCAGGATTGATCAACAACAGGACTGTGGTACCCCTAAGGTTTATTGCAGAGAATTTGGGGTTGAAAGTAAATTATGATGGAGAGACAGGCATCATCGAAATTGAGGATGAACAAGAGACAAGTACGGAAGGGAATAATCCTGCTGTGGGAGAAAATACCCAGAATGATGTGGTGACCGTCGTGCCGGTGAACGAACCGCCTCAGGATACTGTAGTGGAGTCGGTAGAACCTGCGGGGGAAAATGTAAATCAGTAGAGTGCAAAGGGAAAAAGGGGCGCAGGACTGAGTAGGAAGCCAAATCTCAAGGGTTTGTCATGTAAAAAAGGAGTCTTTTTTGACTCCTTTTTTACATGACAAATAGAAATAAAATGTTAAAAAAAATTAAAAAGAGGGAAAAGCGGAAAGGTGTCGAATCTTCATAAGTGACAAAATGAATGGTGTCAACATCATGATGATTTTTCCGTCAATGCCTGGATCACTGGCAAAGAGATGAGGCATTGATCCAGGGAAAACATATGAAGGGGGTTTACAATGTCCATACGAAAAAAACTACCAATTCTCATTGCATGCTTTGTCATGATATCCATGGCAGCTTCCGGCATATTTGTCTATCGGGAGGCTTCCAAAACGATTCTGGCGCAGAGCGAACAGGAAATGTTGTCCATCAACACAAGAACGATTCAGACTATTGAGGCTGTGATTGAAAAGGTACAGTTGGAGACAAAGATTCTTTCCAAAGAGAAGGAGATTGTGCAGTTGGCTTTAGCCAAATCTTCCGGCAGTGAACCTGCCAATCAGGGGGAAATAGTAGAAAGGATTCGCGAAGAGCTTGCCTTGAAGGTGATTGATTTTGGAGGTTTGGAATATATTTTTGCTGCCGATGGAAAAGGGGTTGTCTTTGCAAGCAGTGACGAAACCCTTATGGGAAATGACTATTCCGACCGGGATTATATGAAAAAAAGTCTGGAAGGGAATGGGGCCGTGAGCCAGAGCGTGATATTCAAATCGGCTGACCAGCAGGTGTTGATTTTCTCCTATCCGATTACGGTGAATGGAAAGACTGTTGGCGTACTGGGTGTAGGTGTAAATTTAGGAGACTTTTACAAATATCTGAAGGATATCCGCATAGGCAATACAAAATCCAGCTATGCCTATTTGGTGGATAAAAAGGGAATCATGCTTTCCCATCCCGATAAGGAGAAGATTGCAAAGCCAGTAGAAAATGATACCATCAAAAAGGTAATCTATCGGCTAAACAACGGGGAAAAGATAGAGACCAAGGTGGACTCCTATGACTATAAAGGAAAACAGAAGGTGGTGGCATACGGTGTTATTCCGGGAACTGGTTGGGTACTGGCAGTGACAGGGGACCGGGATGAGATTACAAAACCGGTGCAGAATATTATGGAAAAAATTCTATGGGGTTCCGTGGTGATCGGCATCCTTGTCTCTATGATCGGTATTTTTGCTGCCAGACAGATCACCCTACCCATTGCAAAGATTATGGAAGTGATGGGCAGGGCTGCCGAAGGCGACCTAACGGTGCGATCCCATATCCGAAGGAAGGATGAATTAGGCAGGCTCAGTGAAAGTTTCAACCAGATGATCGAAAAAATCAGCGATTTGATCCAGAGCATCCAACAGACCTCCCATGGGGTCCTGGCATCTTCTGAGGCCCTGGCTGCAACGACGGAGGAAACTTCCATTTCTATTGAAGAGGTGGCCAAAACCGTTGAAGAAGTGTCCACAGGGGCAGGGAATCAGGCAAAGGATGCAGAAGAAGCAGTGGTTGCCGTGGCAGCCTTGTCCCAAGAGCTGGATGTCATTGCAAAAAATGTTCAGGAAAGTATTACTGTATCCCAAAATATAGTCCGGATCAATCAGAAGGGGTTAGAAACCATCAATGGACTGGATCGGAGCAATATGGACAGCACTAAGGTTTCTCAAGAGGTCATGAAGGTGGTTGCTGAATTAAGCCACAAGGCCAATACCATAGGCAATATCGTCGAGACCATTGCCAATATATCTGAACAGACCAATTTGCTAGCTTTAAATGCGGCCATCGAAGCAGCTAGGGCAGGGGATGCGGGCAGAGGTTTTGCCGTTGTGGCGGAGGAAGTAAGGAAGCTGGCGGAATCTACCGCCCAGTCCAGCAAGGGAGTTCAACAAATTATTGAAACCATTCGGCAGGACATTCATAGGGCCCAGGAAACTATGAAGGCGGCAGAGCATGTGGTAAAACAACAAAACATGGCCGTAGCCAATACAAGGGAGACTTTCCATGAGATTGTCAAGACCATGGAGGGGGTCGTAGAAAATATACGCCGGATTGCGGAAAATGTAGATCATATCGGTGCCAGCAAGGACAAGGTTGTGGCTGTCATTGAAAATATATCGGCTGTTTCCGAGGAAACGGCAGCTGCCACACAGCAGGTTTCGGCTTCTACGGAGGAACAGACGGCGGCCATGGAACAAGTGAACGCATTGGCAGAGGAATTGAATCAATTGGCACAAAAATTAGAGGAGAAAATCCAGGCATTTCAACTGTCCCATAGGGAATAGGCCATGGCGGCTTCCTGATAGTTTCTTGGGCACAGGAGGGACTACTGGAGAGATGGGGAAAAGATTCCAAATTTCCCAAGAGAAAAAATTGAGTTTCATCGGTCCCATGACTGGCGGAAGTGGCGTTTACCCCAGGGAATGTGACCGCAGTATTGGCGACCGCCTGGGTACCATGGTTCCGGGGGGTCTTCTGTTTTTGATTAGAAAGCTACCCGGGGAAACTTTGAAGTTTAGAGGTCTATCATACATTTTATCTCAAGGATATGGAGATATTTATAATTGTTAGCGATTAGCAGGAAAAGCCTAAAAATTATATTTCTTGGGCAGTTGCCAGTACCCAGTCAGCGGCACTGTTGACTGATAGCCGGTGGCTGGCAGCCGGCGGGAAAGATTACAAAGAAAATTTCTAAAATTCGACGATTTGGTGACGAGGGGTATTATATAATACAAACATACAATGTCAGGAAAATACATAGAAAGGGTGGTTTGCATGGCAGTGAAAGTACCAAGTGATATTGAGATTGCCCAGCAGGCAAAGATGAAGCCCATTGGGGACATCGCCAAGGAGTGGGGGATCTTGGATGAGGAGCTGGAAATGTACGGAAAATATAAAGCCAAAATTAACCCCAGCATCTTTAACAGACTCAAGGATCGACCCGACGGAAAGCTGATTCTTGTGACAGCCATTAATCCTACTCCCGCCGGTGAAGGAAAATCAACGACGACGGTAGGATTAGGACAAGCATTGAACAAAATTGGAAAAAGAACTGTAATTGCCTTAAGGGAGCCTTCTTTAGGCCCTGTCTTCGGCGTGAAGGGAGGAGCAGCAGGGGGCGGATATGCCCAAGTGGTGCCGATGGAAGATATCAATCTTCACTTTACGGGGGATATGCATGCCATTACAACGGCCCACAATCTGTTATCGGCAGCTATTGACAACCATATCCATCATGGAAATGCATTAAGAATTGACCCAAGACAAATCGTTTGGAAGAGAGTACTGGACATGAATGACAGAGCCCTCCGGGAAGTGATTGTAGGATTGGGGGGCAAGGCCAATGGCTATGTAAGACAGGACGGCTTTATGATTACGGTAGCGTCGGAAGTTATGGCTATTCTTTGTTTGGCAGCGGATTTAATGGATCTGAAAGCCCGATTAAGCCGTATGGTTGTTGCCTATAACGAGGATGGCCAGCCTGTAACCTGCGGGGACTTGAAGGTTCAGGGAGCCATGGCAACGGTATTGAAGGATGCCATTAAACCCAACTTGGTGCAGACCTTAGAAAATACGCCTGCCCTGATTCACGGTGGACCCTTTGCCAATATCGCCCACGGCTGCAACAGCATCATGGCGACGAAGCTGGGTCTGAAACTGGGAGAATACCTTGTGACAGAGGCGGGTTTCGGTGCTGATTTGGGTGCTGAGAAATTCCTGGATATCAAGTGTCGCTACGGCGGATTGAAACCGTCTGCGGTTGTGATTGTGGCAACGATTCGTGCCCTGAAAATGCACGGAGGCGTAAAGAAAGGGGAATTGGGGCAGGAAAATCTTGAAGCTCTGGAGAAAGGGTTTGCAAACTTGGCAAAACAGGTGGAAAATGTCAGGAAATTTGGCTTGCCGGCGATGGTGGCAGTCAATCGTTTTGTCAGCGATACACCGGCAGAAATTGAGCTGTTGCTCAAGAAGTGCAATGAATTTGGTGTGGAGGCAGCATTAAATGAAGTATGGGCAAAAGGCGGAGAAGGCGGAGTTGAGATGGCTGAAAAACTGGTGAAGCTGGTTGAAAATTCAACGCCAAACTACAGGCCCCTCTATGATGTGGAGGCATCCATTCCTCAAAAAGTGGAAACCATTGTGAAGGAAATCTATGGCGGAGACGGCGTGGTATTCTCCAGCAAAGCCTTGAAAGAAATCAAGAGATTGGAAGAGTTGGGACTGGATAAACTGCCCATTTGCATGGCCAAAACCCAGTATTCCCTGTCCGATGATCCCAATCTTTTGGGGGCACCCAAGGGTTTTGAGATCCATGTAAAAGAGGTGAGAGTATCGGCAGGAGCCGGATTTATTGTGTGCCTGACGGGGGAAATCATGATTATGCCGGGATTGCCGAAGGTGCCTTCCGCTGAAATCATTGATATTGATGAAAATGGCGTGATTACCGGACTATTCTAATGGCGGTGAAGGAATGGAGATGATGAAGAAAAGGAGGAATATGAAGTGATTACAAACTATGATATATCTCAAGCAATGACAATCAAACTGGACAATGTATTGCCGGAGTATCCCAAGTTTGTGGAAGGGATTCGAAGGGCGCCGGACAGGGGGTTCAAACTGACACCGGCCCAGACGGAGATTGCATTGAAAAATGCCCTGCGTTATGTCCCGGAAGAACTCCATGAGCAATTGGCACCGGAGTTTTTGGAGGAACTGATGACGCGGGGAAGAATTTACGGTTATCGTTTCCGTCCAGAGGGGGATCTGAAGGCAAAGCCGATTGATGAATACAAAGGGAATTGTATCGAAGGGAAGGCTTTCCAGGTGATGATTGATAACAATCTGAGTTTTGATATCGCCCTTTATCCCTATGAGCTGGTTACCTACGGAGAGACGGGAAAGGTATGCCAAAACTGGATGCAATACAGATTGATCAAAAAATACCTGGAGGTCATGACCAATGAGCAAACCCTCGTTATTGAATCTGGGCATCCTTTGGGGCTGTTCAAATCCAAGCCCGATGCACCGAGGGTGATTATCACCAATGCCTTGATGGTGGGTATGTTTGACAACCCCAAGGATTGGGATATTGCAGAGCAAATGGGCGTGGCCAACTATGGGCAGATGACTGCCGGCGGATGGATGTATATCGGGCCCCAGGGTATCGTCCATGGAACTTTCAATACATTACTGAATGCAGGAAGAAAGATCTTAGGCATTCCCCAGGACCAAGACTTAAAGGGCGTTCTCTTTGTATCCTCCGGCCTTGGCGGCATGAGCGGCGCCCAGCCAAAGGCCGTAGAAATAGCCAACGGTGTAGGCATTATCGCCGAAGTAGATTACTCCAGAATTCAGACAAGATACAACCAGGGTTGGGTAAAGAAAGTTTCCTCGGACTTGAAAGAGTGCTTTGATATTGCCCATGGGTACATGGCCAAGAAAGAACCCATCTCCATTGCATACCATGGAAATATTGTGGATTTATTGGAATATGCAGTGAAGAACAATATCAAGATCGATTTACTTTCTGACCAAACCTCTTGTCATGCTGTGTATGAAGGAGGATATTGTCCCCAGGGGCTGACTTTTGAACAGCGAACAGAAATGTTGCAATATGACAGGGAACAGTTTCAAAAGCTGGTGGATCAAACATTAAGACGCCACTTTGAATTAATTAAGATATTGGTGGATCGAGGAACTTATTTCTTTGACTATGGAAATGCCTTCATGAAATCCGTATATGATGCAGGCGTCAAGGAAATATCCAAAAATGGCATTGATGAAAAGGACGGATTTATCTGGCCTTCCTATGTGGAAGACATTATGGGGCCGGAGTTGTTTGATTATGGTTATGGACCTTTCCGCTGGGTATGCTTAAGCGGGAAAAAGGAAGATCTGTTAAAGACAGACAGAGCTGCCATGGAATGCATTGACCCGACCAGAAGGGGGCAGGATCGAGATAACTATGTATGGATTCGGGATGCGGAGAAGAACCAGTTGGTCGTGGGTACCCAAGCAAGAATTCTGTATCAGGATGCCATGGGCAGGACAAAGATTGCCTTGAAATTTAATGAAATGGTGCGCAAGGGAGAGGTAGGACCTATTATGCTCGGCCGGGATCATCATGACGTCAGCGGTACTGATTCCCCCTTTAGGGAAACCTCCAACATCAAGGATGGAAGCAACGTCATGGCAGATATGGCTACCCAATGCTTTGCAGGAAATGCTGCCAGGGGTATGAGTTTAGTTGCATTGCACAACGGCGGCGGCGTTGGCATCGGCAAATCCATCAATGGCGGTTTCGGTCTGGTACTGGATGGCAGCGAAAGGGTAGACAATATCATCAAAACGGCCATGCCCTGGGATGTCATGGGCGGCGTTGCAAGGCGGGCTTGGGCCAGAAATGAAAATTCCATTACCACAAGTATAGAATACAATAAGGAAAATGCAGGAACAGATCATATTACGCTGCCGTTTATTCCCAAGGAAGAGTTGGTCAAGGGTTTAGTGGAAAAGGCCTTCAGCGGCAGGAAATAGAAGAAAAGCAGCAAATAGCATGTCATTGCATGATTTGGTGATTTAAAAACAAAGGAGAGGGGCATTTGCCGATGTGGCCATGGGTTCCATCGGTAAGCCCTGACTTCTAAAAAGAAAGGTGGATGAACTGTGAGTCAGCTAAAGAAAATTATTGAGTGTGTGCCGAATTTTAGTGAAGGCAGGGATATGGAAAAAATCGAAAAGATCGTAAATTCTTTTAGAGGAAAAGAAGGGGTAAAACTGTTGGATTACAGCAGAGATGAAGATCATAACCGCTTGGTGGTTACCGTGGTAGGAGAACCTGAAGCGATGAAAAAGGCAGTGATCGAAGCCATGGGGGCAGCCATTGAGGTCATCGATATGACGAAACATCGGGGACAGCATCCTAGAATGGGGGCAGTAGACGTTGTGCCTTTTATTCCTGTGAAAAATGTAAGCATGACGGAAGCTGTAGAATTGGCAAAGGAAGTGGCAAAGGAAGCTTCCGAAAAATACGGACTGCCCATCTTCCTGTATGAAAAGGCAGCAACCCAGCCCCAAAGAGAAAATCTGGCCAATATCCGCAAAGGGGAGTTTGAAGGAATGGCAGAGAAGATAAAGCAGCCGGAATGGACACCGGATTATGGTCCTGCAGAAATCCATCCGACGGCAGGGGTAACGGCTGTGGGAGCCAGAATGCCACTGGTGGCTTTCAACGTCAATTTAGGAACAGATAATATGGAGATTGCCAATAGAATCGCCAAAAATATACGCTTTTTGAATGGAGGATTACGCTACTGTAAGGCCATCGGTATTGAACTAAAGGATAGAGGCATTGTGCAAATCTCTATGAATATGACAGATTATACAAAAACCGCCCTTTATAGAGCCTTTGAATTGATTAGAATTGAAGCAAAGAGATACGGCGTGAGCATCGTCGGCAGTGAAATTATCGGTCTTGTACCCATGGAAGCATTAATTGATACGGCCGTATACTATTTAGGCGTAGAGGATTTCTCTATGGAGCAGATCCTTGAGGCTAGGATGATGGAGTAAAGCCATGACAAAGGGCAATCTGTTGATTAAAAATGCTGCAGAACTGGTGACCTGCAGCGGTTTTGAGGCGAAAAAGGGCAAGGAAATGAATGAGCTCCACGTGATTCCCAATGGTGCAGTTGTCATCCAAGGGGGTGTGATTCAAGGGGTGGGCTCTACGGAAGAAATTCTGAAAAATTATTGCGAATCAGATTTCCAAGTCATTGATGCTTCCGGAAAATCTGTATTGCCTGGCTTTGTGGATTCACACACACACTTTGTCTTTGGAGGATATCGTGCTGAGGAATTTTCCTGGAGACTCCGGGGCGACAGTTATATGGAAATCATGGAAAGAGGCGGAGGCATTATCAATTCCGTAAAAGCAACCCGAGAAGCTTCCAAGGAGGAATTGTTCCGGTTGGGCAAAAGAAGGCTGGATTCTATGCTATCCTTCGGTGTTACGACGGTAGAAGGAAAGAGTGGCTATGGTCTGGATTATGAAACAGAAATCAAACAACTGGAAGTGATGGAGAAGCTGGATCAGGAACATCCTATCGATATCGTAAAAACCTTTTTGGGGGCCCATGCCGTGCCCAAGGATTACAAGGGACGGGAAGATGCATTCGTAGAATTTCTGATAGAAAAAGTTCTTCCGACGGTGGTTGAGAGAAACTTGGCAGAGTTTTGTGATATTTTCTGCGAAAAAAACGTCTTTTCCGTGGAACAGTCCAGAAGACTTTTGACGAAGGCCAAGGAAATGGGAATGAAATTAAAACTTCATGCCGATGAAATCGTGCAGTTAGGAGGAGCAGAACTGGCGGCGGCATTGGGAGCTGTTTCTGCAGATCACCTGCTTCAGGCTTCAGATCAAGGAATTGAAGACATGGCAAAGGCAGGGGTGGTGGCGACACTGCTTCCGTGTACTGCCTTTAGCTTAAGGGAACATTATGCAAGGGCAAGGCACATGATTGACCATGGCTGTGCCGTGGCCTTGGCTACGGATCTGAACCCGGGAAGCTGTTTTACAGAATCCATTCCCTTGGTATTTGCTCTGGCCACTTTGTATATGAAGATGTCCATTGAAGAAGCAGTGACTGCCTTGACTATCAACGGAGCTGCAGCCGTGGGCCGTGCAGACAAGATCGGTAGCATCGATGCAGGCAAGCAGGGGGACATCATTATCCTCGAGTTCCCATCCTATAAATACATACCTTACCATATCGGGGTAAGCACAGTGGAAAAAGTAGTTAAGAAGGGGGTCCTTGTTTTTGACAAGGAAAATAAGAAAAGTTAATATGCTATATGCATTGAATCCAGCGGAGGTGTAAAGAAAATGTTAGCAAATATGACCATCAAAGCTTTTTTGGAAGAAACAGCTTCCAGCTCTCCTGTTCCGGGGGGTGGAAGTGTGGCTGCCCTCAGCGGGGGGCTGGCAGCAGCCTTGACGGAAATGGTGGCAAACCTCACCATCGGCAAAAAAGGTTACGAAGGCTTAGGGGATGAAATGAAGGCCATTGCTGCCCATGGGGCAAAATACAGAGAAAAATTTGTGGAAGATATTGATCGGGATTCCGATGCGTTCAATGAAGTGATGGCGGCCTTCAAGCTGCCAAAGGCTACGGAAGAAGAGGTAGAGGCCAGAAAGGCAGCCATTCAGGAGGCAACAAAGAAAGCGGCTTTAGTTCCCTTGGAAGTGGCAAAGGATGCCTTTCGCATGATGGAGGCCATTGGGACGGTGGTGGAAAAAGGCAACAAAAATGCAGTAACCGATGGGGCTGTGGCTGCGATGATGGCAAGGACGGCTGTACTTTCTGCATTATATAATGTCAAAATCAACCTTGGCTCCATCAAGGATCAAGATTTCGTCCGGGAAGTGACAAAAGAAGTAGAAGCCTTGGAAACAAAAGTAGAGGATTTGGAAAAAGAAATTCTATCCAAGGTTGTGTTATAGGGACCTGTTAGCGTGACAGGGGACGGTTCTCTGTCACGCTTTATAATTTTATTCTATCGATCACGCCTCTGTTTAGACTTAATATATTTGCAATTTCTCTAATTGATAGGTTAGAGTGAAATTTTAAAAAACCAATGAGCTCGTCTCTAACATGTTTATTCACCTTACATTTTAAATCTTCTATAGATAGTTTTTTCTTTCCTAAAAATTCTTCAGCATATTTTTTCCCTTCCAAGTATCCATATAGGATTATCTTTTCATTTTCGCTTTTTTCCATTATATCTAAAAAGCAATTTGTATTATCCTTTGCAGAAAATTGCTCGAATAATATGATCGCTTGCCTTGGATTCTGGGAAAATAAAGATAATATAAATTCTCTATCTACGGCATCAGATTTGCTTGCTTCATTTATGTAACTGTTATAGCTGCTCCAAGGATAGTCCCTGCAATTGTTTACAAGTTGAGCCTGAACAGGATTGTTATGTATGTATTGTATGGCGGCCAACAGATAATTTTCATCCTCAATGGGTTCGCTTTTGAATCTATCTTGGAAAACATGGCCAACCCGTTGATATTTTCGATTAAAGTAATAAGCGTAGCTGGTATTAATCCTCTTCATACATTGAGCAAGAGGTTCTTTACTTTCTTTTATTAGTAGATGAACATGGTTATTCATAAGGCAATAGGCATATAACTCATATTCCGATATTTTCTTTTTGTCAGATAGTATGCAAATAAATTTATGTCTGTCCTCATGATCATGGAATATATTTTTCTTTTCATTTCCCCTCATCATTACATGGTAGATACCTGCTTTACTAACCAACCTTCTATATCTTGGCATTATATCACCTCCTCCTCTGAGGAATATTCTATTTTCATAGATGGAATCCCTCTTTATTTTGGATTATAAGAAAGAAAAAGGAGATACTGGATAAAAATCCTATATTATTTCACTTTATTTTTTAGCTCAATTGAGCGTGACAAAGAACCGTCCCCTGTCACGCTCATCTGTTTAGATTTAATTCCTTTTGCTGCTAAATATGATATAATAGCAAACAAAGGCAGGTGATGGGATGGATATCATACAGGTAAAAATGCTGCAGGCTCCGGCAGTCTTTAAAAATGATGAGCAAATCATTTTTCCCTTCAGAAAGGCGGAGGCTCTGTTTTATTATTTGATTGTAAATGGGCAGGCCACGAGGGATGAGCTGGTGGATTTGCTATGGGGAGAGGTAGAGGAGGAAACGGCAAAAAAAAATCTAAGGCATGCCATGTATAAAATTCGAAAGGCCTTTGACATGGACATTATTATATCACCTCAAAAATCCACGGTGATGGTCAATCCCGACATAAAAATTGAGACGGATTTGCAACGTTTTTTCAATGACCAGGAGGAAGGAATAGCTGCTTACGGAGGGGAATTTCTTCAAGGCTTTCTGGTGAAGGAAGGGGAAAAATTTGAGGAATGGATGTTTCGAAACAGAGAATATTATAGGGATCTGTATATATCCAAGTTATATGAGAAGGTGAATGGATGTCGAGAAAGAGGAGAAAACCGCAAGGTTGAGCACTATGCAAAGCTGTTGATGGATACTGACCCTTTTGATGAAAGGGCTTATCGCATTCTTATAGAAAGTTACGGCAGGGAGGGTGCCTACCATAAGGCTGTAGAGTTGTACCACAGACTGACGGAAGTGCTGGATCGGGAGCTAGGAATAACACCGGATGCTGAAACAAAAAAGGTCTATGAGGAAACCTTGACAAAGAGGGGCAAAGAGGAGAAAGGCAGCGGGAGATGGAAAGCAAATGTGTTTTTCTACGGCCGGCATAAGGAATTAAAATTTCTGGAAGAACAGTACATGGATTTTGTTCAAAACCAAGGAGCAAAATCGATTCTGATCATGGGAGAAGCAGGCATCGGAAAAACCAAGCTGAAGGAGAAATTTTTGGAGAATGTGGATAATCAGCATGTTTATATTTTGCAAGCCAACTGCTATCAGGCAGAGGAAGGATACCCGCTAAAGCCTTGGAATCAAATACTTGCTGATTTAGGGGAAATTATCCGCAGGGAGAGGATTGAAATTCCACAGCTTTGGAAAAATATTGTGCTGCACCTATTCCCCATATTTGATGTGGAAGGGGCCACTGCCTCCCACAACCCTGTGGAGGGCATTGATCGGGTAAAATACCAGGTGGCAGAGGAAGCTGTACTGGAGATTTTCAGAAAAGTTGCTGGCAAAAGAAAAGTCCTTTTGATCTTTGAAGACTTGCAGTGGATGGATACCATGAGTATCGGATTATTAAGTTTTCTATTGCGTCATCAGGATACAAAACAAATTTTGCTGATCGGAACTTGCCGAAATGGTTATGGCAAAAAGATTGAACCGTTTCTCACTACGATGATCAAGGATCAACGGATGGAAAAAGTGGTTCTATCCCGGTTCACTAGGGAAGAGGTGGAAGAGTTTATCGAGCAGGCACTGCCTCATTATGTCATAACCCGGGAGATGAAGAATCGAATCTATCGAGAAACCGAAGGAAATGCCTTTTTCTTGATGGAACTTTTAAATACGATGAAGGAAAAGGGTACCATTGGTGAAATTTCAGGAAAAGCTCAGGATATACTGAAAAGCCGGATTATCGATATCTCGGAAGAAGGGATGAAGCTCTTAAATATTGCTTCCTTGTTTTTTGATAAGGTGACTTTGGACATGATCCACACCATCAGCGGGAAAGATGAGTTGGAGCTTCTGGATATCCTAGAAGAGCTGCAGAACAGATATATTCTCAAGGAAGTGGATCATGGGGAAGAAATCAGCTTTGAATTTACCCACCATAAGCTAAGGGAATTTATCTACGGCCTTCAATCTCCTGCCAGAAGAAAAATTCTCCACAATCGTATTGGTAAGATTTTGGAAAAGAGCCTAAGAAACGATTATCGGGACAAGTACGTCTATTCCAAGCTGATTTATCATTTTTCTAATGGGGGAAATAAGCTGGCTGCACTGAAATACCGCATCAAAAACCTGGATGATTATTCGGATTTCAGCCATGAACTCTTCCCGATCCTGTATGATGAAGAAATGGATGAAGAAAAATATGCTTGTCTGAATCAGGAGGAATCTATCAAATATTTAAAGGATTTAGAGGAGGAACTAAAGGAAGTAAAGAGGACGGAAAAGGAGAAGGAAGAAATAACCCGGCTGGAAATTGCCTTCTATCATACCAAGGGAAGGTATTGCATACAGGAAGGAGAGTATCATTTCGGCGTCGAAGCGATCCAAAAGATGATAGAGAGCGCAGAAAAAATCGGGGATTTTGTCTATATGCTAAAGGGTTACCGGCAGATGATTTATTATGGTATCCAGATACATCATACGGATTTGATGCAGGAATACCTTTCCAAAGGCTTAAAATTGGCCCAAAGGCACCATCATCAGAAGGAGATGGGCATATTGCTGCGGCTTCAGGGATTGCAAAAACTAATGGTTGGCAGGTATGAAGAGGCAGAAGAAACCTTAAAACAATCCATCCATATCTTTGAGGCCTTAAGCAAACAGGAGGATCGTTATGCCTTAAATATTGCGGCAGCCTATAATTATATTGGAGAAATACGAAGACATAATATGAAGTTTTCCAGCGCTCTGCACTACTATGACAAAGCCATGCATATCTGTGATGAAAAGAAGGTGTTTCGGGGCATTACCCTCTTTAATACCAATGCGGGGCAGGCGGCCTTTGACATGGGGGATTATCATCGGGCCAAGAGTTATTTTACGAAGGCGATTGAAACCTATCGGCAAGTGGATACCCTTTTGGGGCGTTCTACGGCGGAAGGATATATGGCTTTGCTGCTTATCCGTGAGGGAAAGTATCAGGAGGCCCTAGACTATTTAAAAAGTGCCGAGGCCTATGCAAAGAAGCTGCAAAGTCCTTATGAGCTGGGATTAATCTATCGGGTGAAAGCAGAGATCAAGATCCAGATGGAGGCCAATGACGAAGTTCGCAGGGTTTTTCAAGAATACTTGCCTCTCCCTCCAAAAGCTTATTGTGACAAAGGAATTGAATTGCTTTGCGGGGTAAAGGGCTGCTATGAAGTAGATATTCTAAAGGCTTTGAGGCGAGATAAAGATTAGAAAATACCTGCCAAAAGCGAAATCGATCAAAAGGCAGGTATAAAACTTTTTATATAGAATATGTTAATCTTGGAGGTGAAAATGATGAAATATGAAATCAAGGGCGGCCATTTGCCGGTAGTCGTTTTAGAGTTGCAACGGGGGGAAAGTGTGTTTACGGAATCGGGCGGCATGGGATGGATGACGGATGATTTCCATATGGATACAAATATGGAAGGCGGATTGTTTGGCGGCATCGCCAGAAAGCTTGCGGGAGAATCCCTTTTTATGACGACCTATACCTGCACTTCTCCCAGCGGCATCATTGCTTTCCCTTCTTCTTTTCCCGGAAAAATCATACCCGTAACATTGGAACGGGGGCAAAGTATGATCTGTCAGAAAAAGTCGTTCCTCTGCGGAGAACGCTCCGTGAATCTGGAGATATTTTTCCGAAAGAAGCTAGGGGCCGGACTGTTTGGCGGAGAAGGTTTTATTCTTCAAAAAGTTACGGGACCGGGACTTGCCTTTATGGAAATGGATGGGGAAGTGATAGAGTATCATCTGAAAAACGGGGAAGTGCTGAAGGTGGATACGGGACACGTAGCCATGTTTGAACCAACGGTGGAGTTTGACATAGAGATGTTAAAAGGTTTCAAAAATATATTGTTCGGAGGGGAAGGGTTGTTCTTGGCAAAGCTCAGGGGGCCGGGCAGGGTTTGGCTGCAAACCATGCCGATTCAAAATCTGGCCAAAAATATCATCCCTTACATGCCGCCTTCCGGTAAGGAATAAAATGGGAAACATCCGCCCTATGGGGCGGATATTTCATGGTGATAGAAAAGAGGCCCTGGGTCTTGGAGAAAGGAGAGGATGACATGGGACACAAGTTTCATATAAAGGATAAAGAGAAGTTAGATAATCCAAGAAGAAGAGAATATCTGCCCCCGAAGGAAACTTTGATGGAGATGGGTCTGCAGGAAGGGGATGTGATGGCAGATATCGGTTGCGGCATTGGATATTTTACCCTGCCAGCATCGGAAATTGTGGGACAAGGGGGAAAGGTCTATGCGTTGGATATCTCCCGGGAGATGCTAAAAGAGGTGGAAGAACGCCTGAAAGAAGGGAAAATCTCTAATGTCCAAGGGGTGCTGGTAGCAGAAGATCACTTGGTTTTGCCCGATGGGAGTGTAAGCTACGCTTTCCTTTGTAATGTTTTACATGAAGTAGGGGATCAGGATGCATATTTGGATGAAGTATCGAGGATATTAAAAGACGGCGGGAAAATGGGCATTATTGAATGGGAGAAAAAAGAAGGCGAAATGGGTCCTCCCGTTACTCATCGGATCGATAAAACAGAGGTAGAGGCACTGCTGAAAAGGAAAGGATACCAGAGTATCTCCATAGGCAATATTACACCAGATATCTATCGCATTGTAGCAATAAGGGAATAAAAGAGAGGATGTCCTATTTTTTTATGGGATAAATATCACTCTTGGAGTGAACAATTCCTTCTAATGAATTCTCCCCTACTGCTATAAGTAGAGGAGAATTCAAAAGGACAAAAACAAAAGAAAAATTTAGAAAAAAAAAGTTAGGCGATGCATAAACAATAAAATTTGAATTCATTGGCTAAAATATCAAAATAGATTAAAATATGCCATAAATGGAGATTTGCATATATATTTTAGATGTTATACAGTATAAATGTGATTAGCACTCAATCGAAGTGAGTGCTAATAAAATGGTAATGAATAATAATATAATATCAATTATACAAATTATTCTAAGGAGGGTTTTTGATGAACATCAAACCATTGGGAGACAGAGTTGTGATTAAGAAGCTTGAAGCAGAAGAAAAAACAAAAAGTGGCATTGTACTGCCAAGCCAAGCCAAGGAACAACCACAAATGGCTGAAGTTGTTGCCGTAGGACCAGGTGGCGTAGTGGACGGTAAAGAAATCAAGATGGAAGTAAAAGTAGGAGACAAGGTTATTTTCTCTAAGTATGCAGGTACAGACATCAAGTACGACGGAGTAGAGTACACAATTTTAAGACAAAACGACATTCTGGCGGTTGTTGAATAGTTAATCATATTCAATCTAATACATAAACAAGGAGGGCAATATCATGGCAAAGGAAATTAAATTCAGCGAAGACGCTCGTCGCAGATTAGAAGCGGGTGTAAATAAATTAGCAGATACTGTGAAGGTTACTTTAGGACCAAAGGGAAGAAACGTTATTCTTGATAAAAAATTTGGTTCTCCGATGATTACAAATGATGGTGTTACCATTGCTAGAGAAATCGAATTGGAAGATCCATATGAAAATATGGGCGCACAACTGGTAAAAGAAGTAGCAACAAAGACCAATGATGTAGCTGGAGATGGTACAACAACTGCTACATTATTAGCACAAGCCATTATCAGAGAAGGATTAAAGAACGTTGCTGCCGGTGCAAACCCGATGATTTTAAAGAAGGGTATCCAGAAAGCAGTAGATGTGGCTGTTGAAGAAATCAAGAAAATCTCTAAGACCATTGAAAGCAAGGAAGCGATTGCTCAGGTTGCATCCATTTCTGCTGCTGATGAGGAAATCGGTAAGTTAATTGCCGAAGCTATGGAGAAAGTAGGCAAGGACGGCGTTATCACAGTAGAAGAATCTAAATCCATGGGAACTACATTAGAAGTCGTAGAAGGTATGCAGTTTGACAGAGGCTATGTATCTCCATACATGGTAACAGACGCTGAAAAAATGGAAGCTGTATTGGAAAATCCATTTATCCTGATCACAGACAAAAAGATCTCTAATATCCAAGATCTGCTGCCGATTTTAGAGCAAATTGTGCAACAAGGCAGAAAACTGCTAATTATTGCAGAGGATGTTGAAGGAGAAGCATTAGCTACACTTGTTGTAAATAAACTAAGAGGCACATTTGAGTGCGTGGCTGTAAAAGCTCCAGGATTTGGCGACAGAAGAAAAGCAATGCTGCAAGATATTGCTATCTTAACTGGTGGTACAGTAATTTCTGAAGAATTAGGATTGGACTTAAGAACTGCCACAATGGATATGCTAGGACGTGCAAACAGGGTAAAGGTAGACAAGGAAAATACAACAATCATTGATGGCGCTGGAAATCCACAGGCAATCAAGGATCGAGTAAAACAAATCAAAACACAAATCGAAGAAACAACTTCTGATTTTGACAGAGAAAAATTGCAAGAAAGACTTGCAAAATTAGCAGGCGGTGTTGCAGTAATCCAAGTTGGCGCTGCTACAGAAACTGAATTAAAGGAAAGAAAGCTAAGAATCGAAGATGCATTAAATGCTACAAGAGCTGCTGTGGAAGAGGGTATCGTAGCAGGTGGCGGTACTGCACTGCTGAACACAATTCCGGCTGTGGAAAAATTAATTGCTGAATTAAGCGGTGATGAAAAGACAGGTGCAATGATTATCCGAAGAGCTTTAGAAGAGCCTGTAAGACAAATCGCTGCCAATGCGGGCTTAGAAGGATCTGTGATTGTTGAAAAAGTAAGAGGTAGCGAACCAGGTGTTGGTTTTGATGCATACAATGAAAAGTATGTCAACATGATCGAAGCCGGTATCGTAGACCCGACAAAGGTAACTCGTTCAGCCCTGCAAAATGCTGCATCTGTATCAGCAATGCTGTTAACTACTGAAGCTGCAGTAGTAGATATTAAAGAAAAAAATGAAGGAATGGCAGGCGGTGGCATGGGCGGCGGGATGCCGGGCATGATGTAAGATAGCCTATAAACTTTGAAAAAGAATAAAGTTAAAACAAAAATAATTAGAAGCTGTTCATTTGTTCTTTGAACTTCTGAGCAGCTTCTTTCTTTATATTTTGATCTTAGGCTCATCGGCTGTATCCCCGGAAAACTTGCATAGCAATATTCTAACTCCACTGCAAGGATATCAACTCTTTTGGTGATTATATTGACACCATACAGTCCCTTATTCCATAATATTATTTTATTCTTCTAAAAATAAACTCATCATGCTTTATAACTTCTGATTCTATGCGATTTAATTTCTCTGTATTTTGTACATATCCATCAAATAGGGCTTCGAGTTTTTGACCGTGCTCTTGCTCAATGCGAATGACCGTACTTTTGACTTCTTGTATTTCTACGTTCATATCTTTTATTTCTGTTTTGATATCTTGCACCTCAGTTTTTAACGCTGCAACATCTTTTGTAAGATTGTCTACCTGTGTTGTAAGATTGTCTACCTGTGTTGTAAGATTGTCTACTTGTGTTGTAAGATTGTCTACCTGTGTTGTAAGAATGCCTACCTGCGCAGCAATCATTTCCAATAACTCCCTATCTGTCATGTAGATTCTCCTTTCTTTTGTGATCTTTTAATCTTTGCAAAGCCATCGTGACTTCTCTTTTTTTATCATCATACTACGATTTGAAGCAAAAATAAATATGTAACAAAGCACAAATCATCAAAGGAGCAAAAATAAGTGAAAAAAGCAAAGAAAACAGGACCAGATGACCCTGTTTTCCGGATGATTCAGGCTTTTTAGTTTATATCAAATTGTTTTTTCTGTCATCAATTAATATATTTCGATTTTACTGGCATGATGGTTTTCTAAGTTTTTGATAACAAGTTCTTTCGTACTGTCATCCAACTTGTGAAGCACAAGAACTACCTCTTCTTTGTTTTTCAGCCAATTGCGCCTAGCCCAAAGAGTGTGGATAAGGAATCCTAACAATGCTCCCGAAGCCCCGCCATAAAAGATCAAGGCAATTCCGGCGATGAAAGAAAGGGTGGAAAGATGAAGAAGATTCGTATTCAAATAAACTGCTGCAAAGGCGGATAGTGCACCGATAATAAATCCGGTAAATACGCCGCCCCATATATCTTCCAGCCCGGAAGGAGCAACTTGGCGGGAACGCTTGATCAAAACACTGGAAATCTCCTTTTCCGTATGGGATGAAGCATTTTTGGGGATTACAGATATGTGGCCACGAATATTCGGGTCTACTCTTAAAGTCTTTATACAACGATTTAAATCCGGTATATTTTTAAAAGTAGCAATAATATTATACACAATACCCACTCCTTTCCTTGAGAAAAAATATAAAGTTCGAGGACAAACAGAAACTTTGTTATAACACATAGGAAATTATCTACTTTTATCAATTGTGGATAAGGCATAATTTCCGTCATGGGTTTCAACAAAGTCTTCCTTTAAATCTTCCAACGGAAGACTTTATTATTTTAGATATGTTATACCCATAATTGCACAAAATATTTAGAATTTTTTAAACAAAACAAAAAAATAAAAAGAGTGGAAGAGGTCCACTCTTTTCAGAAACTACTTCAATTCATTTTTTATTTGATTGTATTTGTCCTTTGCAGTCTGTACATCTTGGGCAGCAGCCTTTTTAACGGTATACCAGCCCCGTTGCTGCATTGCATTGAAAATATCCTGCTGATTGGCAAATACATTTTGTTCGCATCGTGTGAGTATATTTCTTAAATTAGTGCAAGAGGATTCTGTAATACCAACGGTATATGCAGAAGAAACCTGCTTCTCAGACATTAACAGGTCGTTCATTAGTTCCTTTTCTGTAAAGTTTGCCTGATGTTGCATGTGATTACCTCCTTTGTTGTTCAGCCGACGGATGATAGGCTTCGCAAGGAACGATGAAATTCCTATTGATGGGAGTTTAAATAATTCAACAGATCATCAAAGTTTTGCTTATGCCGTTGTGCACCTTGCCGGCACATGTTTTTTAATTGAGGATCTGTACAATACTCGGCATATTGACTCATCTTTTTATTCATCATGGATTCATAGTTGAGCTGATCTTCTAAAACCTTTAGATTTGGGGCATCCAATTGAGGCTTTCCGCCTGTTTGATTGTTCATCTGCATATGAGTATACCTCCTCTTTTGGCGAAGAAATAAATATTTTGGGAATCGTCTTCACACAATATTATTATACGGAGATTTGCAAGAGTTATAGCTTGAAAAAAATGAATCCTATACTGCAAAATAGCTGGAGAAGATAAAATTCTTAAATTTAGGAAATATTGCTGTTTGATGATAACTGCACAAAAATAGCATTTCTCTCAATTCATAAGCATAAAGGGGGCAGTAAAACGAAATATAAGGAGGAATCGTATGTTTCATGGGCCGTTGCAAGAAGATGACTGGAAGGAAGTAGAAGATACGATGAAGATGTGTTGGTTGAAGCAAAATCAGAGTTTGGCAAAAAACTGGGAAGATGTAAAAGATCATGTCCGCTTCGGATGGTTGATGGCAAAACAGATCCATCAGGCAAGAGAAAGTATTCATTAAAACATTAAAACATTAAAACAGCCTATTCCGCAGTTTTGCACAATATGCCTGAAAACGTACTATATGGAGAAGATGCGGGCGACATTCTTTCCCATGAATTTATCAATCAATTGGAAGACAAAATAAAATAGGGGAGTATTCTGCTTTAGGTACTCCCCTATGGAATGTAATAAAAAAGATAAAAAACAATAAAAAAATGTAATTGGGGCAAAAAAGATGAGCAAATATAAGTAAATTTTTTTTTAAAAAAATCTTTATTGTTTTAGAAAAATATGATATACTTTTTTTAAAAATAAAAAATATAAAAACAATTGAAAGAAAAGGTGAGAAGACACGATGTATTTTATGGAAGACATTATCCTGCCCCCGGGGGAAAAAATTAGAAGAATACGGGCTTTTTTAGGAGCAAAGCAGGAAGACATCACCGGTAATAAAATCACAAGGAATTTAATCAGCTACGTAGAAAACGGAAAAACGAGACTGGTTCGCGATACGGCTGAAATTATTGCAGAAAACTTGATGCGGATCGCGGAAGAGCAAAAGAATCCTATTTATATTACGGCAGACTACCTGATGGAGAATGAGCTGCAGCAGGCCAATCGGATTTTGGAAAAGCTGTTTCACCAGATGAAAGAGTACCTGCAGTCCAACGAAAGGCTGTTTATGGAAAGTTTTCGTCGGGCAGAGGAGATTTTGGCCGACTGGGATATTTACGACAAAAAGGCCATGATCTATGAATTGATGGGCGATTTTTATTATAATAAAGCTCAGTTCCATGACAGCTATATTTATCACATCAAGTCTTTGGAAAACTATATCCGGATCAATCATCATGTAAAAATGGCATGGAGTTATTCCAAATTAGGACGAGCATGCCTTGACCTTAAAAATTATAGGGATACTATCAATTTGCATAACCACGGTATACTAGTTTTGGAAAGTCACCATATAGAAGAACCTGCCATTATGAAAAGACTTTTATTTAATAATTCTACAGCGTATGTAGAGATGGGCAGGTATGATGAGGCCTTTGAGTTTTTAAATAGGCTGACGGCAAAATACAATGATTTTACGGACGAGCAGCAAATGGATATCATGATTCAGAAGGGCAACTGTTATTTGGGCAAGGGAGAGCTTCATACGGCTAGAAAATTGTTAGAGCAGGTTGTAGAAATGGCCCAAAGGAGCAAGAACCTGGAAAGGGAGGCCATGGCCTATAAAAATCTGAGTGATGTATATGAAAAGAAGGGCGACTTGGAGAAGGCCGTGGAATACAACCGCAAGAGCTTGGACATCCGTGAAGTCCATGGAAGCAGATTCTTGAAGACCACTTTGTTGGATCTGGGGAAGAGATATTATGGCATAGGAAACTATGAGGAAGCTGAAAAAATACTGTTGAGGGCTTTAGAAGAAGTCAAGGGAGAAAGAGATCTGTCCCTGCAGGCAGAAGCCTACCGCTATCTTGCCAAGACCTATGGGGGAGCTGGGAAAGATAGGGAACTGGATGCTTTGGTAAAAGAGGTTATTGGAAATAAGAGAGAGTTTAGAGATGTACTTTTCGAGGCAGCCTATTACTATGCCCATAAGGACATGGATAGGAGCAAAGAGTTGTTGAAGTTGGGATTGGAAGATTCCCAATAAAATAAAAATCCAAAGGGGGATTATCATGAAAATAAAAAAAATAGTTTTATTGACGGCGGTTGCCATGCTGTTGAATCTGGCTGTCGGTACAGCCATGATCTATGCCGATCAAGCACCTTTGAAATCAACACCGCCTGTCACTCCGAATGATGCGCCAGCATGGGATTAAAAACAGGTTTTCATGAAAAAATGTTTTAGAGATTCTTATGAAAGCATTATGATGCCATAGGTGTTTTTCAGAAAAAACCCGATCTTTTCAAAGAGATCGGTTTTTTTTTCAAAGGGATGCAGATCCAAGATTTATAGCCATTCACCCTAGGGAAGAGTATAATTATTTTTGGATATCATATTAGCGGTTTCTGCGGAAAGGAGTCTCCTATGCTAAATCCATTTTTTCTCAATAAGTTGAAGAGGACGGCGATCTTTATCGTTGCCTTTACTTTGCTATTCCTGCTATTTTTCTCAACACTTCCATATACACTACCCTTTGTGCTGGCATTCGTCATTGCCTTATGGATCAAGCCATTCAATCTATATCTGCAGAAAAAATTAAAAATATCCAATGCCATCTCTTCCATCCTATCGACCGCCCTTGTGTTCTTGGTGCTTGGAATTTTAGTATCTGCAGTATTATATAAAGTCACCAATGAAGCAAGACTATTGCTTACGAAGGTTCCAAATCTTGAAACGATCAGGAGTTATGTGGAACTATATCTAAATGAGGTGAGCAAGTTTTTTGGCCAGTTGGATCCTGTGCTGGCAGAAAAAGCCTATCCTCAGCTTACGGCCATGCTATCGGGGATCTTGAATATCACCGTCCGCAGTTTAAATGCGATTATTTCTTTTGTCATTCGGCTTCCTGTGGCACTTATGATTGCCTTTATTACATTTTTGGCTACTTATTTCTTTTCAAAGGATATGCCTGACATCATTGAAAAATTTTATTCTATTTTTTCCCTTGAAGGCAAGGATCAAATGCATAGTATTCTGAAAGAAGGCAGCAGTATGATTGCAGGCTATTTTAAAGCCTATGCAACCGTCATATTTTTAACATTTCTTGAAACCTTCATTGGATTTTTAATCTTAGGGATAAATTATGCTTTGATTCTCAGTGCCTTATCGGCCTTTATGGATATACTTCCTATTTTGGGCATCAGTGCTGTGTATATACCCCTTGCGATTTATAATTTTTACTTAGGGAATACCTTGATGGGTGTTGGATTATTGATCCTTTATGTAATTGTTACGGTGTCCAGACAAATTATTGAACCAAAGCTGGTATCTACCACTTTAGACATTCACCCTGTCATGATATTGGCTGCGATTTTTATCGGTTTGAAAGCCTATGGCTTCCTTGGAATGATCTTTCTCATCGCCCTAATGGTAGCTTATAAGATACTGGTCAAAGTACGTATTTTGTAATGAAAATATCCCAAAACATTGGATAATTTTGGTAAGTTGTGATCCGGTCTTTTCCAAAGGCCGGATTTTCTCTTTGAATAAGCAGAAATAATTCGAAAAAATTGTTACATAAATTTAAAATATTGAAAACCGTAAAAAGATAAGTTATAATTTAATAAATATACACATACAGCATGCAAATATACAAATATACATTTAAATTTTAAAAGGAAATGTTTACTGATATCACAAAGAATAGGGGAGAGTAGGATGCAACGACCAATGCCAATGAAATTTAAAAGAGTGTTGGTGGCAAACCGTGGAGAGATTGCCATCCGGATTTTTCGGGCCTGCCATGAGCTTGGAATCAGAACCGTGGCCATTTATTCCAAGGAAGACCAGTGTGCTTTGTTCAGAACCAAGGCCGACGAGTCTTATCTTATAGGAAAAAATAAAGGGCCTATTGAAGCATATTTGAGTATTGATGAAATCATCAATCTGGCTTTAAAAAAAGGGGTAGACGCTATCCATCCCGGTTATGGATTTTTGTCAGAAAATCCTGAATTTGCAAGAAAGTGTGAGGAATCGGGAATTGTATTTATCGGACCTCACTATACCATGATGGAAAAGGTAGGCGATAAGATTAATTCCAAGATTGTGGCTAAGGAATGCGGGGTCCCGATTATTCCCGGTGTTGACAAAGCCGTACTTTCTGAAGAGGAAGCCATTGCCTTTGCCAGACAATGGGGATATCCTATGATGTTGAAGGCTGCTGCTGGAGGCGGTGGTCGAGGAATGCGCATTGTCAGAAGGGAGGAAGACCTGGCGAGAGAATTCCATAGTGCAAAAAATGAGGCAAAGAAGGCCTTTGGTATTGACGATATATTCATCGAAAAATATATTGAAAAGCCAAAGCACATCGAAGTACAGATCTTGGGAGATCGGTACGGCAATGTGGTCCATCTGTATGAGAGGGACTGTTCCATCCAGAGAAGACATCAAAAAGTGGTAGAGTTTACGCCGGCCTTCTCTGTTCCGGAAGAGAAGAGACAGGAGATCTGCAATGATGCCCTCAAGATTGCAAGGGCAGTCAACTATAGAAGTGCAGGTACTGTAGAATTTTTGGTAGATATGCATGGCAATCACTACTTTATTGAGATGAATCCCAGAATACAGGTGGAACATACCGTAACGGAAATGGTAACAGGCATTGATATTGTCCAAAGCCAGATTCTGATTGCCGAAGGATATCCTCTGCATTCACCGGAAATAGGGATTTATTCCCAAGAAGATATCAAGCCCAGGGGATATGCCATCCAATGCAGGGTGACCACAGAGGATCCTTCCAACCAGTTTTCACCGGATACGGGGAGAATTGATGTATACAGAACGGGATCGGGCTTTGGCATCCGGTTGGATGGGGGCAACGGGTATACGGGAGCGGTCATCAGTCCCTACTATGACAGCCTGCTGGTAAAAACTATCTCCTGGTCCAGGACCTTTGAGGACGCCGCCAGAAAGGCCATCCGTTCCATCAAGGAGCTTACCGTAGGCGGAGTCAAGACTAACGCAGCATTTTTAATCAATGTATTGAATCACGAAACCTTCTTAAAAGGCCAGTGTGATACGGGATTTTTGGCAGACCATCCGGAGCTTTTCCAAATCACGCCCAAGGCAGACAAAGAGTTGCGAGTACTCAAATTTATTGGAGAAAAGGTAGTCAATGAAACAAAAGGAATCAAACGGGATTTTGACGTGCCGGTAGTTCCCAAGGTAGAGCTGCCCGCAGAATTAAGGGGTACAAAGCAGTTGTTGGAGGAGAGGGGCCCGGAAGGGGTTGTGGAATGGATCAAAAGCCAGAAAAAATTGCTGCTGACCGATACGACCATGCGGGACGCTCACCAGTCCCTCATGGCTACCAGGATGAGAACAAGGGATATGCTCAAGATTGCCAAGGATACTTCCATTTTGGCAAAGGATTTATTCTCTCTGGAAATGTGGGGAGGGGCTACCTTTGATGTGGCTTACAGATTTTTAAAGGAATCTCCTTGGATTCGATTGGAGGAGTTGAGAAAGAAAATACCCAATCTATTATTCCAGATGCTTCTAAGGGGTTCCAATGCCGTAGGGTATCGAAACTATCCCGATAATATCATCCGATCCTTTATTCAGGAATCGGCAGCCAGCGGCATCGATGTCTTCCGAATCTTTGATTCCCTGAACTGGCTGAAGGGAATGGAAGTGGCCCTGGATGAAGTGTTAAAGAACGGAAAAATTGCAGAAGTATGTCTATGCTATACGGGGGATATTTTGGATAGTCGCAAGGAGAAGTACACCCTGGATTACTATGTGAAGATGGCGAAAGAAATTGAAAACATGGGTGCCCATATTTTGGGAATCAAGGATATGTCCAGTTTATTGAAGCCCTATGCGGCAGCTAAGCTGATGAAGGCCTTAAAAGAGGAAATATCCATACCCATTCATCTGCATACCCATGACACCAGCGGAAACGGTGTTGCAACGATTCTTATGGCAGCCGAGGCCGGCGTGGATATCGTGGATACGGCTATCAACAGCCTGTCGGGCCTGACTAGCCAGCCCGCCCTCAACTCTGTGGTTGCAGCCTTGGAAAACACAGAAAGGGATACGGGGATTGATCTGGATGATGTACAAAAACTTTCAGATTATTGGGCTGCCGTACGACCTGTTTATGAGCAATTTGAATCGGGATTAAAGTCCGGAACCACAGAAATTTATAAGTATGAAATTCCGGGAGGTCAATATTCCAATCTCAAGCCTCAAGTGGAAAGCTTTGGTTTAGGCCATCGATTCAATGAAGTAAAGGAAATGTATAAGAAGGCCAATGAGATGCTGGGGGATATCGTAAAAGTAACGCCCACATCCAAGGTAGTGGGAGATTTGGCCATCTTCATGGTGCAAAATGAGCTGACCCCGGAAAATATCTGTGAAAAAGCAAAGGACATGGCATTTCCCGATTCTGTAGTAGATTATTTTAAAGGATTGATGGGGCAACCCATGGGAGGATTCCCGGAGGAGCTGCAGAAGGTGGTCTTAAAAGGGGAAAAACCGATTACCTGCAGACCCGGTGAATTGTTGGAGCCGGAAGACTTTGAAAAGATTGAAATCTATTTGAAGAAAAAATTTCATATGCATCCGACCCAAAAAGATGTCCTTTCTTATGCCCTGTATCCTAAGGTGTTTGAAGAATATTTGAAGTATGTGAATGAATACGGGGATTTGAGCCGTATGGGCAGTGACGTCTTCTTCCATGGCCTGTATGAGGGTGAAACCTGTGAGGTAGAAATTGCAGAAGGAAAAGTCCTAATTGTGAAGCTGGTGGAAATCGGAAGGGTTGACCATGACGGCTACCGACGGGTGGTATTTGAAGTAAACGGAAACCGGCGGGAGATTAATGTATTTGATAAGGCAAGCAACGTAAGACGGGAATCCAAACCCGTCACACTGGCAGACCCTTCCAATAGCAAAGAAATCGGCGCCAGTATTCCGGGAACCGTAGCAAAAGTTCTTGTCAATGTGGGAGAGGAAATAAAAGAGAATCAAATATTGGTGGTGATTGAAGCCATGAAAATGGAAACAAACGTAACGGCGTCTGTTGCGGGGATTGTGGAGTCTATTGCAGTAAAAGAAGGACAGCAGGTAAAGACAGGGGAGTTATTGCTGAAGCTGAAATAGAAAAAAACAAAGAAGGAGTCCTAGGAAAATAGGATTCCTTCTTTGTTTGGGGTTAATAAATTCTGTTATTGTTTTTACGGCCTCCATATAGAAAATTCCTCCATTTTTGACCCTGGCGGGATAAATTTTGTGTACCAAATTCATCCAGAATTTCTTTTGTATGTATGTACGAAAAATTATGAAAATGGTATGATATAAATAAAGAAAGGAGTTGATAGCTATATGAATTTTTTCCGTTATGGACTTCCCATGGTGAGCGGTCTTTTTGTTTTGGTGAATTTGGGTATTATAATCTATATGGTTTATTTATTCCATATCCTGGCCACGTCCAATAAACAAATTGCCGAATCCATGCAAATCCTTGTCAATAAAATAGACAAATTAGGCAATAAAGATTCTCTCTAAGATTTCGATTCTTTATTTATAAGTTTAAAAAAATAAGCTGTATTTCATCATAATGGATGATCAAGTTACAGATCATACCGGCAATAGCCCAGTCTATAGCTTGCATAGATATGATGTGGCAGATATGGAGATGGAAGAGTATGCTGTTGTTTCAAGGGGTAGCGACCCAAGGCGCTATCTCTTTTTGATTTGACCTGTCTAGGGAGGCTGCTTAGGCAAAGGCATTTCGATTTTGGGAAAAATAGGCTTGAATAAACTTCCAGATTGGGATAAACTTTTACGTAAGGAATTGTATTTTTATAAAAAAATCTTTATTGAATTTTATTTGCATACAAAAGAAAATTTGGAGGAATTCGGCATGCAAAGGATATTATTTTTTGATTGTTTTTCGGGAATCAGCGGAGATATGACCGTCGGCGCCCTTCTTGATTTGGGCATCGATCAAGAACAGTTTTTGAATGAAATGAAAAAGCTGCAAGTAGATGGCTACAAGCTGGAAATCAAAAAATCCACGAAAAAGGGGATCACCGGAACAGATTTTCATGTAATTTTGACCCATCATCACCATGATGACGAGGATCACCACCATCATGATCACAGAAATCTTCATGATGTGGAGAGGATCATTGATGAAAGCGAACTAAAGGATCATGTGAAGGTAATGAGCAAAAAAATCTTCAGGTTGGTGGCGGAGGCAGAGGCTAAGATTCATGGAAAACCCTTGGAGGAAGTTCATTTTCATGAGGTAGGAGCTATGGATTCCATTGTAGATATTGTAGGGACAGCCATTTGCATGGATCTTCTGGAGGTAGATGAGGTATATGCATCACCCCTTCATGTGGGCACAGGCTTTGTACATTGTGCCCATGGGGTTTTTCCTGTGCCGGCACCGGCTACCCTTGAAATCTTGAAGGGAGTGCCTGTTTACAACAAAGGAATTGAGACAGAGCTTGTTACGCCCACGGGAGCCGCCATTGTAAAGGCTTTCAGCGACGGATTCGGAGACATTCCTGCCATGGAGATTCATAAAATCGGTTATGGCTTGGGGAAAAAGGATCTAGAGATTCCCAATGTACTAAGGGTATGTCTTGGGGAAAAAAAAACGAAAAAAATAGTCTTGTGATGTTGGAGTGCAATATAGACGACATGAACCCGGAGTTCTATGGGTATGTAATGGAGAAAGGACTGGAGGCGGGTGCCCTGGATATATTCATGGTACCTGTCATCATGAAGAAAAACAGACCCGGGATTCTTTTGTCTGTATTGTGTGAGGAAGACAAAAGAGAGGAACTGGAGCAATTTATTTTTATGGAGACTACCACCTTGGGGATCAGGCGATATGCGGTAGAGCGCAGTGTTTTAGAGCGAAAGGTATTGCGGATACGCACAAAATATGGGGTGGTGGGAATGAAGGTAGGCTTTCTGGGAGGGAAGATTTTAAAGTACGCTCCCGAATACGAAGACTGCAAGGAGATTGCAGAAAATTTCCACCTTCCTTTGAAAAAAGTTTATGAAGACATCCACTATGCCATGAAAAAATATATTGAAAGTATGTAGAAAATTTCGAATATATTATTTTGCCTTCATGTCTATTGACAAGTTTTTTTATATTTGATACGTTATATAGAAAAATATATAGAATAAGCCCTCATATATGTTCGGGAATATGGCCCGAATGTCTCTACCGGACAACCGTAAATTGTCTGACTATGAGTGGAATTATGCAGGATGTTTTGCGGCTTTTTAAAGGATCCGTGTAATAATTTCACTCGAATTATTATACGGATTTTTTTATCATTTCCCCCATGCAGTGTAATCTTTTATGTAAAGATTTTATGGGAGGGTTCTGCTGCAGATGCAATTCTTGGAAAGCGGATGTAATGTTTTTATGTGGAGTTGGGTACGTTAAGGGTAGATAAAGAAGAAAGGAAGGGTCGAGATGGAAGGGAAATTAATAAAAGAAGGGTTAACCTTTGATGATGTGCTTTTGATCCCACAAAAATCCAGTGTTTTGCCGAGGGATGTGGATGTACGGACAAGATTGACGAAAAAAATTAAGCTCAACATTCCACTGATGAGCGCAGGAATGGATACGGTAACGGAGGCAAGGCTGGCCATCGCCATTGCCAGGGAAGGTGGTATTGGAATTATCCATAAAAATATGTCCATAGAAAGACAAGCCCTAGAAGTGGACAAGGTAAAACGAAGCGAGCACGGTGTCATTGTTGATCCCTTTTATTTGTCTCCGGAGCATGTGATCGGGGATGCTCTGGAATTGATGGAAAGATACCATATTTCCGGTGTACCCATTACGGACAAAAATAAAAAACTGGTGGGTATCCTTACAAATAGGGATATTCGATTTGAAAATGATATGAACAAAAGAATTGAAGAGGTAATGACCAAAGAGAATCTTGTAACTGCCAAAGAGGGCATCTCTATGGAGGAAGCAGAGAAAATCTTAAAGAGCAGAAAAATCGAAAAGCTTCCCATCGTTGATGATGAAGGGTATCTCAAAGGGCTCATTACGATCAAGGATATTGAAAAGGCCATACAATATCCAAATTCAGCCAAGGATGAAAAAGGAAGACTTTTGGTGGGAGCAGCCATCGGTGTTACGGGAGATATGCTAGAGAGAACGGCTGCGCTGGTAAAAGCAGGGGTTGACGTTATTGTCGTCGATACGGCCCATGGGCATTCTCAAGGGGTTCTGGATGCAGTAAAACGGGTAAAATCCATCTATCCTGATTTGCAGGTCATTGCAGGAAATGTGGCGACGGCAGAGGCAACGGAAGATCTCATCAAGGCAGGGGCAGATGCGGTCAAAGTGGGCATCGGACCCGGGTCTATCTGTACTACGAGGGTTGTGGCCGGCATAGGCGTTCCCCAGATTACAGCCATCTATGATTGTGCCCAGGCTGCAAAAAAATATGATATTCCTATCATTGCAGACGGCGGCATTAAATATTCGGGCGATATTGCAAAGGCCATTGGTGCAGGGGCCGATGTATGCATGATCGGATCGCTGTTTGCGGGTACAGAAGAAAGCCCCGGAGAAATGGTGATTTACAAGGGAAGAAGTTTCAAGGTTTACAGAGGGATGGGCTCCATGGGCGCCATGGCTTGCGGCAGCAAGGACAGATACTTCCAGGAGAATGAAAAGAAGTTTGTTCCGGAGGGTGTAGAAGGAAAGGTGCCATATCGGGGTGCATTAAAGGATATTGTATATCAAATGGTTGGCGGATTAAAGGCAGGGATGGGATACTGCGGTACACCTACCATCAAGGATTTGAAGGAAAACGGAAAATTTATAAAAATTACGGCAGCAGGCTTAAGGGAAAGTCATCCCCATGATATCAGCATTACGAAGGAAGCACCAAACTATAGTGTCAGTGAATAGTTTACCGGATCTCATAAAAGGAGGACAATTATGAACCCACAAGAATTAGTCTTAATTATTGATTTTGGCGGTCAATATAACCAGTTGATTGCAAGAAGGGTAAGGGAACAAAATGTATATTGTGAAGTAGTACCTTATCATACGCCGATAGAGAAGATTAAGGAGAAGAATCCCAAGGGCATTATTTTTACAGGCGGGCCGGCCAGCGTATATGGAGAAAATGCCCCTGCCTGTGACCGGGAGATTTTTGAGCTGGGGATTCCCATCTTGGGGATCTGCTATGGGGGGCAATTAATGGCCCAAATGTTTGGCGGGAAAGTAAACAGAGCTTCTTCCAGAGAGTATGGAAGGGTAGAGTTGCATATCCAAGACAGGGAAGGCATTTTCCATGATATTCCCGATCATTCCAAGTGCTGGATGAGCCATACGGATTTCATTGAGGTGGCGCCCCAAGGGTTTGAAATTACGGCTTTCACAGATAATTGCCCCGTGGCGGCCATGAAAAACAGTGAAAAGAAATTGTATGCCGTACAGTTCCATCCGGAGGTGGAGCACAGCGAAAAGGGAAAAGAGATGATCCGCAATTTCCTATACGAGGTGTGCAAATGCTCCGGTGACTGGAACATGCATGATTTTGTAGAAAAGACGATCCAAGAAATCAAAGAAAAAGTGGGAGATAAGAAGGTTCTCTGTGCCCTTTCTGGTGGCGTGGATTCTTCGGTGGCAGCTGTCCTTGTTCATAGAGCCGTGGGGGATCAGTTGACTTGTATTTTTGTAGATCACGGCCTATTAAGAAAGGATGAAGGGGATCAGGTTGAAAAAACCTTTAAGGAAAAATTTCATATGAACTTGGTTCGAGTAAATGTAGCGGATAGATTTTTAGGGAAGTTAAAAGGTGTGATAGACCCGGAGGCGAAGCGGAAAATTATCGGAGAAGAATTTATTCGGGTATTTGAAGAAGAATCGGATAAGCTTGGAAAAATGGATTTTCTTGTACAGGGTACCGTATATCCCGATGTGATTGAAAGCGGTACCGATACGGCGGCTGTTATTAAGAGTCATCACAATGTAGGCGGTTTGCCGGAGGATATGGAATTTGCTTTGATAGAACCACTAAGACAGCTTTTTAAGGATGAGGTAAGAAAGGTTGGGGAGGAATTGGGTATTCCTGAGGAAATTGTATGGAGACAGCCATTCCCAGGACCGGGCCTTGCCATCAGAGTATTGGGAGAAATTACGGAAGAAAAACTCCATATCGTGAGGGAATCCGATGCTATTTTGAGGGAGGAAATCAGAAAAGGGGGACTTCATCGTGAAATATGGCAGTACTTTACGGCCCTGCCCAATATTCGCAGTGTCGGCGTCATGGGCGATGAGAGAACTTACAGCCATACGGTAGCCATCCGTGCTGTGACCAGCTCCGATGGAATGACGGCTGACTGGGCAAGAATTCCCTATGAGGTTTTAGAGAGAATTTCCAATCGCATTGTCAATGAGGTGGACAATGTAAATCGTATTGTCTACGACATAACTTCCAAGCCCCCTTCAACCATTGAATGGGAATAGTAAAAGAAAATCCTCTAAGCCTTGATAATAAAGGGTTTAGAGGATTAAAATTTTACTTGTGATACGCAAATGATACATTTCCTATTTTCCAGTAGTATCATTTATATCTTTTTGTATCAGCTTTTGTAATTTATCAGCTACTTCACTTTGCTTATTCGGATAAAGGTGGGAATAAGTTTGAAGGGTAGTTTCAATATTTTCATGCCCAAGACGTTCACTTATAAGCAGCGGTGAAAAACCCATTTCAATTAATAATGATGCATGGGAATGCCGCAAGTCATGGATTCTTATTTTCTTAACTTTTGATTTCTTGCAACCCCTATCCATTTCATGATGAAGATAATATTTTGTTACTTGGAACAGTCTTTCATCAGGTTCATAATCATAAAGCTTGGATGCGTATTCCTGAACCAGTGTACCCAAGGAAGGTGGGATTGTGACAACTCTTTTGCTTTTGGGTGTCTTGGGTTCAAGTATTAAATCCTGGTCACCCATTCTTGCATAATTCTTGTTAATACTTACTGTTAAGGCTTCAAAGTCAAAATCATTTAATGTCAGTGCTAATAATTCACCTGACCGCATTCCTGTCCAAAACAGCAGTTCAAATGCGACTTTTGAAACTGGCTTATCTTCCACAGCAGTAATAAATTTACTAAATTCTTCCACAGTCCAAAACTTCATTGAATCCGCATTTTTCTTTCCCATGCTTCCGCATATCCTGGCAGGATTTGAAGGAAGCTTGTAATATTTCATTGCAAAATTGAAGATAGCTGAAAGCTGGTTATTAACTGTTTTCAGGTATGTTTGGCTATAATTGTTTTCATGTGAAATCAATTCATTCTGCCATTTTCTAACGGTTGTTGGGGTAATAGAGTTAAGCGGCATATCTTTAAAGTAAGGAAGAACCTTCAGGTCAATCACATACTTTTTGTTTTCAAGTGTTGTTGGTTTTAATCTGCTTTGGCAATCTTCCATATACAGTTCTACCAGGCTTCCAAAAGTCATATCACAGGAAGCATGTGCTTTACTAAGGAATTCCCTTTCAAATGCTTTAGCTTCTTTTTGAGTTTTAAAACCACGTTGCATTTTCTGTTTATTCGCACCAGTCCAATCTTTGTAATTGAATTTGCAGTACCAAGTACCACGTTTTTCATCTTTGTAAACAGGCATTATATCATTCCTTTCTTTCATTCAGTTTGAAAAACTCAAACTGAATATAGTTTTCAATTGATTCTTGAAATGCTTCAAAAGCTTCAGCACTGATTTCAATACTTTTTTCATTTCTTGAAAGGATGTAAATTGCACTTTCTCCATGTGGTTTAACTTCAATCCCAAAGCCAATTGATTTGAGGTAATCTTCAAATTGATTGGCTTTTTCTATTGCCGATAATATTTCTTGGTGTTCTTCGTCATACTTTGCCCAGTTGATTTTGGTATCTGTTTTCCCAAGTAAGTAATAAATTGAAACTTCAAATATATCTGCTAATTGGTCAAGGATGTCAGCAGGAACAGAACTTCTACCATTTTCCCAATATAAGACTGTATTTCCAGTTTCATAATTAAGCTTTTGAGCCAATTCAGTTTGGCTGATTTTCTTTTCCTTCCGCAGCTTCTTGATTCTTTCACCAACTATTGGGTTGATAACAACCTTTTTTCTTGCCACTGAATCACCTTCTTTTATGTTTTATAACTAACAACAATTTATAACTAACAGTTAAAACATACTTGTTAGTAGATAAAAACTAAATAGTTGTTATAATTTGATTATAAGCAACAACAACAACAAAGTCAACAACTACTTAAAAGGGGTGAAATTATGAAGAACAATGAAATCAGGGAAGCATTAAAAAAAGCCAATATGAAGCAATGGCAGCTTGCCGAACTGCTTCATATATCAGAATTTACTTTAAGTCGGAAGCTTAGAAAAGAAATTCCTGAAGATGAAAAAAGAGAAATTATAAGCTTGATAAGAAACGCTGAAAGGGGTGTAACCTATGGCAAATAATCAAGTCATTAAACAGGAATCTAAATTTTATAAAGCCGCTGATGTTGCTGAAATTCTTGGGGTTTCAGAAACAACCGCTTATAGGATTATTAGAAGCTTAAATGAGGAACTGAAAAAGCAAGGGAAAATTGTTGTGGCAGGTAAAATCAGCAAACGATTTTTTGAAGAAAAGGTGGTCATTTAAAATGAAAATAAAATGTGAGGAAGGTGGTGATTGTCAATGCAACTGTTCAAAGGTTATGTTCCAACAAAGGAAAAACAATGTTTAATTAAGTTCAAAGGAAAATCAACAGAAGAACTTTATTCAATTGAACAGGTTCAATCACTTCCTGAATTTGCGGGCATCCTTGGGGATGAAACCATCCTGATTGATATTGATGACTTTGAATCAAGTGAAGTTATATTCAAGATAGTCAAGGCATTAAAGTTGAAATGCAGAGTTTACAAAACAAGCAGGGGGAAGCACTTTCTGTTTAAGAATAAGGGTGTGACAACCAACAAAACCAAATGTAAGCTTGCAATTGGTTTGACTGCTGACATTAAGCTTGGAATCAGAAATTCATATTCAATCCTGAAGTTCAACAACAAAAACAGGGAAATTCTTTATGACACCCCTGAAGATAAAATTCAGGAACTTCCCAAATGGATGACCCCTGTTAGAACCAGCTTTGAATTTCTTGATATGGAAGCTGGGGATGGTAGAAACCAAGCTTTATTTAATTACATCCTGACACTTCAATCTGCTGACTTTACAGTTGAAGAAGCAAGGGAAACAATCAGGTTGATAAACAGCTATGTTTTGAAAGTTCCATTGAAGGATTCTGAACTTGATGTAGTGCTGCGGGATGATGCTTTCAAGAAGCCAATTTTCTTCAAAGGAACAACATTCTTGTTTGATAAGTTTGCAACCTATATCAAGAACAATAACCACATCATCAAGATAAATAATCAGCTTCACATATATAAAGATGGTGTTTATGTTTCAAATGACAAACTAATCAATAATACAATGTTGACACATATTCCACAATTGAGCAGGGCAAAAAGAAATGAAGTAATGTCATATTTAGATGACTTGATAATTGAAAATACACCAACTTCAGAAGCCAATTTAATTGCTTTCAGGAATGGGGTTTATAACATCAGGGATGATTCATTTGTGCCATTTTCACCTGACATTATCATCACCAATAAAATCAATTGGGATTACAACCCTGCTGCTTATTCTGAATTGGTTGATAAAACCTTAAATAAGATTGCCTGTAATGATGGCAACATTAGAAAGTTATTGGAAGAAATTTTAGGTGCGGTTATGTACCGTTCAAATACTCTTGCAGGTGGAAAAGCTTTCATCCTTCTTGGTGAAAAAAATAATGGAAAATCAACCTTCCTGGATATGGTGAAAACAATGCTTGGAGATGAAAATATTGCATCCCTTGACCTTAAAGAATTGGGTGATAGATTCAAAACTGCTGAATTGTTTGGGAAGCTTGCAAACATAGGTGATGATATAGGTGATGAATTTATTGCCAATGCAGCGGTATTCAAGAAGTTGGTTACTGGTGAAAGGGTTAGTGTTGAACGAAAAGGGAAAGACCCATTTGAATATGAAAACTATGCAAAATTACTGTTTTCAGCAAATAACATCCCAAGAATGGGGAAAGGAAGGGATACTGGTGCAATATTAAGAAGGTTGGTTATAATTCCGTTTGATGCACGATTCAGTAATGATGACCCTGATTATACACCTGGTATCAAGTATGAATTAAGAGAACAAGAATGTGTTGAATATATGATTCTTCTTGGGATTGAAGGTTTAAAAAGGGTTTTGAAAAACAAAGCTTATACAAAATCTGAAAAAGTTGAAAAAGAACTGGATGAATATGAAGTGACAAACAATCCGGTTCTTGGATTTATTCAAGAGTGTAATATTGAAGAATTTCAGATTGAAAATGAGCCTACAAGCAAGGTTTATGAACATTATTGTACTTATTGCACTAAGAATGGATTTCAAGCAGTAAGCAATATTGAATTTTCTAAACAAATAAATAGACATCTCAACTTTAGAATAAAGGTTACAAAAGTAAATGGGAAATCAACAAGAATATTTATTAGCAATGATTGATAGTTACGGTTTATTCTACGGTTGGTTACAGTTTATTCTACGGTTGAAATTACTGAAATATCAAGGCGGTTACGGTTGTCTACGGTTAAAATAAATTTCTTATATTAAATATATAAAAAAAAATTATATAAAAAATTTATATATAAAAAAAATAAATATTATATATATCTACGGTCAAAACCGTAGAAGCGTAACCCCTAAATATTAAGAAAGGGTGGTTTAAATGAGTACATTAAGTTTGAAAAAGGTTATTGAATTGGCTGATGAAGGATTGAATTGTAAAAGCATTTTAGGCTTTGAAAGAATAGATAGAAAATACCGATTGACCTTCTATATTGATGAAAGAAGCAAAAGGGTTGATGGTAGATATATTGTTAAACCAGTAGGCAAAAGCAGTAATGGTTATTATTATATTTGTTGTCCACATTGTCAGCAGTTTGAAGCAGTTCATAAGGATGAAATTAAAAAAGGCAAGTTGATAAAGTCAAGGTGTTCCAATAATTGCAGCAATATTCCAAATAGAATTCTTGCATACCAGGACAAAGAAACTGGTCAAACCAAGATTATTAAAATTAAGCAGGATGCTTATTATATTGACTTGGAAGGATGGTGTAAATAATGTCAAATGTGGTTTCAATAGAAAAGCTGAAGAAAGTTGTTGGTGAAGCTGCTTTTCAGGAATTGGTCAATCATCTTCCAGGTAAAAACATATACATACCCAAGAATTTTAATGAAAAATATCATGACAGGAAGAAGCGGAACAATCTTATCAGAAAAGATTATGCTGCTGGAATGGAAGTTTCTGATTTGGCTGCAAAGTATGGATTGAGCAGGGGAACAATTTACAAAATCATAGAAAAACACTAAAGACACTATATATAGTGTCTTATTTTTTAGAAACATACTAAATATAGTGTTATATTGATGAACATAACGTCACAAAATGGTAAAATTATCTTATGGCAAAGTATGCTTTTAGGGGGTGAATTCATTGGATGACAGAACAAAAAGCCGTCAAGAATACTTAAAAAAGTATCAACAAGAAAACAGAGATAAGCTGAATGAATACCAGCGGAAATATCGTTCTGAACATCCTGAAAAGGTGAAGGAATGGCAAGAAAGGTATTGGATGAAGAAATTGCAGCTTTGTTCTATGGGGGTGTAAGCATGTCAATATTTGTTGATTTCCTGGACAAGCTGCCGCCAAATAATCAAATTGCAGTTGGTCAGATGCTGAATGTTTTATCTGAAGATGACCTTGGATTCATTGAAGATTATTTACTAAAAGGTTCACCAATACCAAATAACATTGTCATGAAAATTGATAGTGCTTTTATAAAAGCAGGTTTTCCACAGTTTACTTGGGAAAATTGCAGAACGGACACCAGGAACATGATTTATGATGGTTGGTTTGATGAAGTTGATTAAAAGAAAGGAAGATGAAAATGGCAAAGTATTATGAGATGGAAACACCAGTAACTGTTATTACAGAAAAAGGGGAATTCAGGTACTACAAGGAAGCTAAAAGGCTTCAGGTTTCAAAACCCAAATGGAAGGATATGAATGATGAAGTTCGCATGGGTAAAACAGTAACCCTGGATTTGAATGGCTTCAAAGGTAATGAGGATTTAAAAGCATTGTTGAACCAGGTGCTGGCTGACTTGGATTAAAAAGTTAGTATTCGGACATATCGGACACCTTAAAAAGAAAGGCAGGTGGATAAAATGGCAAAGCTGACAGCGAAACAAAGAAGGTTTTGTGAAGAATATCTGATTGACCTGAACGCAACACAGGCGGCAATCAGGGCAGGGTATTCCCCTAAAACAGCAAGGTTTATTGCTAATGAAAACCTTACAAAACCCTACATCCAAAGAAGAATTGAAAAAATGATGGATGAACGGTCGAGAAGAACAGGAATAACACAGGATATGGTTGTTCATGAACTTGGTAAGATTGGCTTTTCAATTATTACTGATTACTTAAAAATCGAAAATAACCATGTTGAATTCTTTGACACTGACAGCATCCAGCAAGATAAGCTTTCAGCTATTGCTGAAATCAAAGAAACCAACAATGGAATATCTTTTAAACTTCATGACAAATTGAAGGCTTTGGAACTGCTTGGAAGGCACTTGGGAATGTTTAAGGATAAGGTTGAAATATCAGGGCAATTGGATAATAACCCTTTTGAAGGGCTTACCACTGAAGAATTGAAAATTATGCTTCAAAAATTATAAACAAAGAAAGGTTGGTAAATAAACATGAAAACAGAGATTAAAAACAGGGTGCAGAAATTATTTGAAATGCAAAGGGAAGCAAGGAAGGAATATGCCAAAATTGATGAACAGATTAACGATTTACAACAGTCAACCATCTATACAGATAAATATAAGGCTGAAATTATAAAACAGCTTAAACAGGAAAAGGAACAAGGCTTAAAGGCTATTGATACGATGTTTAACAAGCAGTTAAAAGAAATTATTACTGAAGAAAGGAAAGCCATTATTGGTGAACCTGAAGCAAAGCCTGCTGATTATCAGATTCAAGTTTCTAATGCTTTGAAATTCATTGAAACAATTGGTAAATCCCTTACTGATAAGCAGTTATCTGAAATGCTTGAACCCTTTAAAAATGATATGCAAACAATGCAGTTGTTCAAGCAAGTTGTTGAAGGTATATTTCCTGAAACAAGGGGGATTACAAGGGCTGATGGTAAAGGTGAAGGATTTAAAGACATTTTAAGTTCTCATTTCCAATATCCATTCCAAAAGACCTTTGGAAAAGTAATGGATTATACAGCAATGCTTAATAACCTGGATGAAGTTGAATCATTGGCTGGCAGCTTATTTGATTCAAAAGAGGATATGAAATCAGGAATAAAAATGGAAATATTCAATTCCAAAGTTGATACTATTCATGAATTAGCAAATGCTTTGGAAGCTTAATTTGAAAGGCGGTGAAATTTGATATGAGTGAAAAAGAACTTGCTTTAAAGACAGCTTACAACCAGTATATTGACTGTTTGGTTGATTATCTGAATGAAGTCAAGGCAACCAGTGCAGAAAACAACAGCCTTGAATATATACTGGACAGGCATGAAGGCGATTATGTTACTCGTTCTTACTATCTTGCAAGGGCTTGTGATGGGGCTGCACTGCTTGAAAGAAAAGCTATTTGATGGATTTAAAAGCTGCACTGGTGGTGGACTCCCCTTCAGCATTGGTGCAGCTATTTGTTTTCAGGGGGTGGTTGTTATTGGTGGAAACATTAGATTTATTTGAAGTCAAGCAGATAGTAAAACAGGCAGCGGAAACCCTTTTAAATGATTTAAGAAAAGCACATTTGCTTAATGAATATGAGGAACAAGTTATTTCATCCATTTTCAGTGACATTATATGGTTCAAGCAAAGCTTAATTATGCTGAATGATGCTTCAGTACCAGCTAATAAGAAACGTGAAGTAGCGATATTTGTAAAGGGCATGAATGAAGCTTTTAAAAAGCTTTATGAAATGGTTGGTGAAAGGTGCTTCACTATTTTTTACAATTCCTATATTGAGGATAAGACAAGAAATGAAATAGCTGATGCTTTAAATATTGATGTTACAACAGTTAGAAGGAATAAGAAGAAAGCTTTGCTGAAGTTATCAATGATTCTGTATCCTGAACTTAGCATCATGGCTATGTTTAGATAGTCGCTGAAGGGGGTGAATTACTTGACTAATGAAGAACTTGTAAAAGCATATCAAGAAGGCAATTATTCTGCTTTAGATGAACTGATACAGAAAAATAAAGGGCTGGTCAAGTATTTTGCCAACAAATATTGTGGTGTTGCAAGTAAAGCATTACTTGATTTTGATGACTTAGAACAAGAAGGTTGGATTGCTTTTATAAAAGCAGTTGAAAAATACAGGTTTAATACTGAAGAACCCGTTAAATTATCAGCTTATGCTGGTGAAGTAATTAAAGGTAGAATGCTTAATTTCATAAACAGAAATATTTCCAGGGTTAAAAAAAGTGATTCAACGAGTGACTGGATAATAATGCACAGTCTTAATAACGTTGTGTCAGAAGATGATGATAGAAACCTTGAAGAATTACTTGCAGATGAAAGTTCAGAACAGCCTTTTTTAGAAGTTGATGAAGAAATTGACAATGAAATATTAAGGCAAGACCTATATGAAGTGCTTGATTCAGTATTTGGTAAAGAAACAGAATTCAATGGTGAAGATTTTAGTTTTATGGATGTCAATTATTTAACCTTCAAGCTGAAAAATGGTATTACTGGCAGGGAAGTTCTTATTTTGCATTATGGATTAGAGGGGAAACCACAATCAATTGAACAAATAGGTAAAAAGTTCAATGTATCACATCAGTATGTTCAACAAATTGAATTCGGTGCACTTAAAAAAATAAGAAATAGTGAAGAAGGTAAAGCATTGATGAAAAAATATCAGTGGAAAGTGTTAAGTTCACTGGAACATGACAGGGATAAAATAAATAAATTTGCTTCACCTGATACGGTTCTTGAAAGAATGGAAATCGTTGATGATTTACTATATAAAATTCTCAAACAATGCTGTTAGAAAGGGGTGAAAACAAAGTGAACCAAAATATTGAAGTAATCAATAAACATTTGTGGGCGGTAAAGTTCAGCTTCCTTCCATTCATAAGTGAAATTAACTATGTTCCTGATGATACTGTTCCAGTTGATGAAGAAGTTGGGCAACTGCTTGATACAGGAATTATTCTTTTAAACAAGGAACATAAGCTTTTTGAAGTTTATAAAGATGGGTTTTGTAGAATTATGAATAAATCTAATCGTCAAATTAAAAATGAACTTTCCAATGCAAAACGAATTCCAAACAAAGATAAGTGGCAAATATTGTATATGGAAATGCTCAAATTAGAGCAAAAACGAAGGAAAATAGAAAGGGGTGAATTATAAATGGCAACAATAAGAACAGCTATTCAGATTCATGATGGTATGACACCAGGATTAAGAAGTATAACCAATGCTTTGAATATGACAATATCAAGTTTTGAAGCACTTCAGACTGCTTCAGGTAATGCAATTGATACTGCAAGTATTCAAGCAGCAAGGACAGAATTAAACAGGGCAGAATTGGCTTTTAATGAGATTGAACAACAAATAAGAGAAGCAAACCAGGCACAACAGCAATTCAATAATGATATTCGTAATGGTCAAGGGGCTGCTGATGGTTTATTGGGTAAATTGAAAAGTGTGACAATGTCAATTGGTGCTGCCTTTGGCGCTAAAAAGATTATTGAATTGACAGATTCCATGACTTCTACAAATGCAAGGCTTGATTTAATGAATGATGGACTTCAAACTACTGAAGAACTTCAAAATATGATACTGGAATCAGCAAATGCTTCAAGGGTTGCTTATATGGACACTGCCGCCGCTGTTTCCAAGCTTGGAATTATGGCAAAAGATGCTTTTTCAAGCAATGCTGAAATAGTTGCATTTACTGAACTTATGAACAAGAACTTTGCTATTGGCGGGGCAAGTATTCAAGAACAGACAGCGGCAATGTACCAGCTTACACAGGCAATGGCGGCAGGTAAATTACAAGGTGATGAATTCAGAAGCATTATGGAAAATGCGCCGCTTCTTGCACAATCCATTGCTGAATACATGGGGAAATCAGTTGGCGAATTAAAAGATATGTCCGCTGAAGGCTTAATTACTGCTGACATTATCAAAAATGCAATGTTTGCTTCTGCTGATGAAACCAATGCCAAGTTTGCTGAAATGCCAATGACTATTGGACAGATTGGAACAGTTGTTGGAAATACCTTACTTCAGACCTTTGAACCAGTGCTTCAGGGTATTGGTAGAGGGGCGCAATGGATATATGACAACTGGTCAACCCTTGAACCAATATTTTGGGGGCTTACTGCTGCTGTTGGTGCTTATGCAGTTGGACTTGGAATACAAACTGTTGCAACATGGATTGCAACAGGGGCTGCCAAAGCTTTCTTTACAACCTTAATGAGTAATCCATTATTTTGGATAGCACTTGCAGTTGGGGTTGTAATTGCTGCTATTTACAGATGGGTTCAGTCAGTTGGAGGGCTTGAAATAGCATGGAAAATTTGCATGAATGGAATCCTGACAGCCTGGGATTGGGTAAAAATTGGATTCTTTACAGGTGTTTATTGGGTTCTTGATTTATGGGATAAGCTGAAGTTTGGAATTATGACAGCAAGTGTTGGAATTCAGAATTTCATGGGTGATATGAAAGCCAATGTACTGACTATCCTTCAAAACATGGTCAATGGTGCAATTGGAATCATCAATAATTTCATTAACCTGCTGAATAAGATTCCAGGGGTGTCCATTAGTGCAATCCAGGAAGTAACCTTTGGAACAACTGCACAAATGGAAAATGATGCAGCTAAAAGAGCAAGGGAAGCCGACCTTCAGAATTACAGGAATCAACTTGAAGCTGGTATGGCTGCAAGGGATGCAGCACTTGAAAGGATGAAGTCAGATGCATGGGATGCAGCCGCTAAAAGACAAGCTGAAATAAGTGCAGCACAAGCGGCAAATGCTGCCAAGGCGGCGCAAGATAATGACTTTTTATCCATATTCAATAACGCTGAAGCAATGAAAAATTTAGCTGATACAGCAGCTAATACAGCAAAGATGGCTAATTCTATGGAAATGAGTGAAGAAACCCTTGAATATATGCGTGACTTGGCAGAACAGGAAGTAATAAACCGCTTTACAACTGCCGAAATCAAGATTGAAATGGGCGGCATAACCAACAATGTAAGCAAAGATACTGACCTTGATGGCATAATTGATTACCTTGCTGAAGGACTATATGAAGCAATGCAGGTTGCCGCTGAAGGTGTGCATCTATAATAATGATAAATGCCCAAGGAACAGCCTTTATTTTGGCTATCCCTTGGGCTTTTTTTCGTTTATGCGAATGATACCACAATCCTAAAATGGGAACTCCTGATTTTTGAATTTGGAATATAAAAGGATGTCGGTAATAACTATATCCTTTTATTTAAGGTATAATCATTTGTGTATACTCCTTTTCATCTTTATCAACATACCTTTGAATTGCTTTATGTGCTTCAAGGGTATTTTATATCCAAATATTTGAAATAATATGTTATAATATTTTTTGAAAGTTAATTTTCAAAGGAACGGTGAAATAATATGTCACAACCAAGACCAAGCTTTATAGATTCCCCTTATTTTATTATGGAATGTGACAACTGGCATTTGACAGATGATGCACCTGAAGAACTGAAAAAGGAATTTGAAGAATATATGAAAAGTGACTATTTAAGAAAACGGGGTGAACCCATGCCCAAAATAATTGCTAAAGGTAAATATCTTGGTGTTGAAAGAGAAGTTGAATGTTTCCTGAAAGATGGATTCCCGATTATTGAAGTTGATGGAGAATTTAACCAAGAAGCACAAAATGATTTTATTATAAAGCTGAAAAAATGCCCTGCAATTGGTGGAACATACTACCCGCCTGAAAATAGTTTGTTAGCAGCTTGCAGTGTTCTTGAATCGGTTTTCTTTGATGATGGTTCAATCCCAACAATTGAAGCTATTGGAGATATTGGTAAAATACCAACCTATGATATAGAAGGTATTGTTTATTAAAGCACCCGCTGATTTAATGGCAGGTGCTTCTTTATTTGGCTTCTGAAGGGCTTTTTTACCATGGGTAATATAAATACCTTACCTTGATGTTTTGGGCTTAATATGGGCAAGCTGTAAGGGCATAGCATACAAAAATTAGCACCTGGATTGAATTCCAAGTGCTTTTTTTTTATTATTCTTCAGGTGAATCAGGTGTATATTCCAATAAGTCAGAAAGCTTACAGTTAAAAACCTTGCAAAGCGTTATAAGGGTTTTTAGGCTGGTAGCTTCAATTTCAGCATTAGTTCCCTTATAAAGCCTGTTGATTGCATTTCTGCTTAATCCTGAACGGTTTATCAGTTCCTGAATATCATCTATCTTGTGTTTTGCCATTAAAATTCTAATATTGCAGGTAATCAATTTTATCACATCCTTTCATAAAGATTTTACCATGAAAAGGCAAATAATATCAATAGAGAATTAAAAATTAACCTTAAAAAGTCAAAAAATATCTTTACAAATACTTTGAAGGGTGATAAAATAACCTTGTAAGGTTAAATAATAACTATGAAAGGTTAGGTGTTTATTATGAAGTCAATAGAAGTAAGAGTTTCAAGTTCTCTTATTAGATTTCAAACATGGGATATTGGAATTGCAATTTCTACACTGAAAAAGTTGTTTAACGCAACTATAGAAGATGTTGCACCAGTGATGAATGCTTATACTGAATTTGTTTATTCGGACAGCATTTCTACATTGAAAACCTATGATATAGGTGACCAAAAGTTAATTACAATTGAATTCTGTCGTGCAAAATAAACCCGCCTGATGATGACTTGCTGGGTACAAGTCGAAACCCCTTTGTGGGGTAGCGGGAACCCGCCAAGAGGAAGTATTGCAATGCTTCCCATTACATAGATTGTTCTTTGAAATATTAAAAAATATGTGGAAATGAAGGTGATTACCATAGACCATGTACTTGATGCAATAAGACCACATTATGAAGCCTTGTTGGATTGCTTCCTGGAAGAACATAGGACAGGCAATTATAAAAAACTTAGTGAAAATCCTTTTTATGATGAAGTCAAAGCCTTAATTGATGCTATGAACGTTTTAAGGAAGTACCTTGGTTGGGAAACCATCAAGCTGAAGGATGAAGTTGAATTTTACTTATAAGATGAATGGGGGAATAAAAATGTTTATTATTTTCAATCATGAGAAGTTGGAACAAAGAATCAATGTCATGTATGGCAGTAAGGAAGCCTTTGGGAAGCTTATGGGCATGACCAAGCAAAGAATCAATTCCAGGTTAAAAAGTGCAACAGACTTCACACAATCAGAGATAGAAAAGGCTGCTGAACTGTTGAATATCCAACCTGAAGAAATACCTATATACTTCTTTGATGTTGAATATGAAGGGGGATGTGAAGCTTGAACATATACTTTTGCCATAATGATAAAGGTGACCTGCTTCTGAATGTGTTGGTTAGTGATGAAGAAAGTTATTCCTTCAATTTTTCTGAAGAAGGCGGGATGGAAAAGGCAAATGAATTCCTGGAAGCACTTCAAAAGGCTTTGCCAAAGGATATTTTAGGCACGTACAGCACAATTGAAGAACTAAATAGGATTGCAGCAGATATAAAATAAACTGCTGGGGATGTTCTTGAAGGGCATCCCTTTTGTTATAATGAAATTGAAGGTTAATTTTCAAAAGAATAGGGGTTAAGATTATGGAAATAAAGATAGATGAAAAGCAGATTGCAGATGCAATCATTAACGAATTAAAAAGACATAATCTATTGGGTGAAAAGCAGCAAAATGTAACGGTGGTTTATAATGCTGAATCACAGGATATTTTATATACAGTTGCAGAAGTTGCCGAATTGGTTAAATGTAATAATGCTTACATTTACAGTTTAATCAAAGCGGGTTTGCTTCCAGCCTTAAAACTTGGAAGCATGAAAATAAGAAGAACCGCATTACTGGAATTTCTTGAAAAGTATGAAGGTAAAGATTTAACTGACCCATTTAATATAAAGGATATTGAAAGGTAATTTTCAAAAATTTGTTGTTAGTTTAGCATAATTATGATAAAATTATGCTAAACTAATTGAGGGGTGAATATAATGCCACATATCAGACCAGTTTCAGATTTGAGAAATAATTTTGCTGATATTTCAAGGGTTGTCCATGAAACTGCCGAACCTGTATTCTTGACCAAGAATGGTTATGGGGATATGGTTGTAATGAGTATGGAAGCTTATGAACGCAAAATGTTTGAAAGTGAAGTATATTTCAAGCTGAAGGAAGCTGAATTGGAAGCCAAAACAACCGATAAGAGATATTCTCATAAAGAAGTTTTTGACGAATTAAGGGTAAAGCTTTCGGACAGGATGGAATCTGATAATGTATGAAATTAGATACCTGCCTTTAGCGAGGAAGGATTTAACTGATATTACGACTTATATTGCAGACCATTTGAAAGCACCAAAGGCAGCAATGGATTTATTAAATGCCCTGGATGAATCCATATCCAGGCTTGAACAGTTCCCTTATTCGTGCAAAGTATATCAGCCAATCAAAGAGTTGGAAAATGAATATAGGCTTTTACCAGTCAAGAATTATGCTGTTTTCTATGTAGTTAAGGAACGGGTTGTTGAAATTCATAGGGTTGTATATGCTAAAATGGATTTAACAAAGATTATAAAATGATATATCTGACACCACAGAAAATATAATAAATGAGTGAAAAAGTGATACGAAAATGATACGCAAAATTTTTGAAGCCTGATTTTTTCAATGAAAATAGAAAAAATAAAGGCGTGAAATGCAGTAAAATCAATAGGTGAAAATATTGAAAAAGACATAATCACAGAATGGGAATAAAAAAATCCCCTGAGCCTTACATATTAAAAGGCTTAGGGGATTGGTTTTATACTTCATTGATGGTTTAGCATAATTATGATAAAATTATGCTAAGCTAATAAAGGGGTGATAAATGTATGCCACATATTAGACCTGTATCAGATTTGAGAAATAATTTTGCCGATATTTCAAGGATAGTCCATGAAACTGCCGAACCTGTATTCTTGACCAAGAATGGTTATGGGGATATGGTTGTAATGAGCATGGAAGCTTATGAGAAGCTTAAGCTGGATATTTTGATTTTTGAAAAATTAAAAGAAGCTGCATTGGAAGCAAAATCAACAGATATAAGATATGATTTTGATGAAGTTTCAAAAGAAATGAGGGAGAAACTCATTGAAAAAATATAAAATTAAAATGCTTCCTGCTGCAAAGGTTGATTTGGGTGATATGATTGATTATTTGTCACAATTCTACCCAAGCACAGCTTTAAAACAATATGATAGAATTATTGAAAAAATTAATGCTTTGAAAGAATTTCCATTTATGTATGAGGAATACCCAGTTGATGTGATGGGCTTTCGATACCGAAGGATGGTAGTTGATAAATACTTAATATTCTATGTTGTGTTAGAAGAAACGATTGAAATTCACCGAATTATAAATTCAAGAATGGATTTAACAAAGATTATAAAATGATATAATTGATGCCGCAGGAAATATAAAAATGAGTGAAAACAAGCGTACACAAATCGTACACATATTTTATGAAACCTGCTTTTTCATTGAAAATAGAAATAATAATGGTGTGAAATGCAATAAAATCAGCACATTAAATTTAAGAAAAAGACTTAATCACAGAGTGGGAATAGCAAAGTAAAAGCCTATAAACCTAATAAAATCAAGGGTTTGCAGGCTTTAATTTTTGTTTGTGGCAGCAGAATGGCAACATTATTCAAGATTTTCGATTTTTTCTCAAGTTCCGAGATTTCTTCGGACAATTTCTCATCCTCCAGAGACTCGTTAAGGGCGTCTAATTTTTCAGCAACCTCCCCATATAAAGATGGGCATAAGTTTCCAGAGTGGTCTCAACATTTTTATGGCCTTTTATGACAGCTCGGGAAATGGAATGTTTCCACGATTATCATAACACGAAAATATCGTGATATCAAAATAATATTTGTAATATGCGAAAATAGATATTGACATCAAAAGCATTTAACAAATCTGTACTTTATTCCGAAAGAATCTTAAGCAAATAGGATGATCTGTTTTTTTTTTCATAAGATGCAAAATAAGGTATGCAAACTCCAATCTATGATACAATAAGATAAAGACAATGCCGGCCCATGGCTGCCTGTAGGCATATAATATAAATCTAGTTTTGCCGTTAGTTTTTCAATGCAAAGATAAAGGAGAATGCTCATGTCGATTTTGATATTCGGACATAAAAATCCTGATACGGATTCTGTTGCTTCAGCCATTGCCTTTTCCTATTTGAAAAATCAGCTGGGGTACGACACAATTCCCTGTATTCTTGGAAACTTGAATAAGGAATCAAAATTTGTACTGGGATATTTTGGGGTACAGCTACCCAGCCTTATCAAAAATGTCAAAATACAGCTCAAAGATCTAAATTATGATAAGGTAGAAGGAATTTCACCAAAGGCGTCCATCTTGCATGCCTATCGGCAGATGGAGGAAAAAAATCTGAAAACCCTGCCGATTGTGGATGAAGAGGAGAGATTGGCAGGAATCGTGACCATGAAGGATATTGCCATGGGTTTGATTCAAGGGGACTTTTATCATCTGGACACCTCCATGGAGAATATTGTCCGGGATTTAAAGGGAAAAATCCTTGTGGACGGGTACCAAGAGATCAGGGGCAGGATTAAGGTGATGGCCTTTTATTATGAGAGTATTCGCGGCACTTTGAGCAAAGATGATATTATTATCGTGGGGGATCGATATATGATCATCGAGGAGGCCATTGAGGCAGGTGTGAAATTGATTATCGTCACAGGAGACAAAGAATTGCCTGCCAGGTATTTGCATATGGCAAGGGCCAAGAATGTAAATATGATCGCTGTGCCTACGGATACGTTTACTACGTCAAAGTTGATCAATCAATGTAATTTTATTTCTTCCATCATGAAAACCCAGGGAATTGTCCAGTTCCATGAGGAGGAATATTTGGAAGAAGTGAAGGATGAAATGATCCATACAACCTTCAGAAATTTTCCTGTGGTAGATCATGGGCAGCGGTTTTTAGGATTTATCGGTAGGAGGCATATTATCAATCCAAGGAAAAAACAAGTCATTCTGGTAGATCACAATGAATATGCCCAAAGTGCCGAGGGACTGGGGGAAGCCGAAATTCTGGAGATTGTGGATCATCATAAGATTGGAGACATCTCCACGGCTATGCCCATTAGCTTTCGAAATATGCCCGTAGGAAGTACGTGTACCATTATTTATCATTTGTTCCAGGAAGCAAGGGTGGAAATTCCCTATGAAATGGCTGGATTGCTGATCTCCGGAATTATTTCCGATACTCTGCTGTTGAAGTCTCCCACCGCCACCCCTTGGGATAAAAGGGCTTTGGAGGGGTTAAACCAGACTTTGCAATTGGATTTGGAAGTTTTCTCCATGGAGATGTTTAAGGCGGGGACCTCTTTGGAAGGATACAGTATCGAAGAGGTATTTTACAAGGACTTCAAAGAATTTCAACTGGAGGGAGTAAAAGTAGGGATTGGCCAAGTATTCACCTTAGATATAGAAGATGTCTTCCATCGAAGGGATCAATTTATCGATTTTATTCAACGGGTTCATCAACATAACAATTATTACCTTACCCTTCTGATGGTAACGGATATCCTGAAGGAAGGCTCCTATCTGCTGTACCAATGCGCCAATTTGAGTCTTCTTGCCGTAGCTTTTGATATAGAGCCGCAACAGGGTTTTTTTGTTCAGGGAATTGTGTCAAGGAAGAAGCAGATCTTGCCCAAGCTTGCGGAAGCCCTGAGGATGCTGAAATAATCAAAAAGGAACGCGGTTTGCAGTGCCACGTTCCTTTTTTCGTGCGCCCGGCATGGGCAGTAACTTGGCGGTGAAAGTCCGCTATGGGCTTGGCAGTGGGAACCATTAGCCAAAGGCAAGGGTGTCCATCGTGAGGTGGAATCTGAAGGAAGCCGGAGGCAAAGTCCC
>NZ_LOEE01000031.1 GCF_001562415.1 Thermotalea metallivorans | reverse complement strand
ATAATGAAGGGACCTCCTCCATTGGCCGCTGCCACCCTTGGAAACCGCCATACGTTGCCGGTTCCTATGGCCATACCGATGGATGCTGCAATGAAACCCCATCGGCTTCCCCATTGCTCTTTTTTTTGACTCATACAAACCCTCCTTTATAAGATATTGATAAAAATGCCCGACCCTCCTTTCCCTATATAAATCAAACAAGATTTTCTCTGTTGCCCGCCATCACTGCACATCTTGCTTGCTATTTATAAAAAACTTCACAATAAATACCTATGAAGCATATTTATATGTATGAGATGAATCGTAAAATATAACACACTGATTTCATGTATAAGCAAATAATATGCCATAATTTTAAGATTATTTAGAATTGTTTGCCGCTATTTTTCTATAGCATCTTCTGCAAACCTTTTCATGGAAACAGTCCTATGGAAAATTCCTGAAGAAAAACCCATGTCTCTATGTCAGATTTTCGACACGAAAAACTGCCTTCATGACAGCAAAAATCCTTTAAAATCAGTATTTTTCCATATAAATATAGGGAAAACAAATAAAAAAAGAGATGTCAATTTTTTGACATCTGCCGGATTTCTGACATACCTCATAGTCCATACTGATTCAATTTATAGTATAGGGTACTCCTGGGAATATTCAACAATTGAGCAGCCTTGGCTTTATTTCCTTTTGCTTCTGACATCGCCTTCCGGATCATATCGATTTCCGACGCCCTTAAAGCTTCGTCAAGACTGGAAGGCTTCCTTTTTAAATTGATGGTGCTTGCAGCTCCTTCCATGATATATTGGGGTATGGATTCTACAGTAATCTTGTTGTCATAGCTCAATACAACCATACATTCTACCGTATTCCTTAACTCGCGGATATTCCCTTTCCAATCATATTGATATAATATATCAAACACTTCCCTATCGATATGATGGATCTTGATCTGATTCTTCTGGCAAATTTCTTGTAAAAAGTGGTCAAACAATAATATAATGTCTTCCTTCCTGTCTCTTAAAGGAGGCAATTCTATTTCTACCACATTAAGACGATAATAAAGATCCTCTCTAAATTCTCCCTTTTTTACCATGGCTTTTAAATTCTTGTTTGTAGCAGAAATCACACGAACATCGATGGGGATAGGTTTTTCCGCACCGATTCGCAGCACCTTGCCTTCCTGAAGGACTCGCAGCAGCTTCGCCTGCAAATCTAGGGGCAAATCCCCAATTTCATCAAGAAAAATGGTTCCGTTATTGGCCAGCTCAAAGTAGCCCAATTTTCCTTTCTTTAGGGCGCCTGTAAAGGCACCTCCCACATATCCGAAAAATTCGCTTTCAAATAAAGTATGGGGAATGGCGCTGCAATTTACGGGGACAAAGTGTCCTTGTCTTTTGCTATGGTAGTGGATAGATCTGGCAAAAACTTCTTTTCCTGTTCCACTTTCTCCAGTAATCAGGACACTTGTATCTGTATGAGATACATGTTTTGCCAATTGTATTTTTTCCTGTATGATGGGACTTTTCCCGATGATATTGCCTAAAGAAAAACCTCCCGTTGTGATTTTTTCCATCTCTTCCTTGAGGAGATTGATTTGGTAATTTGCTTTTTCTAAACTTACCGATAGATTTCTATATTCCGTCACATCTCGTTCCGTTGCCACAACACCCATAAATTCACCATCAATAAAAATCGGTAATGCACTGATAATGATATAATAGTTGGGCTTTGGCGAATGATATACATTTTCTATGGCCGTCCTATTTTCTAATACAGATAAAGTTAGCGCAGTTGGAAAAAAATCTACCAATCTTTTGTACAATATATCCTTTGCCTTAATATCATAAATTTTTTCAGCACTTTTGTTCCAAAAAATCACATATCCTGCTGCGTCTGTTACCGTAACGCCTTCGTGCATATTATCGATGATATGTTGATATTGCCGATTGATAGCTTCCAATTTCATATAATAACTGTCACGAATATTATCACTTCTGATAATGCCTATGATTCTATCTCCGTCGCATACGGGAAGCCTTCCAATTTTATTTTCAATCATCATTTTTCTTGCTTCACTGATCAGTTCATTTCCGGACACTGTGATGATGTCTGTTTGTATGAAGTTCGATACAGGCGCAGACAAATCGTGCCCTGCCTTCATTATTGCAGAAATATCCGTTAAAGTAATCATACCTACCAGCTTTTCATTTTCGTCTTCAATAAGTGCTTCCGATATATTTTCCTTTAATATTGCCTCCATTACCTCCCATACTTTTGCAGTTGGTCTTGCTTTTACAATATTGGCAGATAATATTTCATGAACCCTATGGTAAAGCATTTTATTTTCCAACAATATCTTCACCCCCCTATTCCCAGACCAAAATCCATAATGATCTCACTTTTAAAAACATTCTTGACTTTTTATTACTACATTTCTACTTTTTTTCCTGCTTGGTTTCAGGTATAAAAAAAAATGCAAGAGATGGGTCTCGCATTTTTCATTATGGATCCGATTATACCTTAAGATCCACTTCTAATCCTAATTCTTCTTTGTTCTTTTCTATAATCGGCTGAATATGCCCGTTAATAAATTCCGCCACCTGTTCCGGCCCACGACCGATATATAGGCGGGGATCCACCAAATCATTTATATTTTCTAAAGAAAGTTGGAATACATCATCTTTAGCAATACGCATGAGCAAATCATTTGATTTTCCCTCTTCTTTTACTTGTTTTGCTGCTTCCATGGAATGAACCCTTATTCTCTCATGCAGCTCCTGACGATCTCCCCCTCTTTTCACAGCTTCCATCAAAATGTTTTCCGTAGCCATAAAGGGCAACTCATTCATTACATGCTGGTGAATCACCTTTTCATATACAACCAAACCACTGGCAATATTGATGCAGATTTCCAATATAGCGTCCACAGCTAAAAATGTCTCAGGGATGGATATTCTTCTATTGGCTGAATCGTCCAATGTCCTTTCAAACCATTGGGTAGATACAGTGATGACAGGATTCATTACGCTGGAGATCACGTATTTCGCCAAAGATGCTACCCTCTCACTCCGCATAGGATTTCTCTTATAGGCCATTGCAGAAGAACCGATCTGTGTGGTTTCGAAAGGCTCCTCCACCTCCTTTAAATGTTGAAGCAGCCTGATATCATTGGTCATTTTATGGGCACTCTGGGCAATTCCGCATAACACGGAAAGAACTCTATAATCCAGTTTTCTGGAGTAGGTTTGTCCCGTTACTGGAAAAGTTTTATCGAATCCTAGTTTTTGTGCAACCAATTGATCTAATTTCTTTACCCTTTCATGGTCTCCATCAAAAAGACTTAAAAAACTAGCTTGTGTTCCCGTTGTTCCTTTGACGCCTCGCAACATCATATGTTCCAACACATACTCCAGATCTTCAAAATCCATGAGAAAATCCATTAACCAAAGGGTTGCCCTCTTACCCACGGTAGTTAATTGCGCCGGTTGAAAGTGGGTAAATCCCAAAGTAGGTACATGTCGATATTCCATGGCAAATTTGGCCATCTTATCCATAAAATTGATTAGTTTCTTTCGGATCAGCTTTAAAGCCTGAGCCATAACAATGATATCTGTATTATCTCCCACATAGGCACTGGTGGCACCCAGATGGATAATCGGCCTGGCCTTTGGACATTGGACACCAAAGGCATAGACATGGGCCATTACGTCATGCCTTGTCTCCTTTTCTCTTTTTATCGCTACATCATAATTGATATCATCCTTAAATTTTTTCATTTCCTCTATCTGCTCTTCAGATATATCCAATCCTAACTCTCTTTGTGCCTCTGCAAGGGTTATCCATAGTTGCCTCCAAGTTCTGAACTTCGTGTCTGAAGAAAACAATTCGGCCATTTCCCGGCTAGCATATCTTGTAATTAGCGGATTTTCATATATTGATGTCAAAATCTCCACTCCTTTCTATTCTTTACATTAGTATTATACAATACCTCCGTCTAATTCACAAACATTATAATCTAAAAAAATTTTTTTGTTCATGTTATAGAATATTTGATCATTCAGTAAAGTCTTTGATAAATCTTTATAACATGAATTTATCGCACTATATACCACCAACTATGAAATGATCCGCTGTTTCCAAATGTTCATATTTTTCCATGTAGGATCAAACAAGACATAGAAGTTTGCCTGTTTTTTTGCATTTACTTTCGAAATCCTTCTATCCATGGTGCAATGGTTTCATAGGGAACACCGATGCTGCCGATGGCAGGCTTTCCAGCAATAAAAGTATCATGATAATCAGAGCCGCCTGTGACAAGCAATCCATGGTTTTTTGCCAAATTTAAGCAATATGCAGTATCTGCTTCACCATGTTTGCTGTGATAAACTTCTATTCCTTGGATTCCATTACGGATAATGTCTAAAATATTCACTTTTCGATCAATCAGTCCTGGATGAGCCAATACAGGTATACCCTTTCCTTTTTTTATTGTATCAATGGCATCATAGGGTGTCAGTTTGAATCGCTCCACATAAGCAGCTTTGCCCTTGTCCAATAATTTATCAAAGGCCTCTTGAACAGAGGCCACATATCCCTTTTTTACGAGAAGCCTTCCGATATGGGGCCTACCTACAACACCATCCTGGGATAGAGACAACACTTCCTCAAAAGTCACCTCATATCCTATCTCAGCTAGTTTTTTTATCATCTTAATGCCTCGCTGCAGGCGATCTTCTTTTATTTTCTCCGTAAGTTGAAGAATGTCTTGATGCAAATGATCAATAAAATATCCCAAAATATGAATTTCATGGTCATCCTGCTGTGTGCTGAATTCTATCCCGGGAATAAAAATAAAATGGTCATATTCTCTTGCAGCAACAATGGCTTCTTGGATACCATCCACTGTATCATGATCGGTAATTGCTACTCCTTTTAATCCCAGTCTCACAGCCCAATGGATAATCTCTGAAGGGCTTAAAACCCCGTCTGAAGCCGTGGAATGAACATGCATGTCTATTATCAAAGCCTATGCCCCCTCTATTCGCTTAATAAATTTTTTATATTTCCGGCACTGCAATGGGAAAATCTTATCTCCTATATCCATAGATTATCACAAATTGTTTTATTTATGTGAAAAAATAAAAGACCTGTATGGAAAACAGGTCCCCCTAGACATTATTAGCTATCTCGGCTCTACAATCAGCTTGATGGCCGTTCTTTCCTCTCCGTCTATCTGAATGTCTGTAAAGGCAGGAATACAAATGAGATCAACACCACTAGGAGCAACGAATCCTCGAGCAATAGCTACTGCTTTCACTGCTTGATTCAGAGCACCTGCACCAATAGCTTGGATTTCTGCACCCCCGCGTTCCCTTAAAACGCCAGCTAATGCTCCTGCAACAGAATTTGGATTTGACTTTGCTGATACTTTTAATACTTCCATGATGAAAGCCCCCTTTAATAATAGAGTTGGTTTGGTTTATTTTAGATAAATCTTATATTGCTGTATTATATTCTACATGTACCCTGCAAATCCTTTTTTTTCTAAAAAAGAAATAAGAAAATTTAAACAAATTGTTCCTTCTTAAAAAAAAAGAAGCCGTAGCTTCTTTTTTAACCATGGGAAATTATGTACCTTACATAAACAGCGGATAAGCCATAATTTCCGTCATATGTTTCAATAAAGTCGTCTTTGCCATCTTCCAACGGAAGACTTTGTTATTTGGCATATTCAATTGCTCTGGTTTCCCTGATTACATTTACTTTAATCTGTCCGGGATATTCCAGTTCATTTTCAATCTTTTTGGTAATATCTCTTGCCAAGTAAATAATATCCTCATCGCTCATTTCTTCCGGCTTAACCATAATTCGAATTTCCCTGCCGGCTTGAATGGCAAAGGATTTTTCTACACCTTCGTAAGAATTCGCAATTTCCTCCAGCTTTTCAAGACGTTTGATGTAGGTTTCCAGCGTCTCTCTTCTGGCGCCCGGTCTAGCGGCAGATATGGCATCAGCGGCAGTCACCAGCACTGCTTCGATGGTCTGAGGTTCATAGTCTCCATGATGGGTTGACATTGCATGGATTACCTCATGGGATTCCCTATATTTTTTCAGCAAGTCAATGCCTATTTCCACATGGGTACCTTCCACCTCGTGATCAACAGCTTTTCCTATGTCATGCAATAACCCGGCCCTCTTGGCAATTTTCACATCTGCTCCCAGCTCTGCAGCCATAAGACCTGCTAAATGAGAAACTTCGATAGAATGTTTTAAAACATTTTGCCCGTAACTTGTTCTAAACTTTAATCTTCCCAACAATTTCACCAGTTCCGGGTGGAGGCCATGGACACCGGTTTCAAAAGTGGCTTGCTCGCCTTCTTCTTTTATCATATTATTTACTTCTTTTTTGGCTTTTTCTACCATTTCTTCTATCCTTGCCGGATGAATTCTTCCATCCACAATCAATTTTTCAAGGGCAACCCTTGCAACTTCTCTTCGAATCGGATCAAAGCCTGATAATATCACTGCCTCTGGTGTATCGTCAATAATCAGATCTATCCCTGTTAATGTTTCTAAAGCTCTTATATTTCTACCTTCTCTACCGATAATTCTTCCTTTCATTTCATCATTCGGAAGAGCAACGACAGATACCGTTGTTTCAGCCACGTGATCTGCAGCACATTTCTGTATTGCATAGGAAATAATTTCTTTAGCTCTCTTTTCGCCTTCTTCCCTGGCTTTTTGTTCTATTTCCTTAATCATCATGGCAGCTTCATGTTTGATTTCTTTTTGTATATCGTTTAATAATAATTCTTTTGCTTCTTCTGATGTAAGGCCCGAGATTCTTTCCAGTTCTTGCAGTTCTTTTTGATAAAGTTCTTTAATTTGTTCTTCCTTTTCTGCAATCTCTCTCAATTTTTTATTATACATTTCCTCTTTCTTTTCCAAATTCTCGGACTTCCTGTCTAAGGTTTCTTCCTTTTGCAGAAGTCTTCTTTCCAGTCTTTGAATTTCATTTCTTCTTTCTCTGCTATCTTTTTCAAAGTCACTTCTTAATTTGTGTACTTCTTCCTTAGCTTCCAGCAGGATCTCTTTTTTTGTTGTTTCAGCATCTTTTTGAGCTTCTGCCAAGATTTCTTTGGCCCTTTGCTCTGCATTATTTATTTTGCCTTCGGCAATATTTTTTCTAACAAAATAGCCTACGATAAAACTGACGGCTGCCATAACAACAATAGTAACAATGAAATAAACGCCATTAATATTGAAACACCTCCCCATATAAAAATACAAACACGAATAAAACCGAGAAGCCTCGGTTTTTAAATCTTTCACTATGATATTATAGAGTAAAATTTAAAAAACTTGCTGGGCCTCTTGAATTATACAATGATACACCATTCACTGATTTTATTTTATATCTTTTTTCATATACTGTCAAGTTGATATTCCGTACACTAGAGTATTATAACCATTTTCTGCTATACAATAAGTCAATTTCAACAAAATCAAAAAACCAAAAAAAATCCCTAATAGGATTACAGTCTGTAGAAAAAGTAACGGGATAAGTAAGAACCCTTGAGATGTAGGCTTCGTCGCGAATCAGCAAGCCGCTTTTTTCCTTGTTTTTTTATTTAGAAAAGCGACGCAGGTCTGAGCAGAAAGCCAAATCTCAAGGGTTTGTCTACAAACTAAAATCCCCCTAAGGGGATTATGCATTACTTTCTTCTGTTGCTGCATCTGTCTTTACCAGCGGAAGGTTATTGGCTTTTCTGACTTTGTTCTCAATTTCCAAAAGAATTTCCCGATTATCCGCTAGGAATTGTTTTGCATTTTCTCTGCCCTGTCCCAGCCTATGCTCTCCATAACTGTACCATGCACCTGATTTTTTAACAATTTCCATATTTACAGCACAATCCAATACGCTGCCTTCCTTGGAAATTCCTGTCCCATACATAATGTCAAACTCCGCCTGTTTAAATGGCGGCGCCACCTTATTTTTTACTACCTTCACCCTTGTCCTGCTGCCGATTACATCTTCTCCCTGTTTGATGGATTCAACCCTTCGAACATCCAACCGAACAGAAGCATAGAATTTCAGTGCTTTCCCACCGGTAGTTGTTTCAGGGTTGCCAAACATAACCCCTACCTTATCTCTCAATTGGTTAATAAATATGGCCGATGTCTTGGATTTGTTAATGGCTCCGGCCAACTTTCTTAAGGCTTGGGACATCAGTCTGGCTTGCAAGCCCACATGGCTATCTCCCATATCGCCTTCAATTTCTGCTTTCGGCACTAGGGCGGCAACAGAATCTATGACAATTACATCAATAGCACCACTCCTTACCAAGGCTTCGCAAATCTCCAATGCTTGTTCACCCGTATCCGGTTGGGATACAATCAGATCATCGATATTTACACCTAAATTTTTTGCATACACTGGATCCAAGGCATGCTCTGCATCGATAAAGGCAGCAATGCCGCCATTTTTTTGCACTTCTGCAATCACATGGAGTGCAACGGTCGTTTTACCGGAAGATTCAGGACCGTATATCTCAATAATTCTTCCTCGCGGTATGCCCCCGATGCCGATGGCAATATCCAAGTCTAGTGATCCTGTAGAAATGGCCTCAACGTTAAGTCTGGAAGTATCCTCTCCCAACTTCATAATAGAACCTTTTCCAAATTGTTTTTCTATTTGATTCATTGCAATTTCCAAAGCCTTTAATTTCTCCTGCATATTTTCCCAGATTTTTGAATCTGGTCTTCACCTGCCTTTCAAATGTTCACGAACAAATGTTCTAATAAAATTATACATGATTTCCCTCCAAGGGTCAATAGGAAATATCATGCCCCTATCAGCTTTCTAATCAAATTCATTGCATGGAGCACCGCATGATTTCGAATTCTTTCCCGATCGCCAAACAAGTGAAGCTTTTTGCATACAATCTGATCTTTGTACACGGCAGCCATGTATATAAGACCTACAGGTTTTTCCTTTGTACCGCCGCCGGGTCCAGCGATACCGGTTACAGACAGACATAAAGCACTGCCTGTCTTATGCTTTAGACCCAGGACCATTTCTCTTGCAGTTTCTTCACTGACAGCACCATATTTTTTTAAAGTTTCTGGCTGAACCCCTAATTCATGGATCTTTGCCTCATTGCTGTATGTGACAATCCCTCTGTCCAAACACTGGGAAATTCCAGCAACAGAGGTCAATTTAGCGCAGATTAACCCTCCTGTACAGGATTCCGCCAAGGAGACCGTAATACCATTCTCCATGAGTTTTTTTCCCACCACATCTACCAATTCTTCATTATGAGCACTGTAGATATATTCTCCCAAACGACTGGTTATTTCTTCCACAATGGGCTTGATCAACCCCTCAGCCTCTTCAACGTTTTTCGCCCTGGCCGTAATCCTTATAGTCACTTCTCCTTCCTTTGCATAAGGAGCAATGGTAGGATTCGTTTGTGAAGTGATAAGATCCAAAAGTTCCGTTTCAAGGGATGATTCTCCGATTCCGAAAAACCTCAATATCTTTGAATGTATCACTTGATTGGATTTTTTCAATAAATAGGGAAGAGCATAATTTGTAAACATATTGGTCATTTCCTTGGGCGGTCCTGGAAAGGAAATGACTACTTTCTCCCCTTCCTCCACAATAAAACCCGGAGCTGTGCCATCATCATTAGGCAAAATAATCGCCCTTTCTGGGAAATATGCCTGTTTCACATTATTTTCCGTCATGGGTCTATGCAGCTTTGAAAAAAAACTGTACAGCTTCTGGTAGCTGGGTTCATGAAGTTCCATTTTTCTATCAAATACCCGGGCAATAGTTTCCTTTGTCAAATCATCCTGGGTAGGCCCTAAACCCCCCGTTGTTATCAGCAAGTCTGATTTTTCCATGGCATACAGTAACGTTTCTTTTAATCTTTTCGGATTATCCCCAACCGTAAAATGATAGTAGACGTTGATTCCTATTTCATTGAGTTTCTGTGATAAGAAAACAGTATTGGTATTGGTAATTTGCCCAAAAAGAAGTTCAGTACCTATGCTGATAATGGAAGCATTCATCTCTAATCTCCCTCCCGCTGATTGGTTGAAATAGCAAAAAAGCAGCTGTGCTGCTTGCTTTGTAGACAAACCCTTGGAATTTTTCACTTTCTGCTCAGCCCTGCACCGCTTCTCTAAATAAAAAAGCAGCCTGGTGATTTGCCATGAATCTCAATCCCAAGGGTTTTCCATCATTATGTTTGCTTACTGTTTTAGCAGATGTCGGTTCAAATAAATATAGTCTATTCCGGATACTACGGTTAAGATCACCGCAAGCCATAAGGCCATCGTGCTGAAGGGAAAACCGATCAGCCGGAAGGGATAATTGTCCAGCAAGATTGATATAATGGCAATGATCTGGGTTAAAGTTTTCAGCTTTCCCCACCAGCTCGCAGCAATCACAATGCCTTCCGAAGCTGCCACAGCCCTCAATATGCTGATGATATACTCCCTCGATATAATCACTACCACAATCCAAGCAGGCAATTTATCCATCTGTACAAGGGAAACCAGCGCAGCAGTCACCAACAGTTTATCCGCCAAAGGATCCATAAACTTCCCAAACTTGGTAATCTGGTTTCTGCTCCTGGCAATGTACCCGTCCAACGTATCCGTGATGGCAGCAATGGTAAATATTACAGCCGCCATATACATCCCATAGGGTATTTTATTTAATAATACAATCATAAAAACAGGAACTAAAAAAATCCTAGCAATTGTCAACTTGTTCGCAAGATTCATTGTATATCATCTCTCCCATTAAATCATATTCAAGGGCATCTGTAATCCTAACTTTTGCAAAGTCGCCAGGATTCAAGGAGCATACTGCGGGAAAATATACAATTCCATCGATTTCCGGTGCATCATAAGCCGTTCTCCCAATATACACATTATCTTCTTCAACCTTTTCTTCTACAAGTATATCATATATTTTACCTATTTTCTCTATGTTTTTTTTCAAGGAAATCTCTTTTTGCATCATCATGATTTCATTTCTTCTGGCATTTTTGGTTTCTTCATCAATCTGGTTTTTCAATCTTGCAGCCGGCGTATCTTCCTCCTGGGAGTAAGTAAAGACTCCTAGTTTATCGAATTTTACCTCTTCCACAAAAGATTTCAATTCCTCAAATTGTTCTTCTGTTTCCCCGGGAAATCCAACAATCAACGAAGTTCGAAGGGCAATATCCGGCATTCGCCTTCTGAGTTTTTCAATCATCGTCAATATATGCTCCTTGGTTGTCTTGCGGTTCATTCTTTTTAGAATGGTATTATTGCAGTGCTGGATCGGTAGATCCAAATACTTGCATATTTTCTCCTCCTCGGCCATCGTATCGATAAGCTCATCGGAAATAACATCGGGATAGCAGTATAAGACTCGAACCCACTGGATTCCCTCAATCATGCAAAGCTTTCTCAACAATTCCGGCAACTTCAGTTCACCATAAAGATCAATCCCGTATCGGGTAGTATCCTGTGCGATAAGGATAAGTTCCTTCACGCCCTTTTGTTCCAGGGCCTTTGCCTCTTCAAGAATGTTTTCCATAGATCTGCTGCGATAAGAACCCCGTAGTTTCGGAATAATGCAATAGGTGCAGCAATTGTCACAACCATCGGCTATTTTCAGATAGGCCGTATAGCCGGGGGTGGCCAAGAGGCGGGGCAAATCTTCAGAAATTTTTACATCCACATCCCCTGATTTTGCAATCCGATTCCCCTTCAAAGCTTCATCGATCACCTGAATAATCTCCGGATAATTTCCTGTGCCAATGATGACATCCACTTCCGGCAGCTCTTTCAACAACTCGTCGGCATACCTTTCCCCTAGACAGCCTGCCACCACCAATATTTTACAATTTCCTGTTTCCTTCAGCCTCCCCAATCCTATGATTGTATCGATTGACTCCTGCTTTGCGGCTTCAATGAAACCGCATGTATTCACGATAATAATATCTGCTTCCGTTGGATCATTGGTAAGTTGATAATTATACTGGGACAGCAAACCCATCATGATTTCCGAGTCTACCAGATTTTTTGCACAGCCCAGAGACTCCACATAAACTTTCAATGTCATGGTATGAACTCCTTTCTTCCCTGCGGTCAAATTATTTTTGCAAAATTCTGCAATATCTTTACAGCATCTTCCATTGTCTCATAATCAATGACAATGTCATAGGGTTTGTATTTATCAATAGAATATTGGTATAGGGGATCATAATAATGTTCAAATAAATATTTTATAACATAGAGATAATCCTTATTTTCAATTTTTCCGATTAAGTTTGAAACCACATCATTGCCCAGCCGTTTCCGTAAATGAAGGATGGCATTGATGATTTTATGGGTTTTTCCATCCAAATGTTCTACATAATCCTGCAGTATGGTGCGGATCCGGTTTTCCATAGAAGTATGAATCAAGATATGAAATCCGTCAATCATTCTATTGTATAAGGAATCCGGTATCTGTACATTGCCGATTCTTTTGCTTTCACTCTCCACAAATACATAATCTTCCTTTAGGTCATAGAGGGTGTGAAATATCCGTGATTCAAAAGTTTTTTGGGTAGGGGGTGTCCCTTCAAATACAATATCTCCGAAAACAGAACCGCTGTTTTGTGCCATTCTTTCTAAATCCAGTACGGGCTGTCCCGATGCCTTCAATTTTCCTAAGATATGGGTCTTACCCACTCCCGTCAGGCCGTGAAGCATCACAAATCGGAATCGAGCAATCCCATTTTCCAGAAAATCCACCACATATTTCCTGTAGGCCTTATATCCCCCGACCAACTGATATATGTTGGCAACATGGAGCATATCAAGAAAGCTGCAGACCGATTTGCTTCTCATGCCTCCCCGCCAGCAAAATACGATCACGGCATCATATTTTTTTGCATATTCCTGAATGGTTGCATACACACGACTCAGTTTTGGGGCTGCAAAGTCCAGCCCGAGGATTGTAGCTTTCTCCGGGCTCTCTTGGCGATATACCGTACCAACCCGGGCCCTCTCCTCATCATCCAGAATTGGAATATTCACTGCCCCGGAAATGGTAGATTCCTGAAACTCCGATGGGGATCTCACATCAATGAACAGCTTATTTTTTATTTTAAGCGCATCTTTCACATGTATCGATTTCAACATAGACATTCCTCAGTTTCTCATAATAATTTATCCATCATATATGAGTATGTACCAATGAAAGATTTTTTATATTTGACTCTGAATATCTTCCAGTTCTTCTTTTGTAACAAGAACTTGCCTTGGTTTGCTGCCTTCATGGGGGCCGACGATTCCTCGCTCCTCCATGGCATCAATCAATCGGGCAGCTCTGTTATAACCAATTCTAAATCTTCGCTGCAACATGGAAATAGAGGCCTGCTCTGTTTGCACAACCAATTCGATGGCTTCCTTTAAAAGATCATCCGCAGTCTCCCCTTCATCGATTCCATCATTTTCAATTTTATCAATAATATCAGGTTCATAAGGATGATGGTCAGCCGATTGTTCCTTAATAAAGGAAACAACCCTTTCCACTTCTACATCGGAAATAAACGCCCCTTGCACGCGCTTTGGCTTGGAAGCCCCTACAGGATAGAACAACATATCCCCTTTCCCTAAAAGCTTTTCCGCTCCTCCCATGTCCAGAATCGTTCTGGAATCCGCTTGGGAAGATACTGCAAAGGCGATTCGGGAAGGGATGTTGGCCTTGATAACCCCCGTAATGACATCAACGGAAGGCCGTTGGGTTGCAACAATCAAATGCATGCCCGCAGCCCTGGCCATCTGCGCCAGCCTGCAAATGGCATCTTCCACCTGGCCGGGGGCAACCATCATCAAATCAGCCAGCTCATCAATGATCACCACGATTTTAGGCAAGGTTTCCTTTCCTTCTCTAAGGGCCTTTTCGTTGTATCCATGAATATCCCTGACGCCATTTTGGGCAAAGACCTTGTATCTGTTTGTCATTTCTTGCACAGCCCAATGTAAAGCAGTTGACGCCTTTTTCGGATCCGTCACCACAGGGATCAGCAAATGGGGTATGCCATTATAATTATTTAGTTCCACTACCTTGGGATCTATCAGCAAAAACTTCACTTCATCAGGGGTAGCCTTGTAAAGTATACTTGTAATCAGTGCATTGACACATACACTTTTTCCTGACCCCGTGGCGCCTGCAATCAAAAGATGGGGCATTTTCGCCAAATCCGCCGTTATAGGATTCCCTGCGATATCTTTTCCAAGGGCAAAAGTTAATTTCGATTCATTGGCCGTAAACTGTTCACTGCTTAAGACTTCCTTTATCGTTACTGTTGCAATAGTGTCATTAGGAACTTCTATTCCTACGGCAGCCTTTCCTGGAATCGGTGCTTCTATTCGTATATGGGATGCAGCCAAATTGAGGGCAATATCATCGGACAGGCTTACAATCTTGCTTACCTTCACCCCTGGACTCGGTTGAATCTCATATCGTGTTATGGCAGGCCCTTTGCTTACCTGCATTACTTTTGCATCAACACCGAAATTTTGCAGGGTCTCCTCCAAGATCTTTGCTTTATTGATAATTTCTCTTTTATCGTTTTTACTGCTTATAGCAGCGCCATTTTCCAACAGATTTAAACTTGGCATCTTATATTCTATATTGGATTTTGAAGCCTGGGCAAGTTGCATGGGAATCGAATCTGCATCAAAATCATCAGAAGTTCCTTGTTTCTGCTTTTTTTCATCATTTTTCGGTCCTACGGGCAAATCCTGCATTTTTTCCTCTCCATCGGCTTTCCTTGTAAAATCCAATATTTTGATTTTATCATCCAAAACATCTGTTTTCGTCATAAATGTATCTGCATATTCTTTCACAGCCCGACCATTTTCATTTCTAAGATTTGTATTTTCCTTGCTCGCTGCAGGCTCTTTTTCTTTTTCCCCTGGCATTTGTATAAAATCCAATAAGGCCTGCCCTAAGGTCACAAAAAAGTGAACCACTCCGTTTTTGCAATTTGTAAGCAATGTGACTAAAGATATGCCCGTCATGACGACTACCGAAGCAACCATCACGGTAATGAGAATAACATAGCTGCCATTGACGCCAAAAAGTTTAATAAAGACGGACCCTAAGGTTACTCCAATCAAACCTCCTCCTTGGCCGTTCACTCCATCCCGGTAGGCTTTTCCTAAATTTTCAAGCCGAAAAAAATGCTCCATATTCAGGTCCATATGATAAATCCCGTAGAGTATGACATAGGATAGATATATGATGGGCACTGTAAATTTGAGCTTTTTGTCAATTGATTTTATTTTTCCTGCCATTGTAAACAATCCGAATAGAATGATCACATAGGGCAGCAGATTGGCCGGTTGCGATAAAAGTCCTTTCAGCATATATTTGATTAACTTCCCGATCTCGCCGGAAGATTCCGTTTGCAGGCTAATCAGAACCAATATTCCGATAGAAATAATGAAAAGAGAAATAATTTCATGATAAAGAGGAGATTTTGCCTGTTCCTTTTTCCTTTGTCTTCTTGACATTCCTTACTCACCTCGATATGTTGTTAGAAAAAGCACAGTCAACCTGTGCTGCAACAATAATCGGCAAAACAATGGGACCATCAAATCATACCCATGATTCAAGCATCCTATTGGAAAATAGATTTACCGAAGAAAATAAAATAAAGTGTTAATCATAAATATTAACACTTTAACATTGATATTATAACATATGGGCTTGAATTATTCTATTGTAAATTCACAGAACCTCCTTCCAACTCCAGTTTTTTGCTCCTGTTGGCTTCGATCAATTGCTCCAATTTTTTCATCGCTTCTTTGATCCCGCCCACCTCATCGATCAAGCCTAATGCTACAGCTTCTTTTCCAATTAAGATTGTTCCGATGTCATTGGCAATTTCATCCGTCTCATTCATTAACCGAATCAAGACATCTCTGGACATCTTGGATGTCCTTGTTACAAATTGAATAATTCTATCCTGCATTTTCTGAAAATATTTAAATGTTTGGGGAACGCCAATGACCAATCCGTTCATTCGGATGGGATGTATGGTCATCGTAGCCGTAGGGGCAATAAACGAATAGTTGCTGGCTGTTGCCAAGGGTACACCGATGCTGTGTCCTCCACCTAAGACCAAGGATACAGTAGGCTTTGATAAACTTGCAATCATTTCTGCAATGGCCAACCCTGCCTCCACATCTCCCCCCACGGTGTTTAATATGGTCAAAAGCCCCTCAATTCGGGGATTTTCTTCTACGGCAATAAGCTGGGGAATAATGTGTTCATATTTGGTCGATTTATTTTGAGGAGGTGCTACCATATGTCCTTCTATGTGGCCTATAATCGTCAGATAGTGGATATTTCCTGGCATGTCCGGTATGTTATGGGTTCCCACATGTTTCACATGCTCCAAAGTAGATTTCAACTTTAGCTTCGGTTGTGGCGTCACCGGAGCATCGGGCTGGGATGGTGCCGCAGGAGGCGTTGCCGGCGTCTTTTCTTCGTTTTGATACATTCTTTCACACTCCTATTGTTTGAGTCTCTGTCCTTCTAGGAAATTTCTTGTATGGAAAAGGCGATTGTATCTTTCCAGCATCTTCATTTATTATTTTTACCATAAAAAAAACTACTATACGAAAACTTTCCGTATAGCAGCTTTTTGCAAGATTAAGAAAGTTGAAATTCTCGATGCAAAGCATTAACCGCTCTCTCCATATCTTCTCCACGGACAAGGCAGGAGATAGTGGTATGGGAATCCGATGTTTGCAGTATTTTTATCCCCTGATGGGACAATGCTTTTACGATTCTTGCCATAACACCTGGCACACCCCGTATTTTATGGCCAATGGCCGTGATCTTGCTGCATCCCCTTATGCATTGATACTGATAATGATGCTTTGCTAAAATTTGCTCCAATAGATCCGTATATTTTTCATCGATAGTAAAGATCTTTCTATCGGCAAAAAAATTAATGAGATCAATGCTGATATGATGAATTGTCAATTCATTCATTAACAATTCATTTGCCTCCACAGAGTCTTCAAAATACACCGTTACTTGGGTAATATTATTTTTATGGGCAATTGCCGTAATCAAATCATCCCCCGCCATGCTTCTGTAAGATTTATTTCTAAATCCCATTTGCCCATTGATGGTCGTACCCGGCGCATCGGAAAAAGTATTTTTGATTTTTAAAGTAATGTTTCCCCTCCTTGCAATTTCAACAGCCCTGGGATGTACCACTTTGGCTCCGTCCTCTGCCATTTGATATATTTCATCATAACAAATGGTATCAATGACCTTTGCCTCAGGGACAAGCCTTGGATCCGCAGTCATAACACCATCTACATCTGTGTAAATCTCAACCACATCCGCATGAAGGGCCTCACCCAAAAGGGCAGCCGTGGTATCGCTGCCTCCCCGACCTAAAGTGGTAATATCCCCGGATACCGTGATGCCCTGAAAGCCTGCAACCACAGGAATCTTTCCCTTTTTTATCAAACTTAATATATTTTCACCATCCACACGGATCACTTCTGCATCCCCATAATGATCATCGGTGATGATTCCCGCTTGAAATCCCGCTAAAGCAACTGCATCATATCCCATGAATTTGATTGTATTTGCCATAATGACTGCAGAAATGATTTCCCCGCAAGCCATCATCATATCCAGTTCCCTGCTGCTGTGTTCTGGAAAAACATGATTTGCCAAATTGATCAAGGTATCTGTTGCATAGGGGTCTCCACTGCGTCCCATGGCAGAAACCACTACTACAGGGGATTTCCCTTCTTCCTTTGTCTGAATCACTTTTCTTGCTACTTTTTCCCTTAGTTCTTTCGTCGCCACAGAGGTTCCACCAAATTTTTGAATAATGATATTCATTTTTGTCCTCCTTACCAAATGTTTACCTTTATATTAGCATAAATTAATAAGAAATTCTATTAAATTTGACCAATTCTTTCTATATTTTTATATTATGATGGAAAAAAAAGATTGGTGTATACCTCTAGGCGGAATAATCATCTAAAAAAATTTTTATAAACATTCATCCACTACCCATCTGCTTCCATAGATCATGTTATAAAGAAAATTTTCTACGGCCAGTTTTTTCTTCTTCCAGCTCAATGATGATCATATCATTGCCGATTTTTCTGACACAGTTCCAAGGAATTTCTATAAAATTCCTATCGGAAAAAAGGGACAACTGATTTTTAAAGTCCGGCACCAGCAATGATTTGATCTTTCCAGTTTTTTCGTCAATCAGCAAATCTGACTCAGCAACGATGCCAAGCCTGCCTCCATCAGTTAAGTTTACAATTTCCTTTCCTCCCAGCTTGCTTAATTTCATGCTTCTCCCTCCAATTCTACAGATAGATTTGCAGCTTCAAAATTGAATTTACTTGAAAAAGCCATATTTTTTGAATAGCAGTTCGTCGCCAGTTATCAGTTGCCAGCTATCAGTATTGGTGACTGATGACTGGCAACTATACAAGTCCTTTTTTTATTTCTATGTTTATTTTTCATGGTGAAAGAATATACCTGTTATTCAATTCCCGTATGCCCAAAGCCACCGGAACCCCTCTGCGTTTCCCCGAGATGCTCTACAGGTACCCAAGATATTTTTTCATACTTACAGATAACCAATTGTGCAATTCGGTCTCCCGGTCTAATCAAAAAATCCTCTTGCCCCCAATTGATGACAGGTATTTTGATTTCACCTCTGTAGTCACTGTCAATGGTACCTATACCGTTGACGAGGCCCACACCGTATTTTATCGCCAGGCCGCTTCTGGCCCTGACTTGAGCTTCCAATCCTGCAGGAAGCTCTATATGAATTCCCGTGGGGATCAAAGCCCTTTCACCGGGCCTTAAAACAATCTCTTCATCCAAATCTGCCCTTAAATCCATACCAGAAGCATTACTCGTCTCATATTGAGGCAGCAGCACATTCGATTTTTTCATGATTTTTACTTGATACATTCCTTTCCCTCCCAAAAATAAAATCTTTGTGCAATCATCTATAAGAAAAATCAGAAACAAATGAAAAAGACATTAGCACCCGCTAATATCTTAAAAATTTAGGAAAGCGTGGACATCCGTTTTGGCATCGGCTTTTCCCACGAGAGCAACAGAGGTATACTCCAAATCAAAGACTTTTTGAATGACCTGATGGACTTCCTCAAAGGTAACAGCATCAATTTTTTCCAACACTTCTTTTTGCGTATAGACTTGATTTAAGAGCAGCTCCGATTTTCCTGTAGCTGTCATTCTGCTGCTAGTGCTTTCCAACCCCAATATATAGTTTCCCTTTAATTGTTCCTTGGATTTATACAGTTCTTCCTCCGTCAGTCCTTTTCTCTTAATAATTTGGATCTCCTCGTTAATCAACTTCGCCACTTCAGAAAGCTGGCTCGGATTGATTCCTGCATAAATTGTCATCATGCCGATTTGCTTATAGGAGGAAGGATAGGAAAAAACAGAATAGGCAAGACCCTTATCCTCTCTTATATTTTGAAACAGACGAGAACTCATGCTCCCGCCAAATACATTGTTCATCACCAACAAAGGGTATAAATCCTTATCCCCTAAAGGCACCCCTTTTAGCCCTATACATAAATGCAACTGTTCAATATCCTTGTATCGAATGGAGGCATTCCTATGAAAGACCGGCAGATTCCCCTCCTGTCTCTCTGCCCCTATGGCAAAATGTCCTGCAAACTTTTCCTCTAATAATCGAAACAATTGTTCATGGTCAAAGTTTCCCGCTGCCGATATGACAATATTGTCTGCCGTATAATTGTCTCTCACATAATCCAGAAGCATCTCCCGGTGGAAACGATTTACCGTCTCATGACTGCCCAATATGGGTAGCCCTAAGGGATGATGGTGAAATGCCGTTTGAGCCAATAAGTCATGGGCAAGATCCTCGGGAGAATCTTCATACATATTGATTTCTTCCAAGACAACACTTTTTTCCTTCTCTATTTCTGTTTCGCTGAATGTGGAATGAAATAGCATATCCGTCAACACATCTACTGCTACGGGCAGACGGGCATCCAGCACCTTGGCATAATAGCAGGTACATTCTTTACTGGTAAAGGCATTCAGCTGCCCCCCTATGCTGTCTATGCTTTCCGCAATTTGCTTTGCCGTTCTGTTTTTTGTACCCTTAAAAAGCATGTGTTCAATAAAATGGGTAATACCATTGTTATTTATATTTTCATGATTTGATCCAACGCCTACCCAAAAGCCAATGGAAACAGACTTCACATGGGGAATTTTTTCAATAACAACTCTTACTCCGTTATTTAATCTATGTTTTTCAACCATCGTATCCTCCTAAATTTTTTGTCAAAAGCATATAAAATATTATAATTTAGTATTACGAAATAATCAAGAGAAAAAGATTTCTAGTGCAATAAATTGGAAACTGTTCCTATCTTAATATTTTTTTCACTTATCTTTTCAATGATGTAGGGAAGGGCCTTTATGGTTTCAGGCTTCGGATGCATCAGTAGAATCGCACCTCTGTGGGATTTATTCATAACCCTCTTGATAATAACATCGGCCGTAGAATCCTCTCGCCAATCAATGGTATCAATATTCCAAAGAATCGTCTTATAACCAAGACTACCGGCAACCTCCAAGGTCGTCTGATTAAAATCTCCTGCCGGCGGTGCAAAGTACTTGCATTTTACTCCGATGATATTTTCAATAATTTCTTCAGTTTTTTTGATTTCCCATATGTTGGCTTCTCTGCTGATTTTACTGTGCATTTTATGTCCGTATCCATGATTGCCGATCTCGTGGCCTCTGTGATATATTTCTTTCAAAAGTTCCGGGTTGTTGGAAGCCCATCTTCCTGTTACAAAAAAAGTGATTTTGATATTCTTTTCATCTAGTATCTTCAATAATTCCGGTATCACCTCATTTCCCCAATCCACGTTGCAGGTAATGGCCATTTTATTGGATGCAGGATCACCGTTTCTGATGGGCTCCCCATGGGACTTATAGGTAAATGTATTTTTTGCAAGTCCCATCCAACACAATATCCCTAGGATAAACGCTATCAAAAAGATTGTGCCGATGAAAATATGTCTTTTAGACAGCATATACACTTTCAATTTCCTCTCCCTCCTATTGGTTTTTATTCATCCATTAAATATATATTCTGTACATAAAAAAACATAAACCTAATTGGTTTATGTTTTTTTATTTTTCCTGCCCTTCCGTCTGTGAGGCATCCACTAAGGCATCTTTTCTTGAAAGATTGATCCTGCCCTGTTTATCGATTTCAATCACTTTTACTAGGACTTCATCGCCAATATTTAATACATCCTCTACCTTTGCAGTTCTTTCCTTTGCAATATTCGAAATGTGTACCAATCCTTCTTTGCCGGGCAATATTTCAACAAAGGCACCAAAATTTACAATGCGAACCACCTTGCCCATATAGATTTCTCCTACTTGGGGCTCCTTCACTATGCCTTCTATCATCCTTAGAGCTTTATTTCCTGACTCCACATTGGACGCAGTGATAAATACCCTGCCATCGTCCTCTATGTCAATCTTGACGCCGGTTTCATCAATGATTTTATTGATCGTCTTTCCGCCCGGCCCAATTAACTCTCTGATCTTATCAGGGTGAATATCTGTTTTTATAATTCTTGGGGCATACGGCGATATCTCTTCCCTATGCTTAGAAATGGTGGCATTCATCTTATCAAGAATAAACAATCTTCCTTCTCTAGCCTGGTCCAAGGCTCTTTCCAGGATCTCCCTATTGATTCCTTCAATTTTAATATCCATTTGTATCGCCGTTATGCCTTTGGCCGTACCTGCAACTTTAAAATCCATGTCTCCCAAAAAATCTTCCATTCCTTGAATATCACTTAAGATAGAGATGCGCTCGCCCTCTTTAATCAATCCCATGGCAATTCCGGCAACAGGGGCTTTGATGGGTACGCCCGCATCCAACAGGGCCAAGGTGCTGCCGCATACAGAAGCTTGGGATGTACTGCCATTGGAGCTTAAGACTTCCGATACCAAACGAATGGTATAAGGAAAATCAGATTCTGGAGGTATCACCGGCTCTAAAGCTCTTTCCGCCAAGGCCCCATGCCCGATTTCCCTTCTGCCTGGTCCCCTTAAAAACCTTGCTTCTCCCACACTATATGGAGGAAAATTATAATGATGCATGTATCTTTTGGACTCTTCTTCCCCAAGGCCATCCAAAATTTGGGCGTCTCCAATGGCACCAAGGGTCGCCACCGTAAGAACTTGGGTTTGTCCTCTCCTGAACAGGCCTGTCCCATGGGTTCTGGGCAAAACCCCTACTTCACAAGTGATTTCTCTGATTTCATCGGGTTTGCGGTTGTCGGGTCGGATACCATCCTCCAGGATCATTTTTCGCACCTGTTCCTTTGTAATTTGATACAAAGTCTCGGCAATATCCTTTTCCTTTTCAGGGTATTTTTCAAGAAAATGTTCCATGGTCTCCAGCTTGACCTTCTCCATATTTTCGTTTCTTTCGACTTTATCAACCGTTTGAATGGCTGCTAGCATTTTATCGGTAGCAAATTTCCTGACTTCCCCTTCAATTTCCTTGTCAATCTCAAAAAGCTGCAACGCTTGCTTCGGTTTGCCTACCTCCTGGGCAATCTCTTCAATAAAGCTGACCACTTTTTTGATTTCTTCATGGGCAAACATGATGGCTTCCAGCATCGTTTCTTCAGAAACCTCATTGGCACCGGCTTCTACCATCATGATGGCGTCCTTCGTACCGGATACCACCAAATGCAGTTGGCTTTTTTCCCTTTCCACTGCCGTGGGATTGATGACCATTTGTCCATCAAGCAATCCGATGATGACAGATCCCGTCGGGCCATTGAAAGGTATATCTGAAATCGACAGGGCAATGGATGACCCAATCATGGCAACCACATCGGGCGTGCAATCTTGATCCACAGAGAGAACTGTAGCTACAACTTGTACATCATTTCTATAGCCTTTGGGGAATAAGGGCCGTATAGGTCTGTCAATCAGCCGGGAAGTCAATATTGCTTTTTCTGTGGGTTTTCCCTCCCTTTTGATAAATCCTCCGGGGATCTTTCCTACAGAATAAAGTCTCTCCTCATAATCTACACTCAGTGGAAAAAAGTCAATCCCTTCCCTTGGTTGAGACGATGCAACGGCAGTCACTAAAACAACGGTATCTCCATACCTGACAAAAGCTGCACCATTGGCTTGTTCTGCGTATTTTCCTATCGTAACTTCCAATGGTCTGCCGCCAATGATAGTTTTAAAAATTTTCTCCATTAGAAACCTCCTCATCTTTTATTTTCAATATTACAGGAAATATATTCTACATTGCTAATATTATTTCCTACACGGGCAATAAAAATCCTCTCTGTATTTTCGTAAAATAATAGAGCGGGGCATATACCCGCTCAATTATAACTACTTTCTTAGACCCAGTTTCTCAACGATTGCTCTGTATCTTTCGATATCCTTCTCTTTAAGATAGTTCAGCAAATTCCTTCGATTCCCTACCATTTTTAAAAGTCCACGACGTGAATGATGATCCTTTTTGTGAACTTTTAAATGTTCATTTAACTCGTTGATTCTTGATGTTAACAGTGCAATTTGCACCTCGGGAGAACCCGTATCATTTTCATGCACCTGAAAGGTATGAATAATAGATAACTTTTTTTCTTTATTGACTGCCATAGTTTCACCTCCCCAACAAAATATCCCCATAAGCCAAGTAATACGTCGGAGCTTCGTATGACATAGCATATGGTTCTTCACGATATATAATAATAACATAATCTTGTACCATTGTAAAGAAGAAAAATTCCTTATTTTACAAATCCATAAAAAATTATATGTTGAAGAATCGCTTTGCAGACTGAATATCCCGTTGCACTTGCATGATCAGGCCATCAATGGTTGAAAATTTTATTTCTTCCCTGCAGCGATGATAAAATTGGACTTCGATTTTTTTTCCATATAAATCCCCATGAAAATGAAGCACATGGGTTTCCACGGTAATGGGATTTTCACCAAAGGTAGGATTGTATCCTACATTTGTAATGCTATAATAGATTTTATGATCAATAATGCATTTTGTATAATATACTCCAGGTTTCGGCAACACCAAATTTTCTTTTATAGAAATGTTTGCCGTTGGAAAACCAAGTTTATGACCTAATTCTTTTCCTTTTACAACAATTCCTTCAAGGGAAAATTTTCGTCCCAAGAATAAATTGGCTTTATCCATATTGCCTTCACGAATAAATTTTCTAATAGCCGTACTGCTAATCACTTCTTCCTCAATTTTAATTGCACCAATGCTCATCAGTTCATATCCGTATTTATGGCGGAATTGTCTTAATACATTGACATCTCCTTGGGCTTTATATCCAAAACGGTAATCAAAGCCTACCACACCATAGGCCATATGGAGCTTCTCTATCAAAATTTCCTTGATAAATTGTTCAGGATGCAAGCTTCTTTGATAATCATCAAATGCAACGGAAACAACGTAGTCGATGCCCAACTCCCTGAACATTTGCAATTTACTTTTTCCCGACATGATTTTTTCAGGAGCACCTTTCACAGAAGTCAAGCTCCTAGGATGATTGCGAAATGTGTATACTATGCTGTTCAAATGATTCCTTCTGCACATATCCACCAGATTGATCAGAAGGGTTTGATGGCCAATATGGACACCATCAAAGGTTCCCAAGGCGACTCCACTTTTGCAAGACCCCAAATTTATTTCATCTAAAGAAGTAATGATCTCCATAAATTTTTCCCCTTTAGTTAAAAAACTCTTTCAATATCAATATATAATTCTTTGTCTTTTTTCACCCTGCCTAAGGCAACAAACCGATGATCTCCATATAATCTCACCATGACTCCTTCTTTTAACCCATGGCCATCGATGATGTTTTTTTCATAAATATCGTTTCCGTTCAGCACATATTTCATTGAGGATTTTTTTATATCAATCCTCGGCATATGGATGAACGGGTAATCCATTCCATAGAGATAACGGGATTGCAGCATATCTGGTGCGATGGATTGCAAGGTCTCCAGCGTCACCGCTTCCTCCAATGTAAATCTCCCACTGGCAGTGCGGATTAAAAAAGACATGTAGGCGCCACAATTCAATTGATTGCCTATATCTTCGCACAGGGTTCGAACATAAGTACCTTTAGAGCAGAGCACGTCAAATAGTATCCTATCATGGTCTATATGAATAATGTTCAACCCATAAATCCATACTTTTCTTGCTTCTCTTTCTACATTTTTTCCCTCCCTGGCAAGCTCATACAGTTTTTTCCCCTTGTGCTTTAAAGCGGAATACATGGGCGGAATTTGCAAAATTTCACCTTGAAACCGATGAAAGACTTCTACGATATCACTCTCCCTCACCCTCACGGGACGGGACTGTATCACTGTGCCCCAACGATCCTGGGTATCTGTATTGCTGCCTAAGACCATTTCACATCGGTATCGCTTGACGTCATCCAGCAAATACTGGCTGATCTTTGTCGCCTTGCCAAGGCATATGGGCAGTACGCCGGCAGCCATGGGATCCAATGTTCCCGTATGACCGACTTTCTTGATATTGAATATTTTCCGTATAAAACTCACCACATCATGGGAAGACATTTTTGGTGGTTTTAGTACATTCACAATACCATCCATCATATCACCTTATAATATATTTTTAAATGCATTGACTACCGCTTCTTTTACATTTTTCATATCACCCTTGATAGTGCACCCGGAAGCTTTGGTGTGTCCTCCTCCGCCAAATTGCCCCGCAACTTTGCTCACATCGATGTTGTATTTTGATCGAAAACCGACTTTAATCTCTCCCGGTTCTAACTCCTTTAACAACACACCCACCTCTACACCCTTGATATCCCTTGCATACTCTATCAATCCATCCGTATCAGATACCTTAGCGCCCGTCCCATCCAGCATATCTTGGGTAACATGCAAAAGGGCAAGTTTTCCGGAATAGCAAAATTCCAAAGTATTCAGCACCACCGAGAGCAGTTTCACCTGATAGGCCGGTTTATTCTGATATATCTCTGTGGTTATACCATTCAAAGGAATTCCACTGGCAAGCAGTTCCGCTGCTATCCTATGGGTTTTGGGGGTTGTATTGCTGTATTTAAAGCTTCCTGTATCAGTAGTAATAGCCGCATAGAGGCATGTGGCTATTTCCTGATCGAGGGAAATGCCCATATCTTTGATAAGAGTATAAATCATTTCTCCTGTGGCCGCCGCTTCATCATCTACCCAATTCACGCTGGCAAATCGGGTATTGGTGATATGATGATCAATATTTAAGCTGATGCTTGCCTGTTCAATATATTTTCTCCTGGAGCCCAGTCTTTCCATATCACTGCAGTCCACAGCAATGACTAAATCCGGGGTAATGGTTTCGGCAATTTCACGTTGAATATCGCCGATGGGAAGAAAAGTTAAATGATAGGGTATATCATCGGACAATAGGACATAAGGTTTTTTCCCTACTTTTTTTAAAGCTAAAAAAAGGGCCAAGGATGATCCTATGGTATCTCCGTCAGGGAGAACATGGGGGAGAATAAAAATATGTTCTCCCCTCTCAATTTCTTGATAAATTTTTTCTTTAGACATCATTTTCCCTTCCATCTTCTGCATCCTTTTTCGTTACTTTGCTAATTAAATCGCTGATATACATCCCTTGCTCAATCGATTGATCTATTTTAAACAACAGCTCCGGTGTATATCTTAATTTTAAGCTTCTGCCTATCTCTTTTCGAATATAGCCGGCTGCATTTTGCAAGGCTTTTAGAGAATTCTCTTTTTCTTCTTGGGAACCGTATACACTAATATAGATATTGGCATATCTCAAATCTTTTGTAACCTCCACCCCAACAATACTCGTCAGCGGTGAAAGTCGAGGATCCTTCAGCTCGTTCATCATCAGCTGACTGACGATTCTTTTGATTTCTTCACTAATTCTGCTTGTGCGTGGGTACCCCATTTTGGAACCACCTTTCTCTAAAAAACATTTTAACCTCTCTTCACTTCTTCAATTACAAAGGCTTCTATGATGTCTCCCTCTTTGATATCGTTATAGTTTGCGATTCCGACACCACATTCGTAACCGGCAGCTACTTCCCTTACATCGTCCTTGAATCGCTTTAATGACGAAATTTCTCCTTCGTGGATGACAATACCATCCCGAATCAGCCGTATTTTGGCATTTCGCGTAATTTTTCCGTCCAATACGTATGCCCCGCCAATCGTTCCTACACCGGGTACCTTGAAAGTAGCCCTGATTTCCGTTTTGCCCAATACAACTTCTTTATATTCAGGTTCAAGCATTCCCTTCATGGCAGCTTCGATATCCTCTATGGCCTCGTAGATGATTCTGTAGGTCCGCAAGTCGACATTTTCTCTCTCTGCCAAGCTTTCAACAGTAGATGAAGGTCTTACATTGAAACCGATAATGATGGCATTGGATGCGGAAGCAAGCATTATATCTGATTCCGTAATCGTTCCTACACCGCCATGGATTACCTTTACCTTCACTTCGTCATTGCTCAGTTTCATCAAAGATTGCTTCACGGCCTCTACAGATCCCTGAACATCTGCCTTTACGATGATATTCAATTCCTTCACATTACCTTCTTGGATATGTTTAAACAGATCCTCCAACGTAACCCTAGCCGTTGCATTCAGATTTTCTTCTCTAACCTTCAATTTTCTTTTTTCAACAATTTGCCTTGCAATCTTATCCTCTCTAACTGCATGAAATAAATCCCCGGCTTCAGGTACATCGGATAGACCCAGTATTTCCACAGGGGTTGATGGTCCCGCCTTTTTGATGGCTTTTCCCTTGTCATTCATCATGGCTCTAACCCTTCCATAGGATGAACCTGCCACAATAGAATCCCCTATCTTTAATGTTCCGTTCTGAACCAAGACAGTAGCCACAGGTCCCCTTCCCTTGTCAAGTTTTGCTTCGATCACAGTCCCGGAAGCCAATCGCTTTGGATTTGCCTTCAGTTCTAACATCTCGGCTGCTAATAAAATCATTTCCAGCAGATTTTCAATCCCTTCTCCGGATTTTGCCGATACAGGTACACAAATCGTATCACCGCCCCATTCTTCAATAAGCACACCGTTTTCTGCCAATTCCTGCTTTACCCTGTCAGGATTTATGTTGGGTTTATCGATTTTGTTCATGGCAACGATTATAGGTACATTGGCTGCCTTTGCGTGATTAATGGCTTCTTTTGTCTGGGGCATAACACCATCGTCCGCTGCAACAACCAGCACTGCAATATCTGTCACCTTGGCACCTCTGGCTCTCATAGAAGTAAAAGCCTCATGACCTGGCGTATCCAAAAAGACGATTTTATTTCCGTGGACTTCTACTTCCGAAGCCCCTATATGCTGGGTAATACCGCCGGCTTCTTTGGCAGTAACATTGGTTTTTCTGATGGCATCCAAGAGGGAGGTCTTTCCATGGTCCACATGACCCATGACCGTAATGACCGGAGGTCTGGGCCTCAAGTCCTCAGGTTTGTCTTCTTCTTGTTCCAACCCAAACTCCACTTCTTCCTTTACTTCCTCTTTTTCCACGAAAATTCCCAGATCCCCACAAATTACTTCTGCAGTATCAAAATCAATTTCCTGATTGATGGTGGCAAAAACCCCTAAAGCAATTAATTTGCCCATTACCTCTGATACGCTCTTGCCAATTTTCTCAGCCAAATCCTTTACAATGATTTTTTCCGGTATGGAAATGATCTTCTTGGGACTCTCCTGTTTTTTCTCTTCCCTTTCATGAACTGCCTCTTTCCCTTTCGTTTCGTCATTCTCCCTATTTTGTTTCTTGCTCGTTTTTTTGTCTTTTGGCTTTTTATTGTCTATATCATAAAACTCCATGATAATGCTTGCCTCATCCTCTTCCAATGTACTCATATGGTTTGCCACTTCAACGCCGAACTCACTTAATTTCTCTATCAATTCCTTGCTGGATATGCCTAGTTCCTTCGCTAACTGATATACTCTAATTTTTGACATATTCATTCACCCCCTAAAGAATTTGAATCTCCCATGGACTCCCGAATGAGATCATAGATTTTTTTCGCAAAGGCTGCGTCTTTCATTCCATATACTGCCCGGTTCAATTTTCCCACAGCATGGGATAGATCCTCTCGTTTTCCATAGATGACACACCTTATATTTCTGTATTTACACATATCTTGAAATTTCTTTTTTGTATTTTCTGATGCATCCTCGGCAATAACAACCAAATAAATATTTCCTTTTTTTATATAATGCTGGCAGGTATCTTCTCCTGTAACCAGATTTCCGGATCTTTGGGCGAGACCCAAGAAAGAAAGAATTTTCTTATCCATTGTTTTTTAGCTCCTCATACAGCTTCCCGTAAATTTCATCCCCGATATCCTGCTGAAAAGCCCGATTTAAAGCTTTCTTTTTTTGAGCTTTGTTCAGACATTCCATGCAATCGCAAAGATAAGCGCCCCTGCCAGCCGCTTTCCCAGTTCTGTCAATCTTGATTTCGCCGTCAGGCGTCCTGACAATACGGATTAGCTCTTTCTTAGGCTTTCCTTCCATGCAGCCGATACATTGCCTAAGAGGTACTTTTTTTGCCTTCATTCAATATACCCCCCATGCTAACAGTTGTTTTGTTGCCGCATATAATCGCCATATTGTGTTTCACTTTTAATATCGATCTTCCATCCAGTTAGTTTCGCAGCTAATCTTGCATTTTGACCTTCTTTCCCTATGGCCAAAGACAATTGGAAATCCGGTACCACCACCAAAGCGGATTTTTCATTCTCCTTCACCTCCACCTTGATTACCTTTGACGGGCTCAAGGAGCTGGCAATGAACTCTTCAGGGTTTTCACTCCATTTGATAATATCTATTTTCTCACCCTTCAATTCATCTACAATGGCTTGCACCCTAACTCCTTTATGGCCTACACAGGCACCTACAGGGTCCACATTGGGATCATGGGAATATACGGCAATTTTTGATCTTGATCCGGCCTCCCGGGCAACGCTTTTGATTTCTACCACACCATCATGGATTTCGGGGACCTCCAGTTCAAACAATCGCTTTACCAGACCAGGATGAGTCCTTGAAACCATAATTTGCGGTCCTTTTGTCGTTTTCTTCACCTCAACAATATAGGTCTTGATTCTGTCATTATGCTTATAAGTTTCTCCCTCAATTTGTTCACTAGGAGCCAGAATGGCTTCTGTTTTTCCAAGATTGATAAATACATTCCCCTTGCTGATTCTTTGAACAATCCCAGTGACAATCTCGCTCTCCCTATTGACAAACTCATCATAGATAATTCCTCTTTCAGCCTCCCGGATTCTTTGAACAACCACCTGTTTGGCTGTTTGTGCAGCAATTCGTCCGAAATTCTTAGGGGTTACCTCCTTTTCCACAATATCGCCGATCTCATAATTGCTGTCAATCTTTTTGGCATCTTCAAGACTAATCTCCAATAAATCATTTTCTACATTTTCAACCACATCTTTTAAAGAAAATACCCGTACGTCTCCTGTTTCCCGATTAATATATACCTTTACGTTTTGAGCAGATCCATAATTTCGTTTATAGCCGGAAATTAATGCAGCTTCAATGGCATCAATCAAAATATCCTTCGATATGCCCTTTTCCTTCTCTATCTGGTCAAGGGCTTCCATAAATTCTCCGTTCACCACAAGCAACCTCCCTATTCCATGATTACTGCTAATTTCACCTTAGCAACTTTATCCCTTGATAATTCAAAAATTTCATGCCCATTTACTTTAATGGCAACATGATTGTCAATCAGTCCTAATAATTCGCCTTCCATGACTTTTTTTCCTTCTACCGCCTGATAAAGATATACTTCTACCATCCTTCCCTTAAATCTTTCAAAGTCCTCATCCTTTTTTAATGGTCTGTCTAACCCCGGCGAAGACACTTCTAAATAGTAGCTTTCTTCTATAGGATCTACTTCATCTAAGCGATCACTCAAATACTCGCTTACTTTTTGACAATCGTCTAAAGTAATCCCATCCTTGTGATCAATATAGACCCTTAAAAATCTATCTTTGCCTTCTTTTACGTATTCTATATCTACCAATTCAAAATTGTTTTCTCGGATAACAGGCATTACCAGTTCTTCTGCAATATCGACAATACGTTTTTTAGACAATTTTCTTTCCTCCTCTTCTTACATAATGCACATAAGATATCATGATATGCATATTTTCCCATAAACCCTTATCCTTTATTCCCTTGAAAAAGCCTAGGCATAATAGCAAAGAGTGGGCTTTCTCCCACTCTTTCCAGAACATCTTTCTATACCAGTAAAATTATAGCATAATAAGCAAAGTTATGCAAGGTCAAAATAATGAGAGTTGGTTCGTATCCGGCAGTCCTTGAAGACACCCATGGTTTTGCAAAGTTTCAATCACTGTTTTTGTCACCTTTGTCCTTTCCCTCAAATCCTCGATAGAAATAAACTCACCTTCTTTTCTGCTCTCACATATACTTTTGGCAGCATTTTCACCCACTCCCTGCAGGGCACACAAGGGTGGGAGAAGCTTATTTCCGACAATCAAAAATTTATCCGAATCGGACCGATAGATATCAACCGGCAGAAAACTGAAACCCCTGGCATACATCTCATGGGCCACCTCTAAAACTGTCAAAAGATCTTTTTCCTTCTGAGACATGGCATTGCCTAAAGCTTCTAATTCTTTGATCTTGTTTTTTACATTTTCTTTCCCTCGTACGATTAGGTCCGCATCAAAATCTGCGGCTTTTGTCGTAAAATATGTAGCATAAAAGGCCAAAGGATAATGCACTTTAAAATATGCAATTCTGAAGGACATCATCACATAGGCGGCTGCATGGGCCTTGGGAAACATGTATTTAATCTTGTTGCAAGAATCAATATACCAAGCCGGTACATGATGTTTTGCCATAATTTCTTCATCCTCTGGAGCTAACCCCTTTCCTTTTCTTACCTTTTCCATGATCTTGAAAGCTGTTTTCGGAGGTAATCCTTTGTAGATCAAATAATTCATAATATCATCCCTTGTAGAAATTACATCCTTTAACTCAGCAATTCCCTGTCTCACAAGATCTTGGGCATTATTCAGCCATACATCTGTTCCATGGGAAAGTCCGCTGATTCGCACCAGCTCTGCAAAGGTAGAAGGTTTTGTGTCCACCAGCATTTGTCTAACAAATTTTGTACCAAATTCAGGAATGCCCAAGCTTCCCACGTCACATTCAAATTCATCATCTACGATCCTTAACGGCTCAAGGCTGGTAAAAATCTTGATGGTTTCCTTGTCATCCAAGGGTATCTGGGTAGGGTCTACTCCCGTTATATCTTGCAGCATTCGAATAATTGTAGGCACATCATGTCCAAGTATATCCAACTTCAGCAACCTGCCACTGATGGAGTGGTAATCAAAATGGGTGGTGATGACCCCGGAGGAGCTATCATTGGCAGGATATTGGATAGGACAAAAATCGTATATTTCCTTATAATTAGGCACAACCATTACACCGCCCGGGTGTTGCCCTGTTGTTCTTTTTACGCCCGTACATCCCTTGGCCAACCTTTCGATTTCACGGTTATTGACATGAATTTTCTTTTCCTCAAAATATTTTTTCACAAAGCCATAGGCCGTCTTATCGGCAATGGTACCAATAGTTCCCGCCCGAAAGACATATCCTTCGCCAAACAGCTCCTCTGTATATTTGTGAGCTGTTGGCTGGTATTCTCCTGCAAAATTTAAATCTATATCAGGTTCCTTATCTCCTTCAAATCCTAAAAATACTTCAAAGGGTATATCATGGCCATCTTTCAAATAGGGCATATTGCAGACGGGACAATTTTTATCAGGCAAATCCGCACCACTTCCGATGGACCCGTCTGTAATAAATTCAGAATGCTTGCAGTTCTTGCAAACATAATGGGGCGGCAAGGGATTTACTTCCGTAATATCACTCATGGTGGCAACAAAAGAAGAACCTACAGAACCCCTTGAACCAACCAAATATCCATCTTGAAGGGATTTTGTAACCAATTTATGGGCAATGATATACATGACCGCATATCCGTTGTTAATAATAGAATTCAATTCCCGATCCAGTCGTTTCTGTACAATCTCAGGCAGTGGATCTCCATAAATACGGGTTGCCTTTTCATAACACATCCTTCTTAAATCTTCATCTGAGCCTTCAATAATCGGCGGAAAAGTATCTTCCGGTATGGGCAGAATGTCATCCACGGCATCGGCAATTTGATTTGGATTTTTCACCACCACATCCCAGGCAGTATCCTTTCCTAAATAGTCGAATTCTTTCAACATTTCATCAGTAGTTTTAAAATACAAAGGGGTTTGCTCATCGGCATCATCAAATCCTTGTCCTGCCATCAATATCCTTCTATAGATTTCATCCTGGGGATCCAGAAAATGTACATCGCCGGTGGCAACAACCGGTTTATGAAACTTCTTGCCTAACTGAACAATCTTTTTATTGATGTTCCTTAACTCCTCCTCATCCTTCACAATTCCCTTATCAATTAAAAAAAGATTGTTTTGCAAAGGTTGAATTTCCAGGTAATCATAATACTTTACAATTTCATCAATTTCTCTCTGGGACTTATTTCCTATCAGGGCCCTATATAACTCTCCCGCCTCGCAGGCAGTGCCGATGATTAAACCATCCCGCAGCTGGGTCAGTAGTGATTTTGGAATTCTAGGTCTTTTATAAAAATAATCCAAATGGGCGGCAGAAATTATCTTATATAGATTCTTCAGCCCTATATAGTTCCTGACCAGTAGAATGATATGATAAGTATCTAATTTTTTTATATCTATCCCTTGAGAAAATAAATCGTTTACTTCTTTTAAGTACGTGATGTTTTTTTCTTTTAGCATTATGAGGAACTTGATAAATATCTGCGCTGTGGCTCCTGCATCATCAACAGCCCGATGATGATTTTCCAGCGTCACGCCCAATGCTTCCGCAATCATATTCAGTCTATATTTTTTTAGCTTCGGCATCAAAATCTTTGCCAATGGCAGCGTATCCACAATAGGATTATGAAAAGACAAGCCCAGTTTGCTACAGTTTTCTTTGATAAAGGAAGTATCGAACTCTGCATTATGGGCTACTACCGGATGATCTTCAATAAATGCTAAAAACCGGGGCAACACTTGTTCAATGGTGGGTTGATCCTTTACCATCTCATCGGTTATGCCTGTAAGCTCTACGATATTGGGAGGAATAGGCATTTCCGGATTAATGAATGCGTGAAATCTATCCACAATTTCATAATTGACAATTTTCACAGCCCCAATTTCTGTAATTCTGTCATTTTTGCTTGACAATCCTGTAGTCTCAATATCAAATACCACATAGCTTTGATCGAGGGTTTTTTCGTTGCAATTCAATACAATAGGAGCACCGTCATTCACCAAATATCCTTCTACACCATAAATGACTTTTATGCCATGCCTCCTCCCGGCCTCCATGGCCTCCGGAAAGGCCTGCACCACACCGTGATCCGTTATAGCAATGGCCCGATGGCCCCATTTTGCTGCCCTCTTGATTAAAGCACTTGCAGAGGATACGCCATCCATAGAACTCATTTGTGTATGGGCATGCAATTCAACCCGTTTGCATTCACTGACATCTGCCCTTATCTTTGGGATTGCCTCGTTGATATCATTCGCCATGATGACAAGCTCTCGGGAAAAGGTATCATATCTGGCTTCCCCTTTTATTTTCACAAATTTTCCTACAACCAGGGACTGGCTTAATAATTCCCCTTGTTCCTTCTTGGCAAATACTTTGACCGCAATCGAACCGCCATAATCCGTTACGCTGCATGTAAACAAGGTCTTGTTGTTCTTCAAATCCTTTATTTCGATATCAAAAATTTCGCCTTCAATGGCAACAGTTCCGGACTCCTCTGTAATACCAGAAATAGGTATGCTAACATCTGTTATTTTTTTACCGAATATGATACCGGACGTGTTGTGGGATGCATCCTTCGTGCCTTTCCCTTCTGTAAATTTCTTTTCCCCAAGATTTATGGAAGGGTGGATCAATTCCTTTAGCAAATTTTGCGTCTCTTCTTCTTTTTGTCTTAGATATTCCTCACTGCATTTTTCTTCCGATGGAGTTTCACCAATCAATACGACTTTAATCGGCAGATTCAACTCTCGTAGAAAAATCATCTCTATAAATTCGTCTACTTTCTTTTCCTTTAAATTTTCTACACCCAACGCACTTTCTATATGGATATACAAAACATTGCCTTCAAACTGAAAATCCGCATAATTTAGCCAACCTAATGTAGAAGGCATTGCCCGGTTCAATTCATACAGGATATTCTCCTTGTATTCCTTCAGAATTCTGTGCCTATCTATCTCTATATTTTTATATACCGTAAAAAAGTTAACCTCCCGAACAAAGGGAATATTTTTTGCGATTTCCTCTTTTAGGCATTCAAGGCTCTGTTTTGGAATGATTCTATCCGGTACAATGATGAAATCCAATCTCTTTTTTTCTTTACTGTATCGTATTCTTTCAATGGTAGCTTCCCATGGCACGGGTATATTCGGCAATAAGCCACCGATAACCTCACTGAGTAAACTGCTCATTTAAACCACCCTTAGCTATGAAATTGATAGAAAAAAATAACGCTAGAGTTTATCGATTTCCTCTAATAAAACTTGTTCAATTTGACTTTCCTCAATTTTTTTTATGATTTTTCCTTTTTTAAACAACAGAGCTGAGGATTTGCCTCCGGCAATACCGATATCTGCTTCCCTAGCCTCTCCGGGCCCGTTTACCCCACATCCCATGACGGCTACCGTAACGGACTTGTTGATTTTTTGCAGTTTTTCTTCTATTCGATTTGCCAATTGGATTAAATCAATTTGGCATCTTCCACACGTAGGACAGGATACCAACTTTACGCCAAAGTTTCTCAAACCCAGTGATTTCAAAATTTCCCTGGCAACTTTAATTTCTTCTACAGGGTCCCCTGTCAAAGAAACCCTAAGGGTATCCCCTAAACCGTCCAGCAAAAGGGCTCCTATGCCAATGGCAGACTTGATGGTTCCTCCCCAGATAGTTCCGGCTTCTGTAATGCCGATATGGAGAGGATAATCTACTTTTTGTGAAAGCAGTCTATAGGCATCTACCGTAAGCTGAATGTCTGACGCCTTTAAAGAAACGACAATATCTTCAAAATTTAATTGTTCTAGAATCCCAATATGTTCCAAAGCGCTCTCTACCAGAGCTTCTTTGTTGACCTCTCCATACTTGGCTAGAATTTTTCTATCTACAGACCCTGCATTTACGCCGATTCGGATGGGAATCTTCCTCTCCTTGGCTTGTGCCACTACCTTCTTTACCCGTTCTGCATCTCCAATATTGCCCGGGTTAATTCGAAGTTTGTCGATACCATTCTCTATACAGATTAATGCCAATCTATAATCAAAATGTATATCTGCCACAAGAGGAATATGCACCTGGGATTTAATCTCTTTGATAGCCCTGGCTGCCTCTTCGTCAGGTACAGCAACCCTTATGATTTCACAGCCCGCTTCCTGAAGACGCCTGATCTGGGACACAGTGGCAGGGATATCTCTGGTATCTGTATTCGTCATGGACTGAATGGTAATGGGTGCATCTCCGCCGATTTTTATATCTCCGCATAGCACAGTTCTTGTTTTTTTTCTATGGATCGTCACATCTCTCCACCTGCCTAAAATAAGTCAAATCTATTAATATCCTTATAGACGATAAAAATCATCAACATCATCAGCAAAATAAAGCCCACCAAGTGTATAAACCCTTCCCTTTCCGGATTCACAGGCTTACCGCTTATCCCTTCGAAGATTAAAAAGAGCAATCGCCCTCCGTCCAGTGCAGGTATGGGAAGCAAATTTACAATCCCTAAGTTAATACTGATGAGGGCTGCAAAGGACAGCACACTAAATATGCTGACCTTCGCTGCCTCACCTACCAGATGAATGATCCCCACAGGACCAACCACATCCTCTGCAGATGCTTTTCCCCTAAATAAATTACCCAAAAAGTCTAACATACCCTGCATTACAAAGATAGTTCTGTTAAAGCTTGCCTTCACCGATCTGGGAAAGGATTTTTCAATCACAGGTGAAATCCCTATCACCGCTTGTTTCATTCCTGCTTTCATCACAGGCTGAACCTGTACCTCCTTTTCCTCTCCTTTGGGACTTATCAAAGCTATATGCAGCAATCGATTGTTGCTGCTGTTAATGATTTGAACGATTTCATCCCAACTATCAATAGTTTTTCCGTCAATGCGCAAAATTTGGTCTCCAGCTTCTATGCCGGCTGCCTCTGCTGGAAGACCAGGTGTAACTTGACTAATTTTTGTAGTAGGAAATCCGATGGCATAAAAAATAATGATAAACAGCAATACGGCCAGTATAAAATTCATCAACGGGCCTGCCACAATCACAGACATCCTTGCCCATAAAGGTTTGTTCCCAAAACTTCTTTCATCTTCCGAGGATTCATCTTCCCCCTCCATTTTTACATAACCACCGATCGGCAATATTCTCAAGGAGTATTCCGTTTCTTTGCCTTTTATTTTCAAAAACCTGGGTCCCATGCCTACTGCAAATTCATGCACTTTAACTCCTGCTAATTTTGCCGCAATAAAGTGACCCAGTTCATGAAATATAACCAAGAGACCAAATACAAGTATCGCCGTAATAAATGTTCCCATATTCACACCACCTAAATTGTCATGTTTTGAATCCATTTTCTGGTCCAAAGATCAATTTCCATAATCTCATTTACATCGAATCTATGCACCACTTCATGTTTCTCCAGTACTTTTTCCAACCTCTCGGAAATCTCATGAAATCCTATCTTTCCTTGAAGGAATAACTCCACCAATACCTCATTGGCAGCATTCAGCACCGTGGGCATGCTGCCGCCGATTTTTAAAGATTCGTAGGCAAGCCTTAGGCAAGGAAAACAGTCTGTGTCTGGTTTTTCAAAGGTTAGACTGCCTACCTTCAACAGATCCAATTTTTCATAATGATTTTCCAAGCGATTCGGATAAGTCAATGCATACTGAATCGGTACCCGCATATCAGGATATCCCATTTGGGCCAAGACAGAGCTATCCTTGTATTCAACAAGGGAATGGATAATGCTTTGGGGATGAATTACAACTTCAATCTGTGCTGCATCCACATCAAACAGCCATTTTGCTTCAATTACTTCCAATCCTTTATTCATTAGGGTCGCCGAATCAACGGAAATTTTCTTGCCCATATTCCATCTGGGATGCCTTAAGGCTTCTGCAACAGTAACCTTTTGCAGTTCATCCTTGGAGTAACCTCGAAAGGGCCCTCCCGATGCAGTTAAAATGATTCTCCTTATATCCTTCATCCGATATCCTTGAAGACATTGAAATATGGCACTATGCTCACTATCCACAGGGATAATTTTTACCCCGTGTCTGCGGGCTTCTTCCATCACAATCTCACCGGCAGCAACCAAAGTTTCCTTATTCGCCAAGGCAATATTTTTCTTTCCTTGTACTGCCCTAATCGTAGGCAGAAGACCAATCATCCCTACAACAGAGGTTAATACCAGATCCACCTCCTCTAGGGTAGCAACAGCAATCAACCCATCCAGACCCCATACAATTTCTGTTTTGCTTTTTCCTAGCCTTTTCCATAATTCTAAGGCTTTTGCCTCATCCATTACGGCAGCAATCCGGGGGCGGAACTCCCGTATCTGCTGTTCCAGCAATTCAATATTATTGTTTCCACTTAGTCCCGATATATGAAATTCTTCTTTGTTGGATCTCACTACATCTATCGTTTGTCTTCCAATGGAACCTGTAGATCCTAAGATGCTTATATTTTTCATTCCATCATCCTTTCATTTCTCGTAAAACAATTGCAATCTGGGTAAGAAGATAAACTCCATCATTTTTTTGTCGCTGCTGTCTTCCATCTATTATTTATTAGCTATCAGCCATTTTGAATAAATAGAATGACATAATAATATACGACGGGAGCCGTAAAAAGTATACTGTCAAATCTATCTAATATGCCGCCATGGCCGGGCATTATTTTTCCATAGTCTTTGATTCCTACATGCCTTTTAAAAACAGATGCCGTTAAATCCCCTGCTTGTGCAAATATACTGCCCAAAAATCCTAAAACCATGCCATGAAAAATAAGATCTGGTACAAAATATTTTGCAAAGATACCACTCACCATGGTGCTTCCAATGACTCCTCCAATAGCGCCCTCCACCGTCTTTTTGGGACTGATGGTGGGGCAAAGCTTTGTCCGTCCAAAGAAAACGCCTGTAAAATAAGCTGAGGTATCTGTTGCCCATGCAGTAATAAAAACCATCCAAACAAGGTTAGGATAGGTACTGTCTGCAATAAAGATAATATGGAACATAAAAAACACAATATAATATATCCCCAAGGCAGTAATCCCTGAAGACAGGACATTGACACTTCGATTGAATAAATTATAAGCTAGAATGAACATCATATTGATAAAAAACCAAAGCAAAATCCATTCCCTTTGTGTTCCAACATATGTAAAAATCCCAAGCAAGATAGCACTCGAAATCCCTATCATTTTTGAAGGGTAAACACCGATATTGCTGAAGGCGTTAAAAAACTCATCCATTGCTATGATCGTTAATGCCAGCAGGGAAACTTTTAATGTAATCCCACCTTTCGTCACTACAAATAATAATAGGGGAATCCCTAAAAGAGCGGATATAATTCTTGTCAACATTTGAATCTCCTCCTATTTAACGCCTCCGTATCTTCTGTCTCTCTTTTGATAGTCAATAATGGCTTCCACTAGATTTTTCCCGGTAAAATCAGGCCAATATATATTGGAAAACCAAAACTCGCTATAGGCAATCTGCCACAGCAAAAAATTGCTGATCCTTAATTCTCCACTGGGCCGAATGACCAGATCCGGGTCCGGAATGCCCTTTGTATATAAAAATTTAGAAAAAATTTCTTCGTCAATTGCCTCTATATCCAGTTCGTTTCTTTTTGCCCGTCTGGATATTTCTTTGACTGCCTGTATGATTTCAGCCCTTCCCCCATAATTTAATGCAATATTTACGACCAATCCATCATTATTCTCGGTTCTGGCCACTGCAGCCTCTACTTCCTGCCGGGCATTCTCAGGCAAACCTTGAATGTCCCCAATCACATTGATTTTTACATGATTCTCATGGAGCTCTTCTACTTCCTTCCTTAAATACAATACCAAAAGCTGCATGAGCCCATTTACTTCTTCCTGGGGCCTTTTCCAATTTTCTGTAGAAAAAGCATATAAGGATAAATACTTGATTCCTAATCGCGAACAGGTACGGATGATATCCCTTAATGCTTCCACTCCTGCCTTATGCCCTGCCGTTCTGGGCAATCCTCGTTTTTTCGCCCAGCGACCGTTTCCATCCATGATAATTGCAATGTGAACAGGTAAATTTTCTAAATCTATATTCCCTACATTGTATGTATTTTCTTGTTTCCAAAATAAATTTTTAAAAATCTTCATGCCGATATGCCCCCAATGCCTTTCGTTAAAACAAATAATGGGAAACCCCCTTGAAACGGGGGCTTAGAAAAAACTTACAGTCAGTTCAATTTGATCACTTATTTGTGTTTGTTTCACTACTCTACATTCACCGATAGGTTCCTTTTCTTTCGGTGAAAAGGTTTCTAGGATAACAACCCCAAGACCTAATTTTGTTAACTCATCCTGAGCTTTTTCCAAAGGAAATCCAACCACATCCGGTATATACACGTAGCGTTATACCTCCATAATTTCTTTTTCTTTTTTCTCAATTAATTCATCAATAATATCAATATATTTATTTGTCATTTTTTGTACTTCATCTTCTGCTTTCTTTAAATCATCTTCTGTAATCTCGGCATTTTTCTGCATCTTCTTTAGTTTATCGTTGGCTTCCCTTCGCTCATTTCGAATAGCAACCTTCGCATCTTCTCCAATTTTTTTTGCTAATTTTGTCAGTTCTTTTCTTCTTTCTTCCGTTAATTGGGGAATGGCCAGCCGAATAATCTTTCCATCGTTAGATGGATTGATGCCTAAATCCGATTGGGTAATGGCTTTTTCAATTGCTTGCACAGCAGATTTATCAAAGGGCTGAATCACCAGCAATCTTGGCTCCGGTGCAGAAACTGTAGCAATCTGTTTTAAAGGGGTAGGTGTTCCGTAATATTCAACGGTAATTCGATCCAATAATGCCGGATTTGCCCTCCCGGCCCTGATGCTGTGCAACTCTTCTTTTAATACTTTAATAGTTTTTTGCATTTTTTCATCCAGTTCCTTGTGAACGCTCAAATTCATTTGTTATTCCTCCTTTACCAAAGTTCCAATTTTTTCCCCTAAAATCACTTTTTTAATATTTTCCGGTTCGTTTAGACCAAATACCACAATGGGAATCTTGTTATCCATACATAAAGAAGTGGCAGTGGAATCCATAACACCCAATCCTCTATTCAATACATCGATATAAGTTAATTCATGGATTTTTTGAGCATTTGGATTGGTTTTCGGATCAGAATCATACACGCCGTCCACTTTTTTCGCTAGCAAAATCACTTCTGCCTCAATTTCAGCAGCCCTCAGTGCAGCCGTCGTATCTGTTGAAAAATAAGGATTTCCTGTACCCGCAGCAAAGATCACAACCCTACCCTTCTCCAGATGCCTTACTGCCTTTCTTCGAATATACGGTTCTGCAATTTGCCGCATTTCAATAGCCGTTTGTACCCTTGTTAACACACCAAGGCTCTCCAATGCATCTTGTAAGGCCAAAGCATTAATGACCGTTGCCAACATTCCCATGTAATCTGCTGTTGTTCGATCCATCCCCTTGCCACTTCTGCCACGCCAGAAATTGCCTCCCCCAACGACAATGGAAACTTCAACCCCTAAATCAAATATTTCTTTTACCTGAGCGGCAATTGAATCTAAAGTTTTTTCATCCAATCCAAAACCTTTTTCTCCAGCCAATGCTTCTCCACTTAACTTCAATATAATTCTTTTATATTTTGGCCTCACAATTACAGCCTCCGTTCTAATTATTCTACACTTATTTGAAAAACCCTTTTTCAGCATGCTCAACAGTATATTTTAAAAAAGAGAACACGGCCAGTGTTCTCTATGTTTAATTGTCGGATTAGCTATTTATTTGTTTCGCTACTTCTTCTGCAAAGTTTTCTTCTTTCTTCTCAATACCTTCTCCAACTTCATAACGAACAAATCTTCGTATGGATAAATTTTCCCCGATTTTTGCTATCTTTTCATTCAATAAATCCTGAATAGTAATCTCCGGATCTCGAATGAAGGCTTGTTCTAATAAGCAAACTTCCTTAAAGAACTTCTCAATTCTTCCTTCTACCATCTTATCAACAATCTTCTCCGGCTTGCCTTCGTTTAGGGCCTGAGCTCTCAAAATCTCTCTTTCTTTTTGAATAACCTCTTCCGGCACTTCTTCTCTTCTTATGTAAAGGGGATTCGCCGCTGCTATCTGCATGGCCACGTCCTTTACAAATTGCTTAAATTCTTCATTTTTCGCAACAAAATCTGTTTCGCTGTTTACCTCTACCAATACGCCGATTCTTCCGCCATGGATATATGCTTCCACTAACCCTTCAGCGGCAATTCTGCCAGCCTTTTTAGCGGCTTTTGCCAATCCTTTTTCCCTAAGGATCTCAATAGCCTTATCCATATCGCCATTGGATTCTTCCAGTGCCTTTTTACAGTCCATCATACCGGCTCCGGTTCTTTCTCTCAAATCTTTAACCATTCCTGCTGTAATCGCCATAAGAACGCCTCCTCACGTGTTTTCAGTGTATATTATAAATGGTAAGAGCAGTAAGGGATAAAATCCCTTCTTAACCCTTACCATCCTTCGTTACTCTTCCATTTGTTCGCCTTGTCTGCCTTCAATCACTGCATCAGCAATCTTCGCAGTGATCAGTTTTACAGCTCTGATCGCATCATCGTTGGCCGGAATTACATAGTCAACTTCATCAGGATCACAGTTTGTGTCAACGATGCCTACCACAGGTATGCCTAATTTTTGAGCTTCCTGCACAGCGATTCTCTCTTTTCTTGGGTCTACAACAAACAGTGCCCCTGGAAGTTCATTCATTTCTTTAATTCCGCCTAGGAATTTTTCAAGTTTCTCTTGCTCATTTTTCAGCTTGATTACTTCCTTCTTCGGCAGAACATCAAACATTCCTTCCTCTTCCATTCTCACTAGTTCGTGAAGACGGTCAATTCTTCTACGAATTGTCTTGTAGTTTGTCAACATTCCCCCGAGCCATCTTTGATTGACGTAATACATGCCACATCTTTTTGCTTCCTGCTCGATGGATTCTTGAGCTTGCTTCTTCGTACCTACAAATAGAATTGTCTTATTGCTTGCTGCAATTTCTTTGACAAATGCATAAGCTTCTTCAACTTTTTTTACAGTCTTTTGCAAGTCGATAATGTAGATACCGTTTCTTTCTGTGAAAATGTACTCAGCCATTTTAGGATTCCATCTTCTGGTTTGATGCCCAAAATGAACACCTGCTTCCAAAAGCTGTTTCATTGATATTACTGACATTTTCTTCACCTCCTTGGTTTTTTCCTCCACTCTGTTCATCTTTTTAAAAGACCCGCAGGCACCAATTTAAAAATTCCAGAGCGTGTGTATTCAATCACCTTATGTAGTATAACATAGGAAGAATGGATTTGGCAATAAAAATTTGCTTATAGATGTATCACCATTTTTCCCTGTCAATTCTCTAAATATACTATATATGGAATAGGTTTCCCGCCTATTTTTTCACAAATATACCCTGTGGGAATGCTACAGGGCTGATGCATAGACTTTTTCCATATTTACTCAAAGTCACCATTGATGATTTTTTCTATAATTTCATCCTCAGAAGAATCCGATGAAAATTCATATTTTCCCCATCTTATTTTGCCCGTCATCCCTTTGGCATATACTTTATTCAGAAAATTTTCCTCTGAGACAATCAAACGATTTTCTTTTAATATTTTTGCGATTTCCTTGCTGGTCGTTCCTTTGGGGATCTTGATGGTAATCCTGTGATTGGCAGCAGGAAAAGCTAAGTCATTCCTTTTTTCCTGTGATGGGGATTCCTTCTGTTTTTCCATGGCCGATTTGTCAAAATAATCCTTAGGGTCAATCATTCCCAGTTTTCTTGCTTCCCGTCTGATAAAATCTTCAGTAATTTTCGGTTGCGTCAATACATTAAGAGAGGAAGAAATTATGATCCCTATGCCAATACCAAGCATCCACACCCATAATATCCTGTTTTTCAACCTTTCACCGCTTTCTCAAATTTAATATTAACTGTACTTCACCAATCCCCTTGTTTAATTGTTTTGCTATTTGAGAAGAAGTATACCCTTGATCATGGAGGCTGAATATTTTATTGACTTCCATGGCATCAGCCATTTCTTCTTCATTCTCTCGATCTCCTTTTTCTATTCCCAATCGGCCCCCTCTCCCTTCGGTTACTTCGCATTTTACGGCTGCTATATGCCCTAATGGCTCAGATATGTTTTCCAAAAAAAAGTCTGTCTGGTTCTTTCGGATTTTATCTGCTTCTTCTAATATTTGGCATATTTCCGCTGCCTTTGCATCAATGTTTTGAATAATATGATCGCTGACTGCATTTAATTCCTTGATAATATCTTCAGCGATCTCTATGCAGTCTATCAATTTTTTTTCCTCTTCTTTGAGAGCAGCCATAGGATCGGAAAAAAAAGAACCCTTATATTTTTTTAAAAAAAGAAAAGATACCAGCACAATCAATGCGCCTATAAAAAAAAGAATATAGTTCAATAAAGTATTTGTCATTTCTACCCCCAACATCAGATTGTGATATCAATTTTTATACCTTTTCCATCTGCAGACTTTGGCCTGTCTTTGAAAAAATTTTTTTCTTCCTTTTCCTGTTTGCCGTCATCCTTTGAAGGATGATCTCTCCCCTGTTTACCTTTATGGCCCTCTTGGTTTTTAATTTGGGGATGATCTTTTTTCTCAAAGGCATTGACTCTTTGAAGCTGATTTTCAACATTTTTTTTGTCCGCCATGACAAGGTGTTGATGTTCCATTCTTTCTTTATTATTTAGCCATTGATTTTCTTGAGATAGTCTGATATTTTTAGGAATCATTGGTTGAAGGTCTACGGGTCTGATAGCCATACATATTCCACCCTCTTTTTTTTATTTCAAATAGGGGATGATTTTGATCTCACCATCTTCCCGAAGAATGGTGGCCCGTTGAATTTCATCCCTCACATAATAAAAGGAATTTCCAATAGAAATCTTTACTCCGGGATAAATAACATTTTCAGCATGAATTCTTCCATTGGACAAAGACTGAAGGATCTGCTTCAAATTGACAAGCTCCTGGCTGACACTTTCTATTTTCACTTCTAAATATTGTTTGGTATTCAGCGATTTTCTCAATATCTCTTCCTTGTCGGGAGGAAGGGCAGCAATCTTAGCCATTTTTGTCAGTAAATCAATGGCCTTGTTTACATGATCCATATTTTTCGTCAAATGATCCATTTCTTCTTTCAGATGATCATATCGTTCTTTCATTTCAGGGTCGATGCCTACTTCCAGCTTCGTTGCCGTCGCCATACTGGACCCTATAATTTTTGCGGAAATATCCTGATTTGCTCTTATTTCCCCCCCTACAATCAATCCCTTCTTGCCTGTAACAATGACCTGCCCTTTCGATTCCAATTTGCAGTGCATCACTACCTCCGCCTGAATATTGCCATAGGCCTTGGCATAACAATTTTCCATATAGCGGGCAATAATGTCTTGCCTGCTGAATAACCTGCCGCTGTTATTTCCCTGGATTCCCTTGTGCAATATAATATTCCCTTCCGCATGAATCATAGCTCCTTCGACTACACCATATACTTCCACATCTCCATCACAATGGATTTCAAAACCCGTTGCCACATTTCCTTTTACTATCACTTTTCCGTTAAAATGGATATTCCCCGTTGAATTATCCACATCCCCGTTGATTTCACAGACTTGCAGGACCGTCACCTTATCGTCCAACAGTTTTACTTGTCCGTTTGCATCTGCAATCAGTTGCAGTCCGTCGGGACTTTCCACTACATTTTTTCCCCTTTTAAAATGCACAGGCTTTCCTGGCTTTGCCGGCAATGCCCGCCCCCTTACGGTTATGCCTTCAATACCGTCTGTGGGCAAGGTTCTAATGGCCAGTACATCTCCTTTTTTTACATTCTGAATCAAATTCAGTTCTTTAAAATTCACCGATCCGTCTTCTAAAATTTCAGGCTGTATTTTTGCATGTATATCAAAAAGATACTGTATGGTTCCATCTAAACCATGGATTGCCTCTTTTCCCCGGGCTACCTCAATCTTATGATGAAAGTTGTTTTGTATAATGGCATTTTCAATTGCCATGGAATCTATTCCATAAACGACATCCGCCGCAATAAGCGCATTTGTTACATCTTCCTTTGTAATCATTTTTCCGCCTTCAGGCGGTATCATGGTCATAAAGGCCTTCATTTCATCCTTACTCACTTCAATCACTACTTGACCATCCGTGCATTCCTTCTCCCTATCCCTAAGCGCATCCTTCGTTAAAGGATCTTCTTGAATATTTTTTTTCTTTATTTGAATTTTATAATGTTTTGTGGTGAAATGAAATATTGATTTTCCTTCTTCCAAAACTTCAATGTCCACATTTTCTAGGGTTGTGTTCAGTTCTTTTAAACCCTTTTCCACTGCTTCTTCATAAGTCTTTCCCTCGGTTATGATATACTCTTTTTTCAATTGCAATCACCACCTTTTTATGAATTAACCTGTTTTTTCCAATTTTGCCTTCAGTCGCATGATTGCCTTCGTATGCAATTGTGAAATCCTTGATTCTGATATCCCCATAATGTGAGATATTTCTTTATAAGTCAATTCTGAGTAGTAGTATAAACTGATAATTTTCCTTTCCCTCTCGGGAAGGCTATTGATCGATTCAATTAAAATCCGTTTCATCTCCTCCTTTTCAAAATATTGTTGCGGCTCATTATTTATATCGTCATCAATGACAGAAAAGTTTGCATTATTTAAAATTTTTTCTTCCAAGGAGACGACGGTAAAAGAATGAACATCCGCTAACATTTCATTCAGCTCATCTAAAGAAATTCCCAGTATTGCTGCAACTTCTTCGTCATCCGCACTTCTTCCCCTTTGATTTTCAATGGACTTGTAAGCATCTTCTAATTTTTTGTATTTTTGCCTGACAGACCTGGGAATCCAATCTAGATTTCTCAATTGATCGATAATCGCCCCCCTGATTCGGATATATGCATAGGTTTCAAATTTTACATTTTTTCCCGGGTCAAATTTATCGATTGCATCCAAGAGTCCAAATATGCCATAGCTGACAAGATCCTCAAACTCTATCTGGTTTCCATAATTATTATATAGTCTCCCTGCAACGATCTTCACAAAATCGATGTAGGACAAGATCAATTGATCCTTAATGGATTTATCTTTCGTTTTGGTATATTGATCCCATAAACGATGATTCGACATAACTCTATTCCCCCTTAAGACCCATTGGTTTTCCCATAAGGTTTCGAAGAATAATTTGTATCATAATTCTTAAAGTCTATCGGTATAAAATCTGTTTGTTCGTCATCTTTTTTGTTATATAATTCCGGTTGTTCAGAGGGAATAATAAGGTCTATCTGTTGTACAGAACTGTCTTTAGCCGTATTCTGTGTTATTTTTGCTTTCAATACATTGGATACACCCATATAAGATCCTAAAAATATTACTACATAAAACAGGATGGTTCTTTTTAAAAATGAAAGAAAAGTTATATTTGCCAGCATCCCGACCAATGTACTGATAAAAATAGATAAAAACAGCAAAATATAGGGTATTTTTCTTAAGATCTCCATATAATAACTCCATTCATATTTGTTTCATTCCATGGCCTATGGTTTTTACAAGAAGTATTCCTGTATCAGAGTAAAGTTCTATGGTTCTGCCAAAATTGCCCCCCGTATCCTCTGCTATAATTGGAATCTTCAACTCGCCCAAAACCTCTTTGGTGGCCTGTACATTTCTTTCCCCAATCTTCATGATATCGTTTTTATTTGAAAAAGAAAACATCTGTGCCCCACCGGCAATTTTACTGACAAGTCTGGATTTACTGGCACCTAACTTCAATACCTCTTCTAAAAGCAATGGGATACCTGTGTCGGCAAACTTAGCCAAATTGCTGTTGTTTTTAATGGCTTTGCTGGAAGGCAACATAATATGAACAAGTCCGCATACCTTTGTCAAAGGGTCATAGAGGGTGATTCCTACACAAGACCCCAATCCCAAGGTCGTTAATACTCCCGGATGTTTTGTCACATTGAAATCTGCCATTCCAACCTTTATGATTCCCGCGGTCATTGTAATACACCCAAGCTTTTCAATAGAATTTCAAATGACTCGGCATCAGGTATTAAGAAGAAAAATCCTTTGACATCATTTTTGTCCTCATGAAATTCTGTTTCAATGAGCAAAACATGATCTCCTACTTGTCCAAATTGAATGATGGGTACGCTTAAAATAGCACCTGCCATATCGATGGCCAGGGAAGGAATTGATATCTTTATACTTAATCCTGTCAATGAAGAAAGGGAAGAAACATAGGAACCTGATAGTATGTTTCCTATTTCCTGCAAGGCCGATTGATCAATTTCATCAAATATTTCCGATTCATCTTCCTTCAGCATAATCATATTGGCTAAAACCTTAGACGATTTTAAAGGCAGCAAAAACATAATACTTCCGCTGATATCTCCCTCTACGCGGAAATAAATGCCGCAAACAGGCACTTCGGCCCCCCCTAGGAGTTCTGCTACTTCTTTAAATTCCAAAATTTCTACTTTCGGGACATTCATATCAATTTTTCGATCCAACATCTTTGCAAGGGCAGTTGCTGCATTGCCGGCACCAATATTTCCGATTTCCTTTAATACGTCAATTTGCATGCTATTCAGCTCTTCAATTGAAATACCCATGGGCCACTCTCCCTTCTTTATTCCATAGGGTCACTATGTTCAGCGATATCCAACACCTTTTTCAGATCAAGCAATATAATCATCCGATGACCATTTTTGCCGATTCCTTTCACAAACCCATTTCCTGTGTTGTCAGCAATATTGGAGGCATCATCAATTTCATCGCTGCTTAATTGCAAAACTTCTGAAGATGCATCCACCAATAGACCCACAACAATATCTTCTACAGAGACAATAATGATTCTGGATTCATCGTTGACAGATACTTCGGGCAGATTGAATCTCTTTCTCAAGTTAACCACCGGTACAACTTCTCCCCTTAAGTTAATCACACCTTGTACATAATCTAAGGCATGGGGTACCCTTGTAATATCCATCACCCTTTCAATGGTTTCCACTTGAAGGATATCAATGCCATAGTATTCATTATCCAGTTGAAATAATACATATTGATTTTCTGATGCACCTACTTTGTTTTCCATATATCTTCTCCCCTTTTACCCAGGATTCTATTTTAAAAAAGTGAGTTTGTATCAACGATGAGTGCCACCTGTCCATTGCCCAGGATTGTTGCCCCAGCAATAACTTTTATGCCTGAGAGGAACTTTCCTAATGATTTGATAACAATTTCCTGCTGTCCTATTAAGTTATCAACAATAAATCCCGCCGTTTTTTCCCCTTTTCTGACCACCACCACGGTTAAATCTTCTTTCTCGTGATTGGATGCAGGTACTTGCAATATTCGATTCATTCTTAGAATTGGCAGCGTCGTATTTCGATAAAGTACAACCTCTTGGTTTTGAACTTTTCGGATACTGGAAGCCTTCATGGTAATAATTTCCTTAATCCCATTCAAAGGAATGGCATATTTCTCCACGCCCACATTTACCAATAAAGCTTGAATAATGGCTAATGTCAAAGGCAATCGAATAATAAACTTGCTTCCTTTGGATTTGAGCGTCTGGACTTCCACAACGCCGCCAAGGGATTCAATTTTTGTTTTCACCACATCTAAACCGACGCCTCTGCCGGAGATGTCCGAAATCTTATCGGCTGTGCTAAAACCAGGGCTGAACAACAGGTTTACAGCCTCCTTATCATCCAGATTTTCAGCCTGTTCTTTTGTTAATAGTCCCTTCTGGACAGCTTTATTTTTTACTTTTTCGATATGAATCCCTTGCCCGTCATCTTCCACTTCAATCACAACACTGTTTCCGTCTGGGTAAGCTACAAGCTTCACCGTTCCAAACTCAGGTTTGCCGCTGGCCCTTCTGATTTCAGGTTCCTCAATGCCATGGTCTATGGAATTTCGAATCAAATGAATCAACGGATCTCCTATTTCATCTATCACAGTCCTGTCTACTTCCGTCTCCTCACCGGACATGAATAATTCTATCTCTTTTCCTAATTCCTTGGATAAGTCTCTGACCATTCTGGGGAATCTGTTAAAGACCCTTTCAATGGGAACCATGCGGACCTTCATGACCGCATCATGAAGACTGGTGGTAATTCGCTCCAAATATTCGATGGCCTCATTCATATTATGCTTTTTCCCTGAATCGTCAATATCTTCCAGTCTTGTCTTGATAATAATCAATTCACTTACAAGATTCATCAAGTTGTCCAGACGGTCAATATCTACCCTTACAGTCTTTCCTACCTTAGGTTTTTTCGATTTTGCCATCTTTTTTTCATCCGGGGATTCTTCCTGCTCCTCATGTCCATCCACGTGATACTGTTCTGCAATGGCGTCTTTTCTTTCTTCTTTTAATTTCACCAAAATAGGTTCAATATGCACTTCTTCAATTTCAGAAATCGATAATATTTCCTTTTTTATATCTTCCATTGACAGTTGTGTAATAACGATCAATTCAAAGGACAAATCAAAATTTTCATCTTCTATATCCTCTACGGAAGGACTTGATTTAATAATTTCACAGTCTCTTTCCAGGGTATTGAAAACAATAAAGGCCCTTGCCGATTTCAGCATGCAATTAGGATTCAATACAATTTTTAATTTAAAGCAATGGTATCCTTCCCGGGATGCCTTTTCAATTGCACTTTTTGAAAAATCTTCAACTTCAATACCAATTTCATCATGCACGGAAGAAGTATCGAAAGGTTGGGTTTGTATCCCATTATTTTCCGTTTCCTCGTCTTCCGACATGATCTGATTCAGTTTTTGAATTAAATGGCGGGAATCCCCGTCTCCTTCATCCCCTGTTTTTTCAACTTCCCCGATATATTCTTCCAGTGTATCCAGACACTCAAAGAGGACATCGATAATGTTTTCAGAAATTTGAAGCTCACGATTCCTTAAAGACTGCAGTACATTTTCCATTTCATGGGTCAGCATTGCAATCTTGTGAAACCCCATAGTACTTGACATGCCTTTCAGGGTATGGGCAACTCTAAAAATTTCATTCAAAAGATTTCCATCTCTATGATCATTCTCGAGATCCAATAGGCTTTGATTCATGTTTTGCAGATGCTCTTTGGATTCTTCAATAAATATTTCTAGATATTGGCTCATGTCCATAAATTTACACCCCCACAGCTTTTATGATTGATTCTGCGATATCCTCTAATGGAACTAATATATCTACACAGCCTAAACTAACTGCCGATTTAGGCATCCCGTATACAACACAGGTCTCTTCATTTTGCCCGATTGTGATGCCCTTTTGAAGTTTTATGTTTTTCATCCCTTCCGCCCCATCGGATCCCATGCCTGTCATAATGACGCCGATGACATTGCTTAATTCCAACTGTGCCAGAGAATTCATCATATAATCGACAGAAGGCCTGTGCCCGGATACCGGACTATCTTTGGTAAGCTTTATTTTAAAAACATTGGATGATCGAATAATTTTCATATGATAGTCCCCAGGGGCAATATATGCATGTCCCGGTAGCAGTATACTCCCGTCTTCTGCTTCTTTTACTTCAATTTCCGATAAATTGTTCAATCTTTCAGCCAATGACTTCGTAAACCCCGGGGGCATGTGTTGAACGATTAAGATGCTGGCCGGAATATTTTTCGGCAAATATGGAATTACGCTTTGCAAAGCCCTAGGTCCTCCCGTAGAAGTACCAATCGCCACGATATACTTTACATTTGTGTTTTTTTCTTGGGCAAATGCGTTTTTGTTGATGGTTGCAATATTTTGGGGTTTCAGGACATGTTTTGACTTCATATTTGCCTTCGAAGCCATCTTTAACTTTTCATGAAGCTGTGCCTTTATCTCCTCTGTATTCATCTTAAATATACTGGAAGGCTTTGTAATAAAATCTACAGCCCCCAGTTCCAAGGCTTTCACCGTAGCATCGGCGCCTTCCTTCGTTAGGCTACTAAGCATTAAAACAGGCAAAGGCATTTCCTCCATAATGGTTTTCAGTGCTGTAATCCCATCCATCACGGGCATCTCAACATCCATCGTAACAACATCAGGCGAAAGCTCCTTAATTTTTTCAATTGCTTCCTGTCCGTTTTTGGCAGTGCCTATCACCTTGAGGTCATCGTCCAATTGAATTATATCTGCAATGACCTTTCTCATAAAAGCAGAATCATCCACAACCAGAACGTTAAGTTTTTTCATCTAAACCAATCCTTTTTTCTTCATTTTTCTTTGATAGCCAAATATAAAGGATATAATTTGCGTTCTTACACTTTCAGAGATATTCTCGAACATGATGGCAACATCATATTCATCCCGGGAGCCGTCATAGGACGCGCAACGAATGATTCTTCCCCTTGCACGAATAGGATTTTCGCCGGTCTTTATGATAATATCCGCAACATCATTGGCAGATAGTTTTGTTTTGGCGATAACCCTTAACCCGCCTCCACTAATATCTTTACTAAGTCCATGGATAATTTTTTCATGATCGGCATCGCCAGGCTTGATGATTTTCATCTGAACATCCAATACTACTTCCAGCCGGTAGTAATCCCTCCTTTGTACTTTTTCTACATCACTGATCCTTTCAATTTTCATATATGCCAACTGCTCACTATGTTTTCGAGAAACCACCCTCGCCCGAAATACAAATATCCCCACGTTTTTTTGGGCATATTTGATTCGAATAATTTCCCCCACAGGGATCGGCACCATCACATTATTGATAATGGGCATGGCAATAAACATTACCTGTTCGTCAACTTTGTCCAATACCTGGCTGATCAGTGCTGAACCCCTCTTAGAAATTGGCGTGTTTTCTATTTCAATTCTGTCACCAACCTTTGGCAAATCATAGCTGCTCATAAGTACGCATCCTCTTCCCCCTTCTGCAAAAAATTCCTGTGCCTTTTCGCCTATGGAAGCCTATCTAAATAGATTTCATATGTCCATAAAAAAGTTTGTTGATAAACTTTTTGAAGCCGCTTGCCTTGAAAATTTCCGTTGTTTGTTCATTAATAATTCTAGAAGCAATAGATTCTACCCCTTGACTGATTAAACTGTTGGGATAGCTTAAAATAAAAGGTTTTTGGGATTTAACGGACTTCGATACAACCACATCATCATACAAGTAGCCCAACCGCTCCAGAGTAACATTTAAAAATCTCTGGGCAGCCGTATTCAATTTATTATATATTTCTACGCCTTCCTGATTATTTTCCACGCGATTGATCAGCACCCTGATTTTTTTCTCCCTATCTTCCGCCACAATATTTTTAATCATGGCATAGGCATCTGTAATGGCCGTAGGTTCCGGAGTAGTAACCAAAATCACCTCATGGGTAGCTTTTACAAATGAAAGTACAGAATGATTAATGCCGGCACCCGTATCAATCAAAATAAAATCCGTAGTTTTCCCTAAAATTTTTAGATTTTCAATTAAATGATTGAGTTGCTCCTCCGAAAGATTGACCAGTTCCCTCAATCCTGAGCCACCGGAGATGATCTTTATCCCCTGGGGTCCTTCTGCCATAATTTCCTCAATTGTCTTTTCTTTCCTGATCACGTGGGCCAGGGAGTATTTCGGGATTAATCCTATGATCACATCAATATTGGCCAGACCTAAATCCGCATCCAGAATTGTTACCTCAAAACCAAGTTTTCTTAAGGCCAAGCCTAAGTTAATGGTAAAATTTGATTTGCCCACGCCGCCTTTGCCGCTGGTAACTGTTATAACTCTGGCATCCTTCCTGCCCGGATCGCTTATCTCATCGGGCCCGTGACTTTGAAGATGCCGATTCTGTTTCTTTATATTACTTACAATCTCCCTTAATTTCTGTGCTTGATCATTCATTGCTTTCACCTACTATAATACTGGCAATTTTCTCTGGATTTGCAAGCTCGATATCATCCGGCACACTTTGTCCTGTGGTCAGGTAGGAAAGATTCTTTCCCGTGAATATTTTTGTGTTCAATATATTCCCCTTTGTACTGCATTCATCCAGCTTGGTAAATAATAGTTTATAATCTTTAATAAATCCATAGGCATGAACAATATTCTTAATATCTTTATACCCCGTTGTTGCACTAATGACCAAAAATGTCTCTGGATTGGGAATATGGCGGATTAGTTGTTTTACTTCTTCTAACTGTTCGCCATTTTTATGATTCCTTCCTGCCGTATCCACCAAAATAATATCTTTTTCTTTAAAATTCTCCAGGGCATCTTTCATTTCTTGAGGTTCATATACAACTTTCAAAGGAATTCCCAATATTTCACTATATGTTTTTAATTGTTCTACAGCCGCAATTCTATAAGTATCGGAAGTAATGACTCCTACAGATTTCATCCCGTTGATCGACAGTTTTGCAGCCAATTTTGCCAACGTTGTCGTTTTTCCTACACCTGTAGGACCTATAAAAACAATTACTTTTTGCCCGTCCCTTATTTCTTCTACCGGTGACGGATATCCCAGATATTCTCTTATTTTGATTTTGATTGCATTTTTCACTGCCTCTTCGTTTTCCTTAGAAAAGCTCATTTGCTTCTTTACAATAGACAATATTTTTTCTGCAACTCCTGTATCCACATCATTTTGCAAAAGTATATTGTAATATTTTTCATATACTTCATCCTTTTTAGGGGCTTGAAAGCTCTTGGACGTATCTATATGCTCCATTTTCGTCAACATATTGTTTAAAAGCTCATGGATGCTGCCCATCTGATTTTGCAACTGATCGATTTTACTTGATTCAAGAACGCCCTGCCAGTTGGTTCTATGAGAATTCTCCAATAAAGGGTTCACCTTTTTTTCGCCATTTTCTTCTATGGCAGCCACCATTTCAATGAGTGGCTTTTTAAAAAAACCAAGAACGCCAGGTCTTCGAATCTTTCTGGAATGCAAAATTACCGCATTGTTTCCCAATTCTGCCTTCACCTTCAGCATCGCTTCCTGGGCATCATTGGCTATGTATCGTTTTACTTTCATTTTATGCACTCACCACCCCTACAGACTGGACTTCTACTTTTGTATCAATTTCATTATAGGATAAAACGATCAATTCCGGTGCCAATTGTTCAGACAATCTTTTAAAATAAAATCTGACAATAGGAGATGTCAAAATAATGGGTTGTTCTCCTATAGACATCAACTTTTGCACCTGCTGGGACAAGTTCGTGAGAATCCTTTGGGTAAGCATGGGATCCAAGCTTAGGTAGGATCCGTGTTCCGACTGCTGGATGGACTCCATAATTTTCTGTTCCAAGCTCGGTTCCAATGTAATGACCTTTGCCTTTTTCCCTTCGATAAACTGTTTGGTAATAGCCCTTGACAGGGATTGGCGCACATATTCCGTCAGCATATCCGGATCCCTGGTAATGGGTCCGTAATCAGCAAGGGTTTCTAGAATTGTTACCATATCTCGAATAGAGACTCCCTCTCTTAACAGATTAGCCAATACTTTTTGGATTTCTCCGATCGATAATATTTTCGGAACCAATTCATCCACAAGGGCTCCATGATGTTCCTTCACGCTGTCCAATAAAGTTTTGACCTCTTGTCTGCCCAATAATTCAAAGGCATGTCTTTTAATAATTTCCGTCAGATGGGTAGAGATCACAGAAGATGGATCTACCACTGTGTAACCGAATATTTCAGCTTTTTCCCTTTCTTCCTCGGAAATCCATTTCGCAGGCAGCCCAAAGGCCGGCTCAATCGCATCAATTCCCATAATATCTCCTTCGGCTGTTCCAGGATTCATTGCCAGATAATGATCAAATACGATATTTCCGTCGGATACCTCTACCCCTTTAATCTTGATGACATATTGATTTGGCTCCAACTGGATATTATCTCTTAGTCGAATCATAGGAACAATGATCCCCAATTCTAGGGCACATTGTCTTCGGATCATCACCAGCCGATCAAAAAGATCGCCTCCCTGGTTCGGGTCTGCCAAAGGAATAATTCCATATCCAAATTCAAGCTCGATAGGATCCACTTGAAGCAACGGAATTACATTTTCAGGTTTTCTGATCTCCTCTACTTCACTACCTTGAGCAATCTCCTGTTCTTGGATTTCTGTTTCCTTCATCGTCTTTCGCAAGACAAATCCCAAATAAAAGAACATTCCGCTTAAGGCAAAATATGGCACCTTCGGTAACGGCGTTAAACCTAAGACAAGTAATACGCCGGAGATAATAAACATAATTCTTGGCTGGTTGAACAATTGCTTGATAACGTCATTTCCCAGATCAGAATCTGAAGCAGCCCTCGTTACCACTATGCCGGTACCCGTTGAAATCAAGAGTGCAGGAATCTGTCCCACAAGTCCGTCTCCGACGGTCAGCAGTGTATATTTGGCTAATGCCTCTTGAAAGGTTAAGCCCCCGCCTGCCATCCCCAGTACAAAACCAGCAACAATATTGATAACAGTAATGATGATGCCTGCTATGGCATCCCCCTTTACAAACTTGCTGGCACCATCCATAGCTCCATAAAAGTCTGCCTCCCTCTGGATGCGCTTGCGCCTTTCCCTGGCTTCTTCTTCACTGATCAGACCGGAATTGAGATCTGCATCAATGGCCATCTGCTTTCCTGGCATGGCATCCAGGGTAAATCTGGCAGCTACCTCTGAAACCCTTTCAGCGCCCTTTGTAATGACAAGAAACTGAATGATGGTAATAATTAAAAATATAATAAAGCCCACAATCGCATTTCCGCCGATCACAAACTCCCCAAAGGCCTTGATGACATCTCCCGCATATCCACGGGAAAGAATATTTCTTGTGGTAGAAATATTTAATGAGAGCCTGAATAACGTAGTCAACAGCAACATGGAAGGAAAAATTGCAAATTGCAGGGGTTCTTTATTATAAATGGCTATCAGGAGGATCAGCAGCGATAACGATATGTTGAAGCTTAGCAGTATATCTAATAATGGCAATGGAATAGGAATAATAATGATCATAACAACTGCGATAATGGCAAGTGATACAACAATATCACCAAATTTCATTTTTTTTCCTCCTAAATCATGTTTTTCAATTTATAAACATAGGCTAAAACTTCAGCAACAGCTTGATATAAATCTGGAGGAATATAATCTCCGATTTCCACCGTATGATATAAAGTCCGTGCCAAAGGCTTATTTTCCACAATGGGTATTTCATATTTTTCTGCGATCTCCCGGATATTAGAAGCAATGAGATCCTGTCCCTTTGCTAAGACAATGGGCGCATTATCTGTTGTTTGGTCATACCGGATGGCCACAGCATAATGGGTAGGGTTTGTAATGATCACGTCTGCTTTCGGGACATCCTGCATCATTCTTCCCATGGCCATTTGCCGCTGTTTTTCTTTAATTTTCGATTTGATTTGAGGATCCCCTTCCGTCTGTTTATACTCTTCCTTAATTTCTTGCTTGGACATTTTTAACTCATTCTCATATTCCCATTTTTGATAAAAATAGTCCAATACGGCCAAAAGGATTAGCACAATTGCAGCCCTCAATCCCACATTTATTGTAGCTTTTCCTAAAAACGATATGATGCTGATTAATTCCATATCCAGAATATTCATTACAGATCGAGATTGTTTCAGAACATAATTAAAGGTTACATAGCCCACGGCGCCAATTTTCATCAGTGACTTTACGAACTCCACAATAGATTTCTTGGAAAATATTTTTTTAAATCCGCTGATGGGGTTGATACGATCCCACTTCGGCACCAAGGGTTTCGTTGTAAATAAAAACCCTACTTGCATATAACTGCTAAATAAGCCGATGACAAAGGCACATCCCGCCATGGGAGCAACCAGTTTTACCGATTCCCCCACCATGAGAAGAAATAGTTTGTGCACTCCGTTAATAGTAAATAAATTCTCATCATGGATGGTATCGGTAAATATCCTTTGCATATATAGGGACAAATTGCTGTAAATATATTTGCCGGCCAGTTGTAAAGTGAAAAAAGTAAACAATAGGATTAGGGCTGAGTTTATTTCCCTGCTCTGCAAAACCTGTCCCTTTTCCCTTGCTTCTTTTCGCCTTTTGGGCGTAGCCTTTTCAGTTTTTTCTCCTGTAAACAGCTGCAAGTTTATATCAAAAAGGTACATTCTATCATCCTTTTCCCATGGCATTGAGAAAGTCTTTTAAATTTTCAAACATACGATCGAATATATACTCGAAAAAACCAGCATATAGGGGCATTATGATCAAAAGTACCAAAAGGCCCAACAATATCTTCAGAGGCATACCTACTACAAAAACATTCATTTGGGGCATTGTCCTGGCCAATATTCCCAACAAAACATTTGCCAGAAATATAGACACAACAATGGGTGCTGAAAATTTAAATGCAATCACAAAAATTGTAATAAATATGCCTATTATCTGATCCACCATCCATACATTGATATGGATTTTCCCCATAGGAACCATGGCAAAGCTTTGCTTCATGGCTTGAATCAAGAAATGATGTCCGTCAATGGATAAAAATATTAATACTGCCATGATGAAAAACAAATTGGCTGTGAGAGCAATTTCTTCATTTTCATCCATGGGGTTGATGACGTTTGCTATGGAAAATCCAATTTCCATGTCAATCATATGGCCCGCCAAATATACCGTACTGAAAAACAAATAGCATATAAAGCCGATGATCATTCCTATGAGAAATTCCTTTGCTGCAAAAGCCAATAATGCATAAAAGCTGTCCAATTGCAAGCCTGCTGGAATATCAATCATAGGAAACAATATAAAGGTCAGAAACAAAGAAAATCCTAATTTGATATAAGCAGGGATATGATTCAAATTCAAAATGGGTGCCGTAATAAACATGCCTACGATTCTTGCAAAAACAAGCAGAAAAATAGCCAGATTTTCCAATAATTTTCCTATGATTTCCAAATTAACTCATCCTATCTACTGTATGAACTTGTTCAAATTTAGAAAAAGTTCCTCTGTATAATCTATGGCCGTAGTCAGTAGCCATGGCCCAAATATAATAAATGCAATCAGCACAGCAAGTATTTTCGGAACAAAGGCTAAAGTAGCCTCCTGAATCTGGGTCGTCGCTTGAAAAATACTGACAGCAAGCCCCACAATCAAGCCCAGCAGCAGCATAGGCGCCGATAAAATAATTACATTGAACATTGCCTGTTGAAACAATTCTACAACTACACCTTCACTCATCCTTCAAACACTCCTATTGAAATCCCATAATGAGAGATTTGATAATCAGATTCCATCCATCCACCATAATAAACAACAATATTTTAAAAGGCAATGAAATCATCACCGGCGGGAGCATCATCATTCCCATGGACATGAGGGTGCTTGCCACAACCATATCAATGACAATAAATGGAATGAACAATACAAATCCTATCTGGAAACCTGTCTTTAATTCACTAATCATAAAGGCAGGTATTAGTGCCTTTGTAGGCACATCCCCAAGCCGATGGGGCTTTTGGCTTCCGGAAATATCAATGAAAAGGGCTAGATCCTTTTCTCGGGTATGCTTAAACATAAAGGCCCGCATAGGTTCCATGGCTCTCACGAGGGCAACCTCCTGATCAATTTCCCCTGCAAGATAGGGCTGTATGGCTTTATTATTTATCTCCGCCCCAATAGGTGCCATAATAAAAAAAGTGAGGAACAGCGCCAAACCAATAAGCACTTGATTGGGTGGCGTGGTTTGGGTTGAGATTGCTTTCCGAATGAACGATAAGACAATAATCATTCGGGTAAAGCAAGTCATCATCAACAAGATAGACGGTGCAAGGGCCAAAATGGTTAAAATAAACAGTATCTCAATGCTATTTGCCACTTCCCTTGGAGAATTTGCTTCTTCTAAGCTCAATCCTATTTTAGGAATAGGAAGTTTTGGCTCTGCAGATACAGCGGCAGAAGAAAACATAAAAAAGAATAAAAAGACAACTATGAAAATGCTGACACGAATCGTTTTCTTTGTGATCTTGTTTTTCATTCATTTTCATCCTTATCTGTATATTGATGGAGCCCTTGATTTTTTCGCCGAATCTTGTTTAATTTGGCCATCAGATCCTCCTTGGAACCAAAAAGATTGCTGTCTTTGACATCTTTTTCGGATTGAACTTTGTGTCCGTGGATAAACTTGGCAAGATAAGCATCAAAGGGCTTCACAAAATTTTCATCTTTTCTCTCCTGCTGAAGCATTTTTATGTCTTCTTTCTTGATTTTATCTATCAACTCTACTGTATGCTTGCCAGCGGCAATCAGATAGTAATTCTCCCCTATGGCAATGATATATAGGGCCTTGTCTATGCCCAGATTCATTTTTTCAATCACCGTCAAGTTTCTATTGCCTGTGATGACTGCACCCTTTTTTCCGATAAATCTTGTTGTAACATATGCTGCAAACAGAATCAATAAAAATATGCCCATGAGGGATATGATTTGACCCAATAGGCTCCATCCCCTTGCAGATGCAGCATATACAGGAATGCCTAAGTTATGAGACATATGGAAGATCCCCTTTCAGATTAGCCAAGAACCTTTCTGACGGCCTCAATGACACGATCCGCTTGAAATGGCTTTACAATAAAGTCCCTGGCCCCTGCTTGAATCGCCTCAATCACCATCGCTTGCTGTCCCATGGCAGAACACATTATCACCTTGGCATTGCTGTCAATCTTTTTAATTTCCTTTACAGCCTGTATTCCGTCTACCTCTGGCATTGTAATATCCATAATCACAAGGGCCGGTTGAAGCTCTTTATATTTTTCAATGGCTTTCAATCCATTTTCTGCTTCTCCTACAACCTGAAATCCATTTTTCGTAAGCACATCCTTGATCATCATTCTCATAAATGCTGCATCATCAACGATTAAGATTCCTTTTGACATAGATCTTTCCTCCTCATTATTTTATCTTGCTCATTTTCTTTTCTTGACTTAAAATATCTGTAATTCTGATTCCATAATTTTCGTCAATTACTACCACTTCGCCTTTTGCGATAAATTGCCCATTGACCAAAATATCCAAAGGTTCCCCTACCAATCGATCTAGTTCTATCACGGCTCCCGGGGATAAATCCAGGATCTCACTGATGCGCCTTGTAGTTCTGCCTAATTCCACTGTAATTTCCAAAGGCACATCCTTCAGCAAAGCAATATGTTCCTTCTCACCTCTCCCCCCGTCATCATCAAAAGACTGGAACTGAACCGGTTGCACATGAACCGGTGTATTGCGGCTGGGATTGCTGCACATGCCTGTCGGTATACTCCTGTCTTCCCTGTGGTAGGCTCCTCCGTTTCGACCCATATATTCTCTGTTATCAGCCAAATCATCATCTGGCCCAGGAACGGCCGAAGATTCCCCATGAACAACATTTTCATCACTTCCTCCCCTATGGTCGGTAGTCCCTTCGAATAAATTGTTGACCAGGGTTTTGGCAAAACCAATAGGAATCAATTGCATAATTTCACTGTCAATGATATTGCCGATGACCATCCGAAAGGCAATTTTTACCACCTTGTCGTGGGGCTTAAATAAGTCTAGATCGATATTCGCATTGGAAAAATTGATTGCAAATGCCTTGGGTGGTGATATATCAATTTTTTTATGAAACATTTCTGCTAAAGAAGTAGAGGCAGAACCAATCATTTGATTCATAGCTTCGCTAATGGCGCTTAAATGAAGTTCTGTTAATTCACCAGTAAAGTTTGTGCCATCGCCTCCCATCATTAAATCGGTAATAATTTTTACATCATCTTCTTTGAGAACCAGCAGATTGACTCCTTCAAGTCCTTCCCTATACTTTACTTCCACAGCAACAAAGGGGATAGGGTAAATCTCTCTCAGTTCTTCAATAGATAGAATCGATACCTTTGGGGTGGTGATTGTAACTTTCTGCCCCAATAGGGTAAACAGCGTGGTAGCAGAAGTACCCATGCTGATATTGCCAATTTCTCCAAGGGCGTCTTTTTCGTTTTCATTCAATACCTCTTCTGTTGTTTCACTTAGGTGTGATGTGCCTCTTAATAGAGCATCTATTTCTTCTTGGGAAAGCATATCGCCCATGTTAGATTTCCTCCTTTCGCTCAACGCCTACAATCTGCACAGCCAGTTTTTTCTTCTTCATGCCTGGTTTTCCTCTATATTTCAGTTCATTACCTACATAAATCTTTATATCTTCATTGATCGTCGTATCCAATTGAATTACGTCACCCACTTGCAGATCCAAAAATTCGCTGATTGTAATATGGGTTTTGCCAATTATAGCCCGAATGGGGACATAGGCCTTATGGATTCGACTTTCTATTATTTTCTGATCATCGGGAGTAGATTCTTTGCTGGAGCTGTTGAACCAATACTTAGTGCTCAACTGAGATAGGATCGGTTCAATGACAAGATGAGGAATACATATATTCAGCATGCCCTCTACCTCTCCTATCTTGACATTCAAAGTAATGAGTGCAATGGTCTCATTGGGAGAAATAATCTGAGCAAACTGTGAATTTGTCTCGATCTTCTCCAGCTTAGGTTCTAAATCTAGTACATTTTCCCAAGGTTCTTTGAATAGCCGAATCATTTGTTTGATCACGGTTTTCAATAGGGTAATTTCAATCTCTGTAAAATTTCTCGTTTCCTCCATGGGTTTCCCGCTTCCGCCTAGGATACGATCAATCAACGTAAAGGCAATATCCGGTGTAATATCCAATATTATTTGACCGGACAAAGGCGAAAAGTCTACAATTCCTAAAACCGCAGGATTGGAAATAGAATTGCTGAATTCATAATAGGTCAACTGCTCCACAGTAAAAACATCCACTTGAACCAAACATCTGAGATAGCCTGACAAATAGGTATTCAGCAATCGTGAAAAATTTTCATGGATAACCTGAAGGGTACGTAATTGATCCTTGGCAAATTTATCCGGCCTCCTAAAATCATATTTCTTGACTTTCTTTTCGTGTGTATCTTCCTTCATTTCTTGTACATTTACTTCACCAGTACTGAGAGCCTGCAGCAGTGCATCTATTTCACTTTGGGACAATACATCGGACAATTACGTCACCTCCCTTTATTGGACAATAAATTCAACAAAATAGACATTGGTAATCTGATCGGAATGAATAACTTGTTGAATAGATTTCAAAATTTCGGCCCGCAAAACCTGTTGGCCTTTATCTCCCGATAAATTGTTCTCATCCTTGCTTCTCAACAGCTCAATGATATTGTTCGTAATCTTCGACTTATTTTCCGTCAGTTTTTCAACAATTTTTTCATCGGTCACTTCAACTACAATATTTGCCTTTAAAATTCTTCTGCTGTCCCTTACGTTGGAATAAAGTTCTCCGATAGGAAAACTATAGGTCTTAATTTCCTTTGCAGCTTTTTCTGGAGTTTTATATACAGCAAAATAAAAGACTCCTCCAAAAACAATTGCCGTCACTAGAAAACCTATGATACTGAATAGAAATATCTTTTTTACAGTCATACGGTTACGCCCCTTTTGAAATTCTAATAGTATGGTTCTGATTTCACAAAATCAGAACGAAGAATTACAATATCAACCCGTCTATTCTTGCTTTTATTGTTATCGGTATCATTGGGTGCAATGGGATGATACTGGCTGTAGCCAGATGCCGATAGCCTGTCCGGCTGCAACCCGGCTTCTTCAATTAAGAATCTTACAACATTGGAAGCCCTTGCCACCGACAATTCCCAATTGGTTGGATACTTCTGGCTTCTGATGATCGGGTCTGTGTCGGTATGTCCTTCTACACGAATATATTTATTTGCAAATTCATCCTGTTTCAAAAGATCTGACAGAAATAGCAGCGTTTGACCTGCATTTCCCTTTAGATCAGCCTTCCCGGAATCAAACAGAACATTATCCTTGAATCGGAGGAGCAAACCCCTTGGTTCCAAATCTACCAGGATTTCATTTTGAAAACCGTTTTGCTCCAGATACGCTTCGATCTTCTCTTGCAATTTTTTAAAGTCTTCCAATTCCTCCAGTTGTTTTGTGGTTTTCTCTTCTTCTAATGCCTCATGGATGTACAGGTTGTTTTCAATGGTTTTGCCGCCTTTCATCACTCCAAGGGAACCTTGAAAAGATTGCATAATTGCTCTAAATTTCTGTGCATCAATGGTGGAAAGTGCAAACAGCAGCACAAAGAAGCACAGCAGCAATGTAACCATATCTCCATATGTAGTCATCCATTCCGGTGCACCGGTTTTCGCTTCCTCTTGACCTCTTTTTCTCCCCATTATACTTCAGCACCTTCCCCTTTGCTATTGTGAAGGCTCTTTCTCATCGTCGGCGGAAGGAATGCCTTTAGCTTTTCCTCAATAATTCTGGGATTCTCCCCAGCCTGAATCGATAAAAGTCCTTCCACCATGATTTCTTTGATTAATATTTCTTCCTTGCTTCGAATCTTTAGCTTGGTAGCTATGGGAATAAAAAGCAGGTTGGCCAAAACAGACCCGTAGAAAGTAGTAATCAGTGCAACGGCCATACTCGGTCCCACAGCCTTTGGATCATCTAATTTCTTAAGCATATTTACCAATCCTATCAAGGTACCGATCATACCAAAAGCAGGAGCCAAACTCCCCATGGTTTCAAACAAACTCCTTCCGGAGCCATGTCTTTCTTCTAGGAATGCCAATTCCGTCTCCAGAATATTTCTGACCAATTCCGGATCCGTTCCATCCACAATCAGCATAACTCCTTTTTGCAAAAACTCGTCATCAATGTTTTCTGCCGCTTCTTCCAATGCCAGCAGTCCTTCCCTTCTTGCCGTATTGGCAAGTTCAATGATCCTGCCGATGGTATCCCCAGGAGCCAAATCCTTTGAGGAAAAAGCCTTCCTTACAATGGTAATGGATTGAGCTACTTTTTTCAAGGGATGGGCCACCAATGTTCCAGCAACCGTTCCTCCCAGTACGATAACAATAGAGGGTACATCCCAGAAGGATAGTATGCTGCCACCAAGAAATATTCCCCATACCATGAAACCAAAACCAAGAAGTATTCCGATTAAAGTTGCTAAATCCAATAGCTACACCTCTTTTCTGAAAAAGCTGTCTAAAATTGCTGCTTGTGTAAAAATTTTTTGCTTATATGCAATAATCCTTCGAACAATTTCATCGACACTTTCTTTCACAACAATTTTTTTCCCTGTGGTAAGGGTGATCACCGTATCCGGTGTGGCCTCAACAAATTCAATCAACTCACCGTTGACCATATAACTTTCTCCGCTTAATCTTGTCACTTGAATCATTTTATCACCTTTAAAAGAGGGGAATTATAATCTATGGTTCAAGCCATAGATTATAATTCCGGATGATTAATTATCTTTTTAGGTTCACCAGTTCTTCCAGCATCTGATCTGTTGTGGTAATAACCCTAGAGTTGGCTTGGAATCCTCTTTGGGTTGTAATCATAGTTGTAAATTCCTTGGACAAATCCACATTAGACATTTCCAAAGCTCCGGCATTTAAGGAAGCAAAGCCGCTATCGCCCGGCTTTCCGATCATGGGTTCACCGGAGTTTGCAGTATTTACATACATATTGGCCTGAGTTTTCAATAAACCGGCCGGGTTTTTAAAGTTTGCCAAAGCAATTCTGCCCAAAGGCGACTTCAGCCCATTGCTGAAGATGCCTTCAATGGTTCCGTCAGGCCCAATACTGAAACCGTCCAGGGTTCCCTGCTTATATCCATCCACACTGGTAGCACCCGCCGTTGAATCGTTGTCAAACATTTTAAGATGATCATACTGCACTTCAAAAGATAAATTGCCGGCGCCATTGGTCAAGCTGCCATCAATCGTTAGGGTTAAAGGCCCTCCTGCCGTTAAATTCCCGCTCGTATCAAACTGTAATGTAACGGCGCCTCCGGTAAATGGCGCTCCCGTAGCATGGAGCATGCTTCCATCAGGTTTTACATAAAAAGTTTCCACCTGGAATTGATTCGCTCCTGTTTTTATAAAGCATTGCTTGATTCGATGAATCCCGCCCAATTTATCATAAACATCAAAGGTAGTTTCCCTGGCTACTGCATCCGCATAATCCGGATTTACCTCATATTTTGCATTTGTTGCTGCATCAAAAGGTTTGCTCGGATCCGCAGGCTTTGCCAGATATACGGAATCTGTAACAGTATCATCGGCTCCTACGATAGTACTGGGCACTGTGGCATAAGCCGTTGTACTTTTCGTCCCACTGTTCAATATTCCCTCAAATCCCACCTTGGTGGTTGCCTGGGCCGGTACACTGGCCGCCCTGTTGATGACCAAACCCTCCAGATTAGTTTTAAATACAGGATTTTGCCCGTAAGTTTTCTCGTCTACGCGATAGCCGAGGACCCGGTATCCATCAGCAGTATTTAAGTTGCCTGCCGCATCCACATAAAAGTTGCCGGCCCTGGTATAACTCCTGTTTAGAAAGTTGGTATCATTGGACACAATAAAGAATCCGTCGCCGTTAATCATCACATCCGTAGGGACATCGGTTCTTTCCACAGCCCCTCTTGTGTGAATAGTGTCCATGGAAGCCACATTGATTCCCAATCCTATTTGTTGAGGATTGGTACCGCCTCTACCTCCTTGGGCTGCAGAAGCACCTCGGATAGTCTGGCTGAACACCTCTTGGAAAGTTACTCTGCCGGCTTTGAAGCCAACAGTATTCACATTGGCAATATTATTGCCGATTACATCCATCTTCGCCTGATGGGCACTTAAGCCCGATACGGCAGAAAACATAGATCTCATCATAATACATGACCTCCTCTTGATTGGTGCATGATACCTCTTCTGTCGGTCCGAGATATGGCAGCCTCCTCGTAAAGGTCCGGCTAAACAATCACTGCACCATCGATATTGGTAAACACATTCTCTTTCAATTGTTCATCCAAGGCAGCCGTAATGATGGTTTTGCTATGGACGTTGGCCACAAAGGCTTTATTGTCCATCAAAATCAGGGTTTCTTTAATTCCCTTTTGGCTTGCCTTTTTTAAGCCGTTGTGGATTCGACTGATTTCTTGGCTGTCTAAACGTATGTTCCTAGCTTCTAACCTTTGCAATGCATGTTTGGAAAATTTCACTTCCTGCTGGTGAATTATGGTATCCAATACTTGGGCAAAAGATTGCTTCCCCACAACTTCATGGGAAGGCGTCCTTGTACCGGTTCCGCGAGGATTCATGGGCCTTGTGTGGTGAATCCAAATTTTATTCATTTCCCATTCCTCCTTTCTAAGCCTCCAGAATCATATCCTTTATTCTATTTTCAAACCGTATTCTTTGATAGCCTTGCTCAAATTTGCCAATTCCTTGATAATTTCTTTATTGCTTTCCAGGAGCTTATCATTGGATGATTTAATTTGATTGACTACCGCATTGTTTAAATCCACCATTAAATCCTGTGTTTCACCCATGATTTTGTTTAGGTTTTGCATCTGCTCCAAAGTGCTAAACTGAGCCATCTGGGCAATAAACTCCTTGTCCTCCACCGGATTTAGGGGATCCTGATGCTTCAGTTGGGAAACCAATAGCTTTAAAAAAGCCTCCTTGTCTAATTGTTGATTTGGCGTCTTGTTCCTTTCCGGATAGATTTCATTTTGGCCGATTTTATAGATTCCATCGGACATGTTCCATACCTCCTAGGCAAAAAAATCAATTTTAGAATCATTCCATGGCGCGGACTTCTGTGAAACAGTTTCCTCAGGCAAATTTCCATATCCTGTTTCATGGAAAGAAATTTTTCTATTTCCCATCTTTTTTCTAAAGGACATAGAATTTTGCTGGTAACGAAAATTAGGGTCATCTCCCACAGATACACTCAGTTCCTGAACGCCCAGTCCCTTTTCATTTAGTGCATTTTTCAATGCCTGAAAGTTAGACTCTAAAATTTCTTTGACCCTATGGCTTTCTGCTACAAACTTAGCCATGACAATACCTCTTTCAATAGATATTTTCATGGACAATTTGCCGAGGTGATCGGGCTTCAAATGCAGAGACATCTCGGACCCTTCCTCACCCACATGCACCTGGGCTTTCCCTAGGAATTGCTCTAGGATGTTTTCAAACTTGATTTGCTGCGTTCCAGGCAATATCGCTTTCAATGGTTCTGACGGATGCACGTCATTGTGAGGTATGGGCTGCTGCGTACTGATCTCTGCCAGATTGTTTCGGAAGTTTTGATAATGGCTTTCCTTTTTTGCAAGGCCATGGAGAGTATCGGAATCAATCCTATCCTTCCCATTTCTTCCCTTGGCCCTTTCATCCCCTTGGTTTTGAAGGTTAGGAATATCTTGGCTCTTTTCCTCGTAATCCTCTTTTTCCTCACCGGCAACATTTTCAATGGATTGATGATCTTCATTGGCAACGGGTATCTTTCCATTGTCTTGATGCAGCTTAACATCTAGATTTTCCATATATTTCCCTAAAGTTTCCTGGAGTTTCAGCAAGGCCTGCTGCAAATCCTCAGGTCGGCTATGCTGCACCGCTGGATTCCTCATGCCCTCCAAAGCATACAAAAGTGTTTCCTGTAAAGCACGAAAATCTATGATGCTATTTGGCAACCATGCTGCCGTCGATGCCAAGGGCTTCATTGTTGACAACAACTGCTCCAACTGAAGCTTCATATTCTCAAGGATATTGGCGGGCAAACCCTCAATGCCAGTGCCGTCTTCATGGGAAAGCTTGTGGATTTGTTCTATAAAACTTTCCATGGTTTCAAGAAAAAGAAGGAATTCCCCCGCAGCCATGAGCTCTTGATTTTTCTCATATCTTTCATCTTCTGATTCTTGTTTTGCATCCAAGTTTTTTTCTGTTTTCTTCCCTTGATTGAAAGAAATTTTATCCCTCTCAGGGTCATGTCCCGCAGTTTCTTCATAAAATCTGTTCATTTTTGATGGCTTTGCATTTTGAAGCTTATCCTCAAACAGTTTGTCAAACTCACCGGCAGTAGTTTTTGTGCCATGGATGGTCCTTTTGACAGGCTGCAGATTTTGCATCATGGCAGAAAAAGCATAAATATTTGAATGACTCATTTTCTCACCTCCTTTCCCTTTCTCCATTGAATTTTTATCCATTGGGCAATGCCAATGTTTTTGATATTTCTGATGCCAAATCAGCATCTAAACTTGCCAATATTTCCGCTGCTAATTTTTGCGGCAAATTTTTCATCACATCGATGGCGATATCCCGATCCCCAATCACTAAATTTTCTCCATTTTCTAAGGTGTATTGTTTAGATGCTTTGCTGTTTTGAAAAAGCTTTGTCACCATATCGGCAACCTGTTGTGGCTCCATTTTTTTATAGATACCCACCAACTCTTGCACCTTTCGATCATACTCACTATAAATTTTCATGGCCTTGCTCAAATCAGGGGTAATGAAATCTTTGCCCTCCCTGATGACTTCATCCTCTTTTATCCTGTTGAAAAGACGGATGATAAAATCTTTGTCTTCAATTTTGGAAAGGACCTTTGCCCCCTGCAGTATACTCATATTTCTATAAATGACAGACAACTCTTCCATTTTGAATTTCTTTTCGCTGCCTAAATCCTCAATTAATTTATCGGGCTTCTCCGTATTATATATTTGGGCCATATGGATCAAACTTTTTTCTTTATCCTTCATTTGATTGACAATTTCTTTAAGCCTTTGTCTCTTTACCCCAGATTCGAAATAGGACGTCAGCTTCGTTGAAATCTCTTCATCGAAACTGCTTAAAACTTTTACTGCAGTTTTTTCATTCATTTGTTCTACAATTTTTCCCATATCATGAAAGGAAATGATGCCACTATTTAATGCACCATGGATCTCTTCTATTAAATTGGGCAACGACAGCGTTTCGTAATATTTGGCCTTATCTGATAAGCTTGTCTTTTTTTCATTATCGATCTGCTCTAAAGTAGATACTAAAATATCTTTCTTTATGGAGCTGTCCCGGATCAGTTCTAATATATTGCCTGTCTTTTTTGCATTTTTTTCGGCCATGATCTTTACTAAGGCTGAATATAATGCTTCATCTTCTTTTTTGATCAAAATTAATTTATCAACAGCCCGAGGTAAGTCCAAATCAAGCAAATAATTGGCCACTTTCCGCTTTTGTTCTTCCCTTTCCTCTCTCGTAGGAAAGCTTTGAAAATATTTTCCTATAAGTCCCGGACCATTGCTAAGATGCCGATTGGCAATATATTGAAAATTTTCGTTGGTCAAATATACAATGCTTAATACGCTGACGGGAACAAAGGTAAACACAAGTACGACAATGGATATAATTTTTCCTATGCTTAATTGTTGTTTTTCGCTTTCAATTGACTTAGATTTTGCCATTTTTGCCCCCTAATTACTCTTATAATTCTTAAATGTAACCAATTGATCCACAAATTTTTCCTCTTCTCTTTTTTCTTTATAGCTGAAGATGTCCAATTCCTTTTCCTTTAGTTTCTCAAAAGTCTTTCTTTCTTGGGATGCCTTTAGCAAATCGGCTCTTAATTGATTTACATCACGATTGCACTTTTCAACGGTTTGCATTTGGTGGAATATTTTCTTATCCAGGCTTCTTATATACATATCACAAACCCTTATCGCTGTGAGAGCAGTTCCCTCCTGAATTTTGGCATGAATCATGTATTGATACACTTCTTTTGTTTTCTCATATTCCATCAGCCTTTGTTTTTCATCCTCCAACCGCTTCAGAGCAGTACTTAGTTTCCCCTGGATCCGTTCTTCATGTTTCTCCTTGACCCCCAAAAGACTTTGATATTTAAAATGGAATTTGTTCATTGGTTACACCCCTATTCCATGAGTTCTATGAGCATTTGTCTTGCATCTTCATACTGAATCTTTTCATGAGTTCCCTGCCGCAAATAATGATTGAATCGATCGATCATTGCAACTGCCTGGTCAATTTCTTTATTGCTGCCTTTGACATAGGCGCCGATATTGATCAGATCCTCGGCTTCTTTATAGACGGCCAGCAAATTTTTGAACTTGTCCGCCGCAAGCCTATGCTGGTCGTCGATAATATTGGGCATTACCCTGCTTACACTGGCCAAAATATCTATGGCCGGATAGTGATTTTTATTGGCTAGTTTTCTCGACAATACAATATGTCCATCTAATATTCCCCTTACTGTATCTGTGATGGGTTCATTGAGATCATCCCCGTCTACTAAAACCGTATATAATCCCGTGATGGATCCTTTATCCGAATTTCCAGATCTCTCCAAAAGCTTTGGCAATGCAGCAAATACCGAAGGCGTATATCCCTTTGTTACTGGAGGTTCGCCAACGGCTAATCCGACTTCCCTCTGAGCCATGGAAAATCGGGTTAAAGAATCCATTAACAGCATAACGTTTTTTCCTCTATCCCTAAAATATTCTGCAATAGAGGTTGCCAGCAAAGCCCCCTTCATCCTTACCAGAGCCGGCTGGTCAGAAGTAGCTACCACAAGGACAGATCGTTTCAAGCCTTCTTCCTGTAAATCATTTTCGATAAATTCCCGAACCTCCCTGCCCCTTTCCCCAATCAAGGCAATGACATTGACATCTGCCTTTGTATTTCTAGCGATCATTCCCAAAAGGGTGCTTTTTCCTACACCACTTCCTGCAAAAATACCAACCCTTTGCCCTATACCGCATGTCAGCAGCCCATCAATCGCTTTTACCCCCAGGGACAGTACCTCTTGTATTTTTTTTCTTTTCAATGGGTCGGGCGGCTGGTTGCTTACAGGATATTTTTTATTCAATATAATGTTTGCTTTCCCATCCATTGGATTTCCCAGACCATCCAGAATCCTGCCCAGCAGCTCATCGCCCACATTGACGCTTAAAGCCTCTCCTGAAGCAACTACCTTGCTTCCCGGGCCTACCCCGTCCATCTCTCCCAAAGGCATCAGCAATACCTTCCTGTCTTTAAAGCCTACGACCTCTGCTTTAATCCGTTGAGAACCCTTCAAGGGATATATATAGCACAACTCACCTAACTTTACGGCCGGTCCGTTGGATTCAATGGTCAATCCAATGACCTGGGAAACCCTGCCGCTATATCGAATTAGATTTGCATTTTCTATTGCCCTTCTATATTTGCTGAAATCTAATGCCATCAACCATCACTCGCTCTCCAGCAATTCTCTGAGCACTTCCTTCATATGCTGCAGTTGGGTTTCTATGCTCGAATCGATGCTTCCCGAAACTGTATCGATCACACAGCTCCCTTTTCTGAGGGACGCATCCTGCTTAATCTCCATATCGCTGATATTTTCAGCAAGGCAAAGTATTTTATCCTTGATGCTTATTAGATACCCGTAATCCTCAGGACTTACCCTGATCACCAAAGCATCTGTATAGGTGCATTTTTCCAATCCCAATTTTACGAGGCCTAGGATAATTTCATCACAGTCTTCCAATTTTATATTTAAAATTTTTTCTACAATTTGAACAATGAGGGCATGGATCTCCTTTTCAAATTCTCTTGCTAAAACTTCCTTTTTTTTGAATATTTCCATCTTAATTTCCAGGGCTTCCTGAATTAAGGCATCGGCTTCCCTTTTTCCTTCCTCGTAGCCGATGGCTTTTCCCTCTCCATAACCTTCCCTCTTTGCCTGTTCATAAATTTGTTTGGCATCTTCATAGGCGTCCCTCAGAATTGCTTCTCCCTGTCTTTTGACTTCCTCTAATTTTTGGCTTGCTATTTCCTCAATTTCTCTTAACTTTTCCCTATATACATCTTCCCAAGACACATCTCTATCCTCCTTGGGAAGCGCCTCCATAGCTTGCTGGTTGTATGTAATTTCTTTGGGAATCCTAATTTCCTTTGTTTCTCCGATATTTACGTAGGATGATTTGAAAATCCTAGACAATGATTTCATCTCCTCCTCCGCGGGAAATAATAATTTCACCAGCTTCTTCCAGTTTTCTAATGATATTTACAATCTTCTGCTGTGCTTCTTCCACATCCCTTAGACGCACCGGCCCCATAAAGTCCATGTCTTCCTTGATCATTTCCGCCATTCGCTTCGACATATTATTAAATATAACTTCTTTTACTTCTTCTGTAGCACCCTTCAATGCAATTGCCAATTCATTGTTTTCAACCTCTCGAATAAACCGTTGTATGGACGTATTATCCAGGGTAATGATATCTTCAAATACAAACATGCGCTTCTTAATTTCTTCTGCCAATTCCACATCTTGAATTTCCAAGGTTTCCATAATAAACTTCTCAGTCCCTCTATCTACAGCATTTAAAATATCCACAATGGATTGAATACCTCCTGCCGTCGTATAGTCCTGGGTAACCATTGCTGATAATTTTCTTTCCAGCACGGCTTCAATTTCCTTAATAATTTCCGGAGATGTCCTGTCCATTGTGGCAATCCGTTGAGCTACCTCAGCCTGTTTCGCCTGGGGCAGGGCAGACAAAATTTGACCTGCCTGCTGTGGATTTAAATATGCCAGAATCAATGCGATCGTTTGGGCATGTTCATTTTGGATAAAATTCAGCAACTGTCCAGCATCTGCCTTTCTCACAAAATCGAAAGGCCTTACCTGCAGTGAAGCTGTCAATTTGTTGACGATATCAAAAGCTTTCTGGGAACCAAGAGCCTTTTCCAATATTTCCTTTGCATAATGAATGCCGCCTTCGGAAATATATTCTTGGGCCAAACATATTTGATAAAATTCCTCCAAGACTTTGTCTTTTTCTTCCTGCGAAATTTTACGCATGTTGGCTATTTCTAAGGTAAGTTCTTCAATTTCTTCTTCTTGGAGATGTTTAAATATTTTGGCTGATTTATCAGGTCCCAAAGCTATCAACAAGATTGCTGCTTTTTCTTTTCCCCTAATTTCTGCTTTACGAACCATAAATTACACTCCTAATCTTCATTTAGCCATGTTTTTAACAATTGGGCCACAGCCTCTGGCTTCTTGTCTACAAATTTTTCAATTTCTTTCTTATATCCTGATCTTTCCTTTCCTTCTATATCAATTTCATTGATGGTCTGTTCAACAGTTACCGGCTGTTTTTGCAGCAATTCATCAACTTCATCCTTTCTCTTTCTCATGCGATAAACTCCATAACCTGCTCCGCCTAGCAATAAAGCTCCAAGGATGCCCACAGACCATAGGGGAATACTTCCGAAGATCCCTTGATTCTGCCTCATGGCATTGGCATTTGCAAATTGCTCGCTTAAGGTATTGTCAAAATCCTTGGCCATTACCTCTACAACCTTGGTATCTAAGCCAGCAGAAGCTGAAACAAGATTGATGATTTCCTGTTTATGCTCTTCACTTAATTCCTGGTCCACCAAGGCCTTTTTATTGATGAGCACTGCAACCGTTATATCCTTAATTTGCCCTTGGGCCTTTACGATTTTCCTTTTTAGTTCATTCATTTCATAATTAATGGTCTTATTGGCTTTGTCATATTTTGAAGCCTCGTTGCTGCCCTCTACGTACTGGGTAATATCTTCTGAATTGGTATCAGTTCCCGGTGCTCCCCCTGAAACCCCATTGATTACCTGTTCTTTCAATTCGCTCATACTCCTAATCAAACCGGTGGTTTCTCCCTCAATGGGCGGCGAAAATTCTTGAATATCCGTTACCTCGCTATCAAAATCCATTTTTACATTGACCATGACAGCCACATTGCCAACGCCATATACCGTAGATAAAAACTGCTCTAAACTTGCCTTCAAGTCATTTTGGACCTGCTGCTGCAATCCGATTTGGGTTGTAGCATCAAAATTGTTTGTATTATTTTTTTTATTCAGCAAGCGTCCCTTGTTGTCAACAATAGAAATATTTTCCGGATCCAATCCTTTTACAGCATTTGCAACGAGCATCACAATTCCGTTTGTTTGCTCTTCCGTCAGATTTTTACTTTCCTCTAAGGTAACAAAAACGGAAGCCTTCGATTTTTGAGGATCTACCAGAAAATTTGTATCCTCTGCCACACTTAAGTTGACTACGGCGCTTTTCACACCATCAATTTCTTCAATAGTTCTAGCTAAAGCATTTTGTTGGGCAATTAAAAATCTTTTCTTTCTTTCATCGTTTGTCATGGACAAACTACTGCTATTCATCATTTCTTCGTAGGAAAAACCTTGCTTAGGAAGTCCTTCGATGGCCAAATTCATCTTTGCCTTGTTTTGGTATTCCTGAGGTACCAGCAAAGTTGTCTTTCCTTCCTCTTGTGCATCTTGGCTTTTCCAAGGGATGCCCAGCTCATCTAATTTTTTTGCCATTTCTCCTGCATCTGATACTGTTAAATTACTATACAAAGGAACATATTCAGGTCTTGATGTGAAAAATACCATGAGTGCAATCGCTGTAATTACCAAAAGTCCGCTGACACCGATTTTTATTTTCTGGGATGTATTTAAGGACTGGTAGAATTCATTGAGTTGCTGCTTCATCTGCTGTATTGTGTCCCCCATTAAGCCACCTCATTTCACTCTTCATCCAAATTCCACGTTACACTTGAAGCCTCATAATTTCTCTATAGGCTTCCATGATCTTATTTTTGATTTCCATTGTAAACTGCAGGGCTACTTCCGCCTTTTGGGCAGCAATCATAACTTCGTGAATATTTTCTATCTCGTCGATGGCCAATAGCGCATCCGCTTTTTGAGACTGGATTTCTAATGCATTCACCTTACTTATTGCATCTTTCAAAAATGTCCCAAAATCTATGGGCGATTTATTTTCTCTAACTTGAAAATCTTTATAGGTTGAAGAAAAAACTTGATTGACCTTCATTGATAATCCTCCCTAATGATTTAACGTCCAATCTCTAAGGCCTTCATCGCCATACTTTTCGTAGAGTTGATGCATGTTACGTTTGCTTCATAAGCCCTCGTGGAGGAGATCATATTGATCATTTCCGCTACAATGTCCACATTGGGCATCTGTACATATCCATCTTTATCCGCATCGGGATGGCCTGGCTCATACACCTTTTTAAAAGGGGATTTGTCCTCTTTCACAGCAATAACTTCTACGCCGTTTCCTCTCAAGATGCCCTTTTTGGCAGCATCTAAATGCTGTTGGAAAGTCAAATTGGAGGAGGCTTCTCTAAAAATCGGCACCTGTCTGCGGTAAGGGGTTCCACTGCTTGTCCTGGTGGTATTGGCATTGGCAATGTTTTTTGAAATAATATCCATCCTCAACCTTTCCGCAGTTAAGCCCGATGCACTGATATCAATCGATTTAAACATGCTCACCTGATTTACCTCCCATCTTTCATAATTTGCTTCAGCTTATTGAATTTTCCGGAAATTCTCTGGGCCATCATGTTATATCGAATCGTATTTTTTGCTAAATTTGCCATCTCCACATCGATATTCACGTTGTTTCCATCTCTCCGATACTTGCTGGTAAAGTCCTTCTGGATGACAGGACCAATGTGGTCAATACCTAAATTTCCTAAAGGAATATGCTTTTCATGGGTTAATTTTCCTTCTATCCCTAAATGCATCAGACTATCTTTTAAAATGGATTCGAATTCCACCTTCTCTCTTTTATAACCGGGAGTATTTACATTGGCAATATTATTAGATATTGCTTCATTTCTAAGCCATGCAGCATTTAATGATTTTTCCAATATTTTTATATTTCCAAAGGATCGATCCAGCATCGTTATCCACGCCTCCTACGCTAAACCTATATAATACGGAAGTTCGACATTTTTTGTGTCCTCGTAGAATAATTCAACAAATTTTTTTGTTTTCCTTCTTTTTCCCACAATTATTGTACTATAAATATGCTGAAATTTGTATGAAAATATGTTTATTTTTGGCATTTAGTACCAAAGACCTTGATGATTTACATAATATATTTATGATATACTTTTGTGCCGCTACAATCTCACTTTTCTGGCAAAAAAAACAAGGCAACCACATGGGCTGCCTCACAACAAAATCATATTTATCGTTTTAATCTTTTTAGTTCTTCAATGAGCTTATCGTTTAGTATTTTAATATGAGTACCCTTCATCCCCAAAGATCTGGATTCAATCACCCCTGCGCTTTCAAACTTTCTTAGGGCATTTACAATAACAGATCTAGTAATGCCTACCCTATCGGCAATTTTGCTGGCCACCAATAGCCCTTCCGTGCCTTCCAGTTCCTCGAAAATATGTTCCACGGCCTCCAATTCAGAATAAGAGAGGGTGCCGATCGCCATTTGCACAACTGCTTTTTTTCTTGCCTCTTCTTCAATCTGCTCACTCTTTGCCCGAAGAATTTCCATTCCTACAACTGTTGCGCTATACTCCGCCAAAACCAGGTCCTCATCATGAAAATTGTTTTCATGTCGGGCCAATATTAAAGTACCTAATCTTTGACCGCTTCCGTTAATCGGAACAATAGTTACCAATTTATTATAGCTTTCAATATCATACTTAAATATTTCCAGCAGCTGTTCTCCCGTGATGTTATATTTTGTTTCGGTAATTTTCAGCAGTTCCTCGTTATATTCATCGGGGAATTTGTTCTCACCGGTATCTGGATCTACGATAATAGGACAATCAGAGGCATCTGCCAAACTTACGCCCAATACCTTTCCTTTTTTGCTTGCCACATATACATTCGAATCTAAAATTTCACTTAAGGTTTTACATATTTCCGCAAAAGACACCGGTTCGTTGCCTGATTGTTGAAGAATTCTATTAAGCCTTCTGGTTTTTTCTAATAATGTACTCGCCATTTTATTCCTCCTTCGTTCATTCATTTTACATTTTACTAAAGTATACATTTATTTACATTGCGGGCAGTAATGCTGTCTTTCAACTTTAATTTTACATCATGGTCATCCATCGTCACTTCTTCATCATCTAGGTCCGCAATCTCAAAAGACAGCTCCTCTAGTAATTTTTCCAATACTGTATACAATCCTCATACACCAGTATTTTCTGTCTCCTTATGAATAAGGTAAGGGCCACTTGCAATCTCATCTATAGCTTCTTCAGTAAAATGGATTTTTATTCCTTAACCTTGGAAATATGAAATGGGCCTACAGTAATTTTTTTCTGGCTTCCTTTACTGCCACTTTTCTTTTTTATTTTGGGTAAAATGATTTCTCCCAAAATATCCTGAATATTCATATTGATTCATTTCACAGCCACAATGGCCCTACCGCGGGACATAGTTTCACCCTTTAAGATATATTTCGGGAAACTAAAAGACATGTTAGCATATCTTGTCATTTTTTGCAAGATGAAAAAAATACAATTTTCATAATAAATTGAAAAAATTAATGTTCTTCTGCCATACGCTTGTACTTGCATTCCTTATTGGAACACTGAATCGTGACGCCTTTTTTTGAGTTTTTTTCTATCAGCAAGGATTGACAAAGAGGACATTTTTCATTCATCGGTCTGCTCCATGTCACAAAATTGCACTTTGGAAAATTGATACATCCATAAAATAATCGTCCTTTTTTCGATCTCCTTTCCACAAGCTCTCCTTCGCACCTTGGACAGGATACACCTATCTTTTGAACCAAGGGCCTGGTGTGCTGACATTCCGGATAACCGGAACATGCTAAAAACTTGCCGAATTTCCCATATTTTATCACCATCTGTTTGCCGCATTCTTCACAAATCTCATCCGTTACTTCTTCTGCTAACTCTATTTTCTCTATTTCTTCCTCTGCATGTTTTAAAACAGATTGAAAGGGTTGATAAAATTCGTCTATCACCTTGATCCAATGGAGGCTTCCTTCTTCAATCTTATCCAGTTTCTCTTCTAATTCTGCAGTAAAGTCCTCATCGACAATATCGCTAAAATACTGTTCCAATAACTCCGTAACAATGAGTCCCAATTCTGTGGGCTTTAATGCTTTCTTCTCTCTTTCCACATATCCTCTGCTCAAAATTGTTGCAATGGTCGGTGCATAGGTACTGGGCCTTCCTATTCCCTTTTCTTCTAATTCCTTTACCAAAGTCGCCTCGGTAAATCTTGGCGGAGGTTGTGTAAAATGCTGCTTTGGCTCTAATTTTTCCTCAATCAATTTCTCATTTAAAGATACTTCCGGAATTTCCGTATCGGATACAGTGGCATGGGTATACACCTTCAGAAAACCATCAAAGATTAACTTAGACCCGGATGCTTTAAAGATATAGCCATTGTTATTGATATCAACGGAATATGTGTCATAAACCCCACTTTTCATTTGGCTGGCTAAAAATCGTTCCCAAATCAGTTTGTACAGCTGGTACTGATCTTTTGTAAGGGAGTCCTTTATTTTTTCAGGCGTCCTTTCAATGGCAGTAGGGCGAATGGCTTCATGGGCATCTTGCCCTTCCTTTTTTGTCTTATACTGTTTTTCTTCCTCCGGCAGATAATCCTCCGAAAAATGATCAACAATATATTGCCTTGCCTTGGCCTTTGCCTCGTCGGATATTCTTGTGGAATCGGTTCTAATATAAGTAACTAAACCCACAGAACCTTCTTCCTTTAATTCTATGCCCTCATAAAGCTGCTGGGCAACCATCATAGTTTTTTTCGTGGAAAATCCCAATCGGTTGGCTGCTTCCTGCTGCAGACTACTGGTAGTAAAAGGGGGATAAGGATTTCTCTTTTTTTCTTTCCTTTTTACATCAGAAACAACATAAGCGTTTTTGTCCAGTTTCTCCAAAATCTTATCTACATCTTCTTTTGTATTCAATTCTACTTTTTCTTGCCCAAAGCCATAAAACTTTGCTTCCAACATCTCATGGGATTTTTCTTTTTTCAGATATGCACTGATGCTCCAATACTCCTGTGGAACAAATTCTTCTATTTCCTTCTCCCGGTCACATATTAATTTGGTTGCAACCGATTGGACCCTTCCGGCACTTAACCCTTTTCTCACTTTTCTCCACAGCAATGGACTGATGCTGTAGCCTACCAGACGATCCAATATTCTTCTGGCCTGCTGGGCATCAACTAAATTTTTGTTGATTGCCCTAGGGCTCTGTATAGCATTTTTGATAGCCGTTTCCGTAATTTCATTGAATTCGATCCTGCATTTTTCTTTCTCGTCAATCGATAAGATATGGGCTAAATGCCACGAAATGGCTTCTCCTTCTCTATCAGGGTCCGTCGCTAATAGGACCTTTTTGGCTTTTTTTGCTTCCTTTTTTAACTCCTGTATTAGGGACCCCTTGCCCCGAATTGTTATGTAATTCGGTTCGTAATTGTTATGAATATCTATGCCCATTTTACTTTTAGGTAGATCTCTTACATGACCAACGGAGGCTGAAATCTTATAGTTCTTACCTAAAAATTTTCCTATGGTTTTGGCTTTCGCAGGGGACTCTACAATAACTAAGGATTTTGCCACTTTCCCACCTCCATATATTGAAAACAATTGTTATTATATCAAAAACCCATGGACATTTCAAAATATGAAATTAAATCTTATTTGACTATTAATATTTTTCCCGGCAATAATTCAACTAATCCCTTTAATTGCAGAATGGTAATCATGCTGTTTATATGATGGATACTTTGTTTTGCCTTCAAAGCCAAGACTTCTATATGAATGGGCTGATGCTCCTGAATCATTGCATAAATATCATGCTCTTGGGAGCTCATGGCAATGGGTGCTCCACCATTGAACAATTGTTCTTCCATCCCCAGCTCTTCTAAAATATCCTCGACACAGGTAACCATTTTGGCCCCTTCCCGAATCAGTTGATTGGTACCAACACTAAGACTGCTGTTGATATTTCCCGGTATCGCCAATACGTCCCTTCCCTGTTCCAATGCACATTCCGCAGTAATAAGAGATCCACTTTTCAAATTTGCTTCTACAACCAAAACCGCCTTCGCAATGCCGCTGATGATTCGATTCCTAGCAGGAAAATGATTAGACAATGGAGGTGTCCCGATAGAATACTCCGACAAAAGGGCTCCCTTTTTTTGAATATTCAACATCAGAGAATAATTTGTCTTTGGATAGCATATATCCAAGCCGCATCCCATCACAGCGATGGTTCTTCCTCCGTTTTCTAGAGCTCCTTGATGGGCTGCCGTATCAATGCCATAGGCCATGCCGCTTACAACGGTAATACCCCGCCTTGCCAATTCTCCTGCAAATTTATAGGCTGCCCATTTTCCATAGGCGGATGCTTTTCTAGCCCCTACAATGGCTACAGCATGTTCATCCTGCTTCAGTATATTGCCTATCTTATATAGCATATAAGGAGGATCATGGATATTTCTTAGATTGCTTGGATATTCCATATCATCCTTCACCAAAACATCTATGCCCAATTTGCTCACTTGTTCAGCCAGCCTATCCAATTTTTTGCCATCTCTGCTCTGTATTATGTTATGAACAACGTTTTTATTTATGCCAGGGACTTTGAATAAATCGTTTGGGGATGCATCGTAGACTTGTCGGGCACTTCCAAAATATTCTAACAGTTTTTCAATTGTTTTTGAACCTATACCCTCTATGTGGCCTAACCAAACCAAATAATTCTTCTCATTCATTTTTTTCATCCTTTTATTGCATATTCCAAAACTTTTTATCTAAATTCCTGTACTGAATGGCTTCCGCAATATGGGAAACCAGGATCTGATCGCTGCCGCTCAAATCGGCTATAGTTCTGCTCAGCTTAATAATGCGATTATAAGCCCTTGCGCTCAAGCCCAACTTATGGAAGGCCTCTTCCAACAGGGCTTTTTCACTGCTCCCCAGTTTGCAATATTTTTTCAACAGCTTTGGTTTTAGCTGAGAATTAAAGAAGATGCCCTCATTTTTGTATCGCTCTATCTGAATTTTCCTGGCATGTTCTACAGCTATTTTTAATTGCTCCGTATCCTTTGTCCTGTGCTCTCCCTGTAACTCTGTATATTTTACCGGAAAAACCTCCACATGGATATCAATTCTATCCAACAAAGGTCCCGATATTTTGGACAAATATTTTTTGATTTGAGGAAATGTGCAGCTGCAAGGATGTACCGCATCACCATAATAACCGCAGGGACAAGGATTCATGCTGGCTACCAGAATGAATTTCGAAGGATAGGTTAGGGTTCCGTTGATCCTGGATATGGTAACGACCTCATCCTCAAGGGGTTGGCGCAGAACCTCCAGTACATTTCTCTGAAATTCCGGCAATTCATCCAAAAATAAAACACCATAGTGGGCCAAGGATACTTCTCCAGGCTTAGGTACCCGTCCCCCTCCTACCAGGGCAATACTGGAAATGGTATGATGGGGTGATCGAAAGGGCCTTTTTGTAATCAGGGAGGATTGATCCGTCAATAGCCCGGCAACACTGTAAATTTTTGTTACCTCTAGGGCTTCTTCATAGGTCATATCAGGAAGAATGGAAGGAAATCTTCTGGCAAGCATCGTTTTCCCCGAGCCGGGCGGACCGATCATCAGCAAATTATGTCCTCCCGCTGCTGCAATCTGAAATGCTCTTTTGATGCTTTCCTGTCCTACCACATCATCAAAATCTTCCAAATCCCTGTTGTTTTTATCATTGTGGATAGACTTCCCTCCCTGCAGGGGACTTAATGTCAGTTCTCCTTTCAAATATCGAATAATATCATTTAAATTAGAAAAAGGATATATTTCTGCATCCTGCACGATAGCCCCTTCTTCTGCGTTGGCTTCAGGCAATATGATTTTTCTGAATCCACTGTTCTTTAGCGCGATTACCAACGGCAGGACCCCGGCGATCCTGTTCAATTTTCCGTTTAAAGATAATTCCCCGATAAAGGCAAAGTCCCTGATTTTTTCATTTTCGATCTGCCCTGCGGCATCCATAATTCCCAACGCCATGGGCAAATCCAAATGGGTTCCCTCTTTTTTTGTATTTGCAGGAGCCAAATTAATCGTTATTCTCTTCATGGGAAATTCAAACCCTGAATTCTTAATAGCTGCCCGTATCCTTTCCTTTGATTCTTTCACCGCCGTATCTGGCAGTCCTACAATGGTTAGGGCAGGCAATCCGTTGGAAATATCTACTTCCACCTCTATGAGATTCCCATCCAATCCATTCAACACACAACTATATATTTTGGATAACACCAAGCATCCACCCCTATACCCCATGCAATCTCTATTCCTCTTTATAGTTCAATTCTTTTCTTAATTCTCCTCCTTTTTTCCAAAATTTTCTGAATCTCGTCAAAAAAATTGTAAACCCATAGGTGATTTCCATAGGCAAAGCCGGAGAATATCAAAAGAAAAAATGGACAGCCGATTACCACCACTGTGACTTGGCAATCATTGAGTTGTCCATTGGATTCATTTCCTATTTATAAAAAAGAGAGATTTTACTCTCTTATATCCGGTTTGCTGCTTGTAGCTCCGGCAGTGTTGACTTGATTTCCGTTGCCCAATATAGGACCAGACTTCGGCTCTTGAAATTTCACCTTTAACTCCTGTATGTCCTCTACTGCTCCCGGATCGGCAAATTTTTTCTCTATTACAATCTTCTCTCCTTTTGCGCGGTCTTCTTCCAGCATACCATCACCCCCCGGATTAGTGTTTGTGATGGCATGCAATTCTATTCAAGGAAAAAGTTTTATGGCATTTTAAAATCTAAGAAGCATTTTGAAGCTTATCCCCTGTAGGATTCCTCGTGGCACCCATTATACAACGGAAGGTAACAGCACCCAGAACAACAATTCCTCCTATCATCGCCCACTTGCCTGGAACCTCCCCAAGCATAATAAAAACCCAAATGGGATTTACAATCGGTTCAATTACAGGAATCAGTACTGCCTCTAAGGCGGAAACCGACTTGATGGCAATGGAATATAGAATGTAAGGCAAGCCCAGTTGTATAGTTCCCAATAGAATCAATCCGATCCAACTGGAAGAGGACGGTGCCGATTGAAGCATAAATGGAATCCCGATCATGGCCGTAAGTATATTGCCCAACAATACGGACTCCAAAGGTGAACCGTCTTTTTGCTTTCGCAGCAATAACACCATTGTAGCAAAAGACATGCCGCTGACAATGGCCCATACATTGCCCCAAAAACTTTTTGTATCAAAATCATCTATGAAGAATAACAACATTCCTCCAACAACAAAGATGATGGTCACCCAATCCAACGTTGTTGTTTTCTCCTTTAATACCACAAAACCAAAGAGGGCCACATAAATGGGCGCCGTATACTGCAAAAGAATGGCATTGGCTGCCGTTGTCATTTTATTCGCGATCACAAATAAAATGACAGTTGCAGCATAAGCAAGGGCACATAAAATCTGTTCTTTGGACCAATGAAACTTAGGTTTGCGAAGGACTATCCATATGAGTACCGCCGAAATAGCACTCCTCATGCCTGCAATAGCCACGGGATTCCATTGAATCCATTTGATAAAGAATCCGCCTAAACTCCAAAGCAGTGATGCCATGATCAAAAAGATAATTGCTTTCCACCTTAAATTCCTTTGTTGCTCCATATCTGATGGTTTCATATATGATACGCTCCATTCCACCGTATATTTTTTTATAACACATAGGAAATTCTGTGCTTTCATAAATTGTGGATAAGTCATAATTTCCGTCATGGGTTTCAACAAAGCCTTCCTTTAAATCTTCCAACGGAAGACTTTGTTATAAAAAATCAAGCTTAGTTAGTATCTTGATTTTAATATTTTTTTCTCCATCTCCTGCAGCAGGGCTTTTTCTTCTTTATCCAGCTTTTTCAATATCTCCCCCCGATAGGTTTTCCCCAGCTCATTTCTGCTTTTCGCTGTATTGTTTTTCTCTATTGCCCTGGGCCATTCTATTTTATTTCCTTTGTATATTAAATCCAAATCAATGATTCTCGTTCCATCCTCCAGGTGTTCCAAGCCTATAAGAATCCTTTTTATTTCAATAGGATCCAGAAGGGTAAACAGCCTGATCTGATAAACCATAACCGACATGAGAAATCTGGGATGATCTTTTCCCCATGATTCACCCAATATTAATCCCACATCCAGCACATCTAAAACAAAGGACAGTCTTTCATAGTGATTCATATATTGACTGTATCTGTCATAAATTCGTATCTCAAGATCGTACCAATTCTTATCCTGAAAACCTTCATTAAAAAATCGCAAAACTTGGCTTCGCATCTTTCTATAGAGTTTATGGACATCCATGTCAACCAAAACATGCTTTGGATGGATATCTTTCAGGCTTAATTTTCTATTGACAGGCTGATTTGTAAAGCTAATGATTGTCTGGTTGGATGTTCCCCTATTGAGACATTCGCTAAAAGAAAGAATTTGTCCATGATAGGTCTCACAAACACTTTCAATGATCTTTTCATGATCTCCTACCGTCCGCATAATCAGCAGCCCTGGAGATATATGAGAATCTTCAATATACTGAGTTGCCTTTATATTGATAAGGGCTGAAAATAAATCATCCGATGGCAAGGGGACAACAATCGTTGATTTTACATCGGAAAGTTCTGCTTTTTTCTTCCCTGGATCCGTCAAAAAAACAATCGTATCGTCCTCCCCGGAAATTTCAAAGGCACTGTCAATGTCTGCCACTACTCCATGAAAATGTTCAATCATTATCTTCGTCAGCGCATCCATGTGAGAGCTATTGAATACAAGCATTTTCGGTCCATTTCTAAAAATTGATATCATTGATTACCCGTTACAGAAAACTTATAAAACTTTATAAAGTGATCAGGAAACCTTATAAAGTCTATGTTTCCTTCCTTGTTCATCGTGTCCACTTTCAGATAAACCTACTTGTGTTTCTCTGACACTCCAAAGGCTTAAATTCCCCACCAACGTATGGGTACATATCAATAGTGGCTTTATGTGCTATGCTATTGATTTGCCATAATTCTCTAGGTTTATACTTGCATTTAAGTCCCTATCTATTCTATAGCCACATTCTTCACATGTAAAAACTCTTTCTGATAGAGATAATTTGTCCTTTATACTGCCACAGTTGCTACAAGTTTTACTTGAAGGATAAAATCTATCTGCAAGTATAAACTTAATTCTATTCCAGGCACATTTATATTCTATTTGTCTTTTTAATTCGTGGAATAACTGTTCTTGTATTGATTTTGATAATTTCTTATTCTTCAACATTCCACTAGTATTTAGGCTTTCCATAACTACATACGCTGGTTTGGTTCTCACCAAAGATGCAGTTATTTGATGGATGTAATTATGCCTTATGTTTTTAAGCCTTCTTCGTTCTTTTAGAACAAGGATTTCTAATTTTTTAATGTTTTTAGTTTTTCTGTAACGGCATTCACCTCCTTCGGTTTTCATTTTGTTTAATTCATATTTTTTAGATAATTTTCTTTGTAATTTTTTAAGTCTCTTTTCTAATTTTTTAACCTTTGATGATTTGTTTATGTTTGTGAACTTTTGTCCATTGCTTACTATTGCTAGATCTTTTACGCCTAAATCTATGCCTATTCCTTCTGTATATTTGTCATTTTTTATTTCCTTTTCTTCTATTCCAACGCTTAGCCACCAATGAAGTCCATTAAATGTTATTCTTGGGTTAGAATATTTGATATTTTCGCCTATCGGTATCTTACCTTTTTCAGCTAACCTAATCCAATTTAGTTTTTGTTTATTTTTCTTTTTAGATGTAGTTAGCTTTTCTAACTTTACATCAGTATCCGTTACAACTATTTTATCTGTATCTTGATAAAAACCTATTTCACTTCTTTTCTTAGATTTGAACTTTGGAAATTTAGCTCGACCTTCAAAGAAATTCTTAAAAGCTATGGAAGCATCTTTTATGGCTTGTTTTGTGATATTGTTTGAATAGTTGTTAAGCCAAGTATATTCTTCTGTTTGTTTAAGCTCAGTTAACTTTTTTCTAAGTTCACCATCACTTAAAAACTTACCACCATTTTTATAGTTAGTTTGTTGTTGTTCTAATGCCCAGTTGTATGCCCATCTTGCAACTCCAGCACATTCAAATAGTTTTGTTCTTTGTTTATTGTTTGGTAGTAACATAACCTTGTATGTTTTAATCATTTTCAGTCAGCTCCTTAATCATCTTCTTGGCTTTATTGGCTCTTTGACCTTGAAGCTTACAACTAAATATTGTTATTATTTGCACCAAATCTTCTACAAGTTCTTGCTCTTCTGTTTTTTCTGTAGTATCTATTATTTCAATAGTAGTTCCATATTTGTTGCATATATTTTCTATAAGCTCAAATCCAAATCGAACAAGTCTATCTTTATACAAAACTACTATTTTTTCAATTTCTCCATTGGTTATCATATCGATAAGTTTGTTTAAACCATTTTTGTTATAATTAATTCCACTTCCTATATCAGTTATTATTTCAAATTGATAACCTTTGGCGATCATGTACTCTCTAACATATTGCATCTGTCTTTCTAAATCGTCTTTTTGTTTTTGACTTAAAACTCTGCAATATCCTATCACTTTTTTATTTGTATTTTTTTGTTTATGCCAAGAATTTGATTAAGTTGCTCATCTGAATAATACCTAAAACCCGACGGTGCTATATAAGCAGGCTTTAAGTATCCACTTTTATCCTAATTTCTTAATGTTTGTTGTGTTTTAGCTATTAGTTTTGCAAATTCTCCAATGCTGTAATATTTCATTAATATCACCTCTATATACAATAATATCATGAAAAAATTGCAAATTGTATATAGAGTTTTATATAATTTTATAAATATTATCTAACAGTTATTTCGCCCCCCCTTATTCTCGGTAGCCCCGTGACAAAGAACCGTCCCCTGTCACGCTGTCACGTTATATCCCCATTTTGCTCCTCCTTAGCCGATAATCATCTGTTCCTGAAGGATAGAACAGTTTAATTACTTCTCGATTCTCTACCTTTATAATGTTTATGTGATGGATTCCATTTAAATAACTTTCATCCCCTATACATGTTTTACAATGTCCATACATATAAAAATCGCATGTCTCGGGAAGCCGCTCGCACCGATGGGCCAGTCCGATTTTCATGCCATAAAGTTCAAGGACCTTTCCTTCTTCATAAACCTCCATATGGGGTATAGGATGTAATACTTCTCTATGATCATGGTTTCCCAAAGCAATAATCATTCGATCCTGCACATGATGGCTTAGGGCCTTCAAGAAATAATTGGCCCTGGCTTTATATTTTTGAACATGCTGGGGCAGCAATTCCAGCTTTACGTCATCCACGATATCTCCCGTATGAATGAGTATATGGGGCTTTACAATCTTTACAAGTCCTATGAGATCGTTATAAATCATCGATGGCGTATCACTTATATGCAATATTTTCACAGAGGAATCTTTTATTTCATTTGGTATATATATACCACCGGTTAAATAATATAAAACTTTCCATAATTCTCCCATCTGATTCACCTTTCCATCTATAACCTAAGCAACCGACTTGAAAAATAACAAAGTCTTTCATTGGAAGATTTGAAGGAAGATTTTGTTGAAACACATGACGGAAATCATGATTTATCTACAATTTATAAAAAGTATTATAAAAAGTACATAATTTCCTATGTGTTATAAAAAAACGAGAAATATTTCCCTGCAAAGTCAGTTGCTCATATACACAAAACCTAAAAAATATTTTTTATATGGTTTATTTCCGTTATTCTATCTGCAGAGCCAATAATTTCGATGGCATCGAATCGAAAATCATAATGGAACAATCTTTTAGATTGAATATACATTTGGGCCGCTTTGTAAAGGTGGCTTTGCTTTTTGAAATTTATTGCTTCGGCGGGTCTGCCATAGGATCCATTGGATCTGGTCTTGACCTCAATAAATACATAAGTTTCCTTTTCCTTGGCGATAATGTCTATTTCTCCCAGCTTGCAACGGTAATTTGTTTCGATGATGGCATAACCATGACCCGATAGATATTTCACAGCGGCTTTTTCACCAAATATACCTATTTCCCTTCTTCTACCGGTCATCGGGTCCATCCTCTTTCATATCCAATTCCACAATAAATGCCAGTATTTCTGCAACTACCTGGTATAGTTCCGGCGGAATTTCCTCCCCCAAAGACAGATGATACAGTTGCCTTGCCAATTTTTCATCTTGATAGGTAGGAATATTCAATTCCCGAGCAATTTCTTTAATTTTTCGGGCAATATCTCCTTGCCCTTTCGCAATAAGTTGGGGAGCCCCGTCCTTATTTGCCTCATATTTCAAGGCTGTGGCAATTTCCTTTTTCTCCTTCATACACTTTTACACCTTCAAATCAATAAAATTTCGCTTTTTGTCTGCGTCAATCCCTTCCACATCGAGGAGGTTCAATTTTTCTTGGGAAACGGCATACTTAAAATAAATATGGACAAAACCGTGGTTTTTAAGTTTCTCTGCCAGTTTTTCCTGATATCCTTTGATGATTCTTTTTATTTGCTCATTGGCAACCCTAAAATTACAAGTAATGGTTTTCTCCTGAATTTCTGCCAGGACTTGTACCACATCCATATTTTTTGTATCCAAAGAAACAAATATTTTCACATCGTGGGGATTGATTTTTTTGCTTTTTTTACTGTTTCGGCCTATGAAGATTTCTAGGTTTTTTTGGTCATTTCCTATGGCAATGGGTATCTGAAGAAAGGTCTGCCATTGATTGAGTTTCCCTATAAAATCAATGCCATTTTTTAGATTTTCCAATTGTTTTATCACATCTCCATGTTTATGCATATCTAATGATTCCAATTTATATTTTATCATTTCTGCCTTTGCATACAATTCCTTCAAAATTTCCTGCAAATCCCGCTTATGATGGGGCAGTCCATCTTTGAGCCTATGGGTTGTCTGTTCAAATTTTTCAGCCAGTTCTGCTGTATTTTCATCTCCGGCAAGGAATTCCATGATGCTCTCCAATTGTTTGGCTATGGGAAATTTCCGAAATACAATATCATTAAAACTGGACACATGCTTTATATTCATTTTTAAACCATGCTTCCATAAAAAAGCTAATTTTTCATAATTCATTTCATTTAGATTGCATCTAATAGTAGATTCCTGTCCCGCCACCTTTCCATTCCTTGCAGAAACTAAATCCTGTTCTTGCTCCTTCGAAAAATAAATGCCTTCTTCATCCGCAATAAAATTCTTCATAGGATGTTCATGATCAGGGTGTTTTTCATCAGCACGGACAGATATCGGCAAGCCATCTTTCAATAACCCTTTGAAAACCTCCTCAATATTCTTTTCAGCCAGCTCCTCATGGATTTTCACCATATTATTTTCCAACAAGTCCTTTAATTTTTCAAAAATGTGTTTTAATTTATTCATCTCATACAGCATTCTCTCATTTACGGGAATTTCATATTTTATCAACTGCTTTACCAGCTCAATCTTTTCCTGATCAGGGGTCATGCCCATTTTTTCTAAAAATCTGGCAATGTCCTGGGCTTCATCTGAAAAAGCCGGTACATCCTCCAAAACCGGTTGAATGACAATTTGCTTGTCATTTGCCGTTTTTACCACAAATTGATATTTCTGCCCCTCAACCAAATTGCCGCTGGCCATATCCGTATATTTGGCTTCCATGAGCTTTCCATTTTCCAATTCCAGCATCATGATGTCATGGAGCATGCTTGCGATTCTTGCTTTTATGACCTGACCTTCTTTCAAAGCCATAATTTCCAAAGTGCCTGTACTAGGCTGTTTTATTTCCATACCCCTAGTTTGAGCCCTCTTCAAAAGATTATTCAGATAATCCATGCGCATTTTGTCCTTCACCTACTATCTTTTTTAAGAAAGATTTTCTGTGAATACCCGTCAAACCATATTTTTCAATGCTTTCATAATGCTCCTTCGTTCCATATCCCTTATGCTTTGCAAATCCATATTGGGGATACATTTCGTCATATTTTCGAATGATTCGATCCCTGGTCACCTTTGCAATAATAGAGGCTGCCGCAATGGAAATGCTTTTACTTTCCCCCTTCACCAGGGCATATTGCTTTATATGTATATCGGCCAATTTTACCGCATCAATTAATAAATATTCCGGCTGTACCTTCAGATCTGCCACTGCCTTTTTCATGGCCAGTTTCGTAGCATTCAATATGTTGATTTGATCAATGACTTCATTCTCCACAATGCCGATGCCCACGGCTATAGCCTTTTCTTGGATGATATCAAATAAAGCTTCCCTTTTCGGTTCCGAAATCTTTTTTGAATCATCAATTCCCTCTATGAATAAATCTTGGGGCAAAATTACAGCAGCTGCTACCACGGGACCGGCAAGGGGACCCCTTCCCGCTTCATCAATCCCCGCGATTTGCCTTACTCCGCTGCGGATCAATTCATTTTCATAATGCCATAGTTTTTTTATTCGTTCTTTTTCTTTGAGATGTCGATCCAACTTTTTTTCTAAGTCTTTTCCAATTTTGTTCACAGAATTTCTTGCGTCCTTCAACAAATAAGGTATGAATTTTCCCGCTTCCTCTATTTTCATATTCTCCATCCATCGATGAATATCCTTTGCACTCAATTTTGCGATCTCCATTTTCTGTCTTTCCCTTCGCTAAAATTTATTTTATTATATCATAAGAACAGGATCATTTTATGTCCTATAACAACAAAAAATTGCAAAAGACACTATTCAGAAATAGTGCCAGATTGTAGACAAAGTAGTATAGATGTTCATAAAAAGGTCATAGCTGCCTGCTTTAAGGACGGAAAGAAACAGAAAATAAGATAATTTGGAACAATAACTACACCACTTTACAAGTAATGTAGTGATTTAAAAATAATTCCATAAAATAACAAAATCAGACACCTAAATCCTAGGAATACTAATCTTATGACAAACCAACACCCTAGGAGGCGTCTGATATGATTAGT
>NZ_LOEE01000030.1 GCF_001562415.1 Thermotalea metallivorans | reverse complement strand
GGGACTTTGCCTCCGGCTTCCTTCAGATTCCACCTCACGATGGACACCCTTGCCTTTGGCTAATGGTTCCCACTGCCAAGCCCATAGCGGACTTTCACCGCCAAGTTACTGCCCATGCCGGGCGCACTTGGATTGAGTCCCGACATTCATGTCGGGACTCATGAAGAACTATCTATTTTCTTCAATATAATTGGCAATATCGCCAATATTTCTAAATTTCTCAGCTTCCTCGTCGGGAATTTCCACCCCAAACTCATCTTCAAGGGCCATAATAATTTCAACGGCATCTAAGGAATCTGCCTCAAGATCTCTCATCAAAGAAGTCTCCGGTGTAATATCCTCGGTGCTGTCAAGTCCCAACTGCTCAGCAATAATCTCTACCACTTTTTTAAATACCATGTACTTTTCACCTCCTCCCGTGGCATGGAAATTTACATTACCATACCGCCATCCACGTGGATCACTTGTCCGGTAATATATCTTGCATCATCGGAACATAGAAAAGCTACAACATTGGCCACGTCTTCCGGTGTGCCCAACTGCCTCATGGGAATACTGTTCAACAGTGCTTCCTTTACCTCATCGGATAGCACATCCGTCATTTCCGTTTGGATAAATCCGGGGGCAACCGCATTGACATTGATTCCTCTGGTTGCCAACTCTTTCGCCACGGATTTGGTAAAACCGATGATTCCTGCCTTTGAAGCCGCATAATTTGCCTGACCTACATTTCCCATTACACCTACCACCGATGCAATGTTGACAATCTTCCCGCTTCTTTGTTTCATCATTTTTCTGCTCACTGCCTTTGTACAGTTGTATGTACCTTTTAAATTGATGGCCATCACCTGATCCCAGTCTTCATCTTTCATTTTCATCAACAAAGTATCCCTTGTAATCCCCGCATTGTTCACAAGTATATCGATAGTAGAAAACTTTTCCTCCACTTCTTTCATCATGTGTTGCACTTGTTCTCCGTCAGATACATCTGCCCTGATAGCAATGGCTTCCCTACCCATTTGCCTTACCAATGCAACCACTTCCTCAGCCTTGTGGGGTGTACTGGTATAATTGATTGCAATATTTGCACCTAATTCAGCCAATTTCAAAGCAATGGCCCTGCCTATTCCCCTAGAACCTCCTGTGATCACAGCCGTTTTGCCTGACAAGTTCATTTTTTCCCCCTCCTTATTTGCCTGAAAGATTGGCAATCACATTGTCCAGTGATTCTCTATCTTCCACATTATAAATATTAACATCTTTTTTAAATTTTTTACCGATTTTCTTAATGAACTGGCTTAGGGACTTTCCCGGTCCAATTTCCACAAATATATCTACGCCATCCGCCAGCATTCTTGCCACGGTATCTTCCCAAAGTACGGATTTGCTTACCTGCTCCACCAACAGTTCCTTTACAACAGATCGATCTCGATAATAGTCTGCATTGGCATTGGCGATGACTGGAATGTTAAAATCGTGTATAGGTGTATGGGCTAACGCAAGGGACAATTTTTCCCCCGCAGGGATCAGCATGGAGCAGTGAAAGGGCGCGCTTACCGGTAAAATTACAGCTTTTAATGCCCCCAGTTCCTTGGCAAATGCACATGCCTTCTCCACCGCTTCCACTTCCCCTGAAATGACGATTTGCCCAGGGCTGTTAAAATTTGCTGCCTCTACGATACCATAGGATTTCGCCTTTTCCAGGGCCTTATCTAAATCTTCCCTTTCCATTCCCAAAATCGCAGCCATCGTACCCTTTCCCAGTGGAACAGCTTCTTGCATATACTTTCCCCTTTTCTTTACCAGGGCAACAGCATCTGCAAATTCCAAAACCCCCGCTATCACAAGGGAGGCATATTCACCCAAACTCAGACCTGCTGTTACGTCCGGCTTGATCCCTTTTTGCTCTAAAACCTTTGCCATAGCAATACATGTAGTTAATATGGCCGGTTGGGTATTTTCAGTCTTTTTTAGTTCCTCTTCCGGTCCTTCAAAACACAATTTTTTCATATCATAGCCAACAGCCTTGCTAGCTATTCCAAATATTTCATCGGCTATCTCAAAATTTTCCACGATATCCTTGCCCATACCTACATACTGTGCTCCTTGGCCGGGAAAAACAAAAGCAATTTTTGACATCTCATTCACTCCTTATCTCATTGCGGAATGCATTGCTATAAAATGCTCCTTTGCCTCTCTCACCATGCTTTCAATAATTTCTCTGCAACCCTTGACATCTTTGATAAGACCGGAAATTTGGCCTGCCATTACGGAACCATTGTCAACATCTCCATCCACAACGGCCAGCCTTAACCTGCCTGCACCCAAATGTTCCAACACTTCAGGACCGGCTCCGGCTTTTTCAAGCTTCTCAAACTCTTTCGACAATTTATTTTGAATCACCCTAACGGGATGTCCCGTACTTCTGCCTGTTACCACCGTGTCCCGATCCTTCGCCTTTAACACAACCTTCTTATATTTTTCATGGGCTGTGCATTCTTGGGAACATATAAATCTTGTTCCTACCTGCACCCCCTCTGCCCCTAAGGCAAATGCCGCCAGCATGCCTCGCCCATCAGCAATGCCTCCGGCAGCAATTACAGGAATGCTTATGGCATCCACTACCTGAGGAACCAAAACCATCGTTGTCAACTCACCGATGTGGCCCCCGGCCTCCGTCCCTTCTACGATCACTGCATCGGCACCTATTTTTTCCATTCTCTGAGCCAATGCCACGGAAGGGACTACGGGAATAACTTTTGTATGGATACTTTTCAGCATGGACATATATTTGCCAGGATTCCCTGCTCCTGTTGTAATTACAGGAACTTTTTCCTCCACTATCAATGCCATCATCTCATCGACAAAAGGAGACAAAAGCATTATATTGACTCCAAAGGGCTTTTCCGTCAGTTCCCTTGTCCTTCGAATTTCTGCGCGGATGATATCTGCAGGGGCATTTCCCGCTGCAATGATCCCTAAACCTCCTGCATTGGAGACAGCAGCAGCCAGCTCTGCCGTAGAAATCCATGCCATCCCTCCTTGGAGAATGGGATACTGGATTCCTAACAATTGACATATCCTCGATTGAATCATAGTTACACTCCCTAACAAATTTACTTATTCCACTTGATAACACTGGCCCCCCAGGTGAGCCCCGCACCAAAACCCACCATGACCACCAAATCGCCTTTCTTAATTTTTCCTTGCTTTACTGCCTCATCGAATGCCACGGGGATAGATGCGGCTGACATATTTCCGAATCTGTCCAGATTAACATGAACTTTATCCATAGGAAGTTTTAACTTTTTGGCAGCAGCTTCTATAATCCGTATATTGGCTTGGTGGGGCACAAGGTAATTTATATCATCAACGGTATACCCGCTTCGGTCTATGGCTTCTTGAGATGCCCTATTCATGATGCGTACCGCAAACTTAAAAACTTCACTGCCATCCATCTTTATGTAATGAAGATTTTTTTCTACAGATTCTACAGTAGCAGGTATTCTGGAGCCCCCTGCAGGCATGGTCAAAAATTTTCCCCCTTCTCCGTCTGATCCCATATAGGCAGAAAGGATTCCCGTCCCTTCCTCTGTGGGACCAAGCACGGCAGCTCCTGCCCCATCTCCAAATAAAACACAGGTGTTTCTGTCTTTCCAATCTACAATTTTGGATAATGTTTCAGCACCGATGACCAACACTTTTTTATACATGCCTGTAGCAATAAACTGTTTTCCAACGGTCAGGCCATAAATAAAGCCGGAACAACCTGCCTCCAGATCGAAGGCAGCCGCATTTTGGGCCCCAATATTCCTTTGAACAATACAAGCCGTAGATGGAAAGTTCATATCGGGCGTAACCGTTGCTACAATAATCAGATCAACCTCTTCTGCCTCTGTGTCAGCATCCTCTAACGCCCTTAGAGCAGCCTTTGTAGCCAAATCTGAAGTGGCTGTTTTTTCATCGGCTATGCGTCGAGTGTGGATTCCCGTTCTAGTAACAATCCATTCATCCGTTGTTTCTACCATTTTTTCAAGATCATGATTGGTTAATACCCTCTCGGGCAAATAGCTTCCCATGCCTAGAATTCCCACTGCATTGAAATGATTATTCTCCATTTCCTTCATCTCCTATTTTCTTAATTTCTTCTGCAATCATCTGGACAACTTCCTTCTCAGCGAAAGTCTTTGCCTGCCGAATGGCATTTTTTATGGCTTTTCCATTGGAACTCCCATGGGCCTTGATCACTGCCCCGTTGACACCCAACAAAGGAGCCCCACCATACTCAGTATAGTCTAGGGTTTTTTTGAATTCTTTCAAAGCAGGCATCAGGAGCGCTGCTCCCAGTTTGTTTACAATATTTTTCGTGAATTGTTCCTTTAGCATGGCCATCATGGTCATTGCCACCCCTTCCGTCAGTTTTAGGATGACATTTCCTACAAACCCATCGCAAACAATCACATCTACAATTCCTTTCGGCAAATCCCTTGCTTCCGCATTTCCTACAAAATTCAAGTCCTGTTGATAAAACAGTTGGCGGGCTCCCCTGATCAAATCTGTTCCTTTTCCTTCTTCGGTTCCTATATTTACTAAACCAATTGTCGGATTGGCCTTTCCCAGTACCTTTTCCGTATAAATAGCTCCCATCAAACCGAATTCCAACAGATTTCTGGGCTTGCATTCCGCATTTGCTCCTGCATCCACCAATAAGGATATTCCTTTTTGCGTGGGATAAACGGATGCAATAGCCGGTCGATCAATTCCTTTGATTCTTCCTATTTTAAATATACTTCCTGCCAAAAGGGCCCCTGTATTTCCGGCCGATACAAAGGCATCGGCAGTCTTCTCCTTTACTAAATTCAGTCCTACTACCAAAGACGAATCCTTTTTCGTTCTAATTGCCTGAACAGGCTTATCCTCATTGGTAATCACTTCCGAAGCATGATGAATATGCAGCTTGGTTCGATCCACGGGATATTGTTTTAATTCTTCTTCCAATTGCTCTTGGATTCCCACTAATATCACTTCGATGCCGAATTCTTGCACAGCATCTACGCAACCTTTCACAATTTCCTTCGGCGCACGATCGCCACCCATGCCATCAACAGCAATTCTCATGGACATATCCCCCCTATTCTTCCCCAATAGAAACCAAAATAAATTTTCCTCGAAATACCTGTTCTTGCTTTACATATATCTTTACATGAACAAAGTACTTATTCGCCCTGATGCGTACTACTTCCGCCTTTGCAACCAACTTATCCCCTGCGAAAACAGGGATGCGATATTTCATATTGGCCACTCCCGTAAGAGCCACATCGGCATCGATTACTGCCATCGCAAGGGATTCAGCCATAGCAAAAATATGATGTCCCCTCACAATCTTTGTTTTGGTAAAGGCCATATCTTCTGTAGTTTCCAATATAGAAATGCCGCTCTCATTTAAATTCAAATCTATGATTTCTCCAACAATTTCTCCTTTTCCAAGACTTTTTACTTTCGAATAATTCCTGTCTGCAACCTGTTTAATTCTTTCACGCAGTTCCGGAATCCCCAGCTCTAATCTATCTAAACGAATGGTTTGAATGCTCACATGAAAATATTCACATAATTCTTCATCCGTGACAAAAGGATCATTTTCCAGCTTTTTTAGAAGCTCTGCTTGACGCATTTGCTTCTTCATTTTCTTCCGGGACATTCAACTCACCTCTTTAGTACTAATATTTAGTACCTGATACTAATATTAAGTATATATTATTTGTATCCTATAATCAACCACTTTATGAAGGAAATTTATTAGCTCAAAAACAAAAAAATAGTAATGATGAGATCATCATTACTATTTCCAACTATTGAACCTTTACTACTTCCTTGTCATGATAGAATCCACATGCCTTACATACTCTGTGTGGTAATTTCGGCTCATGACATTGCGGACACTCTATGATATTAGGGCTTGTCATTTTAATATTTGCTGCTCTTCTTTTATCTCTTCTTGCCTTAGAAGTTTTGCGCTTAGGTACTGCCATTATTTCCACCTCCTTAACCTTGTTGTAGCAAATCTTTTAATTTAGCAAGTCTAGGGTCAATCTCTTCTATTTTACAATTGCACATTTCAACGTTGAGATCTCTGCCACAGACTGAACATAAACCTTTGCAATTTTCGTCACAGACAACCTTCATCGGTAATGATGCAATCAGGGTATTGCGGATAATTTCAGAAATATCAATCATTTCATCCACAACGGGATAACTGTCCTCCATTTCCTCATCATCCATTCTGCCTGTCCCGAATTGAGCATAAACTCTCTCTTTGATTTCCCGCTGAAATCTTTTCAGACATCTGGCACAATGAAATTCAACTATACCTTCAACAGTACCGCTGATAAAAATTTCATTATCCACCTTTAATATTTCTGCTTTCAATGTAACAGGTGTAATAAATGCAACATCATCGCCAAAATAACCTATATCCTTAATCTCTTCCTTTGCCTCAATGTTTATTTTGTTTTTCTGCCCTGCAATCACTTCTCGAATATTGACTTTCATTTATTTCACCTCATCATATCGACAGATTTTATTATACAAATGGCGAATCTATTTGTCAAGCTAAATTACTTGATACCTGTGAATTTATTATCTATTTATATTATTTATAAAAGGTAGGAGCTTCATCCTACCTTTTATAGACTACTTTAATAATTCTTGTGTATCCCTTGCAATCATCAATTCTTCATTGGTCGGAACAACAAGTACTTTTACTTTTGCTTCATCTGTACTGATAATTGTTTCTTTTCCTCTTACATTATTTTTGGCAGGGTCTATCTGGATGCCCATAAATTCTAAACCTTTGCAGATCTCTTCTCGATTAGATGGAGAATTTTCTCCCAAGCCTGCCGTAAATACTACCACATCTACGCCGCCCATCACTGCCGCGTAAGCTGCAATATATTTTTTCACGCGGATGTTGAATTTGTCAAGCGCCAGTTGGGCCCTTTCATTGCCTTCTTTTGCGGCAGCTTCTATATCCCTAAAGTCGCTGCTTACTCCTGAAATACCCAGTACACCTGATTTTTTATTTAATAAATTATTCATTCCTTCAATATCTAAATTTTCTTTTTCCATAATAAACGTTACAATGGCAGGGTCAATATCTCCGGAACGGGTTCCCATAGCCAATCCTTCAAGGGGTGTAAAGCCCATGCTTGTATCTACGGATTTACCGCCATTGATTGCTGCTAAACTTGCCCCGTTTCCTAAATGGCATGTAACGATTTTTAAGTTTTTGATATCTCGGCCCAGGATTTCTGCAGCCCTCTGGGACACATATCTATGGCTTGTTCCATGGAATCCGTATTTTCTTATGCCGTATTTCTCATACAGCTCATAGGGTAGGGGATAGATATAGGAAGATTTGGGCATTGTTTGGTGAAAAGCCGTATCAAATACGCCTACCATCGGCACGTTAGGCATCAATTCCTTACATGCAGTAATTCCCATCAAATTTGGCGGATTATGGAGAGGCGCCAAATCAATGCACTCTTCTAATGCTTTAATCACTTCATCATTGATAATCACAGAACCGCTGAATTTTTCTCCACCATGAACTACCCTGTGCCCTACAGCAGCAATTTCGCTCATATCTTTGATCGCACCGTGCTTTTCATCCACAAGGGCATCCAATACTAAGGATAAAGCTACCTTATGATTTTCCATCGGTTGTTGGATCAGTACCTTATCTTTGCCCTCAATCTCATGTTTTAAGACAGATCCTTCAATTCCGATTCTTTCAACCAGTCCCTTTGCCATCACCCTTTCATTCGTCATGTCGATCAGCTGATACTTCAATGAAGAGCTGCCACAATTGATTACTAATACCTTCATTTGTATAACCTCCTAAATAATTTTATGACAAAATATTTTTCTATAAAAAATCTCTTTTTCCTTTTTTAAAACCCTTTTTTATTATAAAATAATTTGAGAATTTTGCAAGTTTCTATCGAAATAAAACAAAATAAATATATATTACTTTGATATTATTGGCAAAATTTCATAATATTATAAATAGCATATGTTCTCCCTGCCCAACTTTTCCATCGGCTTTACGTTGCGACAGGTCATTTATTTTTGAACTGTATTTTGTTTAATTTTCATATTTAGGAGGAGTTTTCCGTGAAAGTTCTCGGTCTCATTACCGAATATAATCCTTTTCATAATGGTCATAAATATCACTTGGAGGAATCAAAAAGGATCACAGGGGCAACCCATACCATCGCTGTAATGAGCGGTAATTTCCTGCAGCGAGGGGAGCCGGCCATCACGAACAAATGGTTTCGGGCAGAAATGGCTGTCCGGGAAGGAATAGACCTGGTGATTGAGCTACCCTTTGCATATGCCTGCAATAGTGCTGAGTATTTTGCCTTTGGGGCTGTTTCTTTGCTTCATCATCTGAATATCGTAGATTTTCTCTGTTTTGGCAGCGAAGAAGGAAACATGGAGAAATTAAAAAAAATCTGTCGAATTCTTGTTCAAGAACCGGAGGATTATCAACAATATCTGAAACAATTTTTATCCCAAGGCCTCCCTTTTCCTAAAGCAAGGGAACAAGCCTTAGCCCGGTACTTTATGGATGAAAGCATAGGCACCCTTCTTCAATCTCCCAACAACATTCTAGGTGTGGAATACATAAAATCCCTCTTAAAACTGAATAGCCCTATTCAGCCCTTTACAATAAAAAGAATCAAAGCGCCTTATCATTCTAGAGAAATCATCCATGACATCTGTAGTGCAACGGCAATCAGAAGCTATCTATCTTGTGCCGATTGTGATATTCGATCTTTATCAAAAGTAATGCCTCCCGGTAGTTTCCATGCTTTTGCAAGGAGTCTTGAAACCGGTTTTGGCCCTATTCGCTATTCTGATTTCGATACCCTTATCCTCTACAATCTGCGTAGAATATCTACAGAAGACTTAAGGAAAATTCAAGATATCGGAGAAGGTCTGGAAAATAGAATCAAGGCTGCTGCCATAAAATCAACATCTGTCCATGAACTTTTCAGTGCAATCAAAACTAAAAGATATACCATGACAAGGCTGCAAAGAATATTGATTCATTCCCTATTGGGCCTGCAGAAGAATCATGTTTGCTCATTCAATAGATCCGGAGGAGCTCAGTATGGACGCATACTGGCTTTTTCCCAAAACAGCGGCGAACTGATACGGGTGTTGAAAAAAAAATCCGCAATACCTATCGTCACCAATATCAACAAAGAATCTTTAACGACAGATGTTGCAAAACAAATGCTGGCTTTCGATCTTATGGCAACAGATATCTACAGTCTAGCTTATCCAAAGATGGAGAATCGCAGGGGTGGCTGGGACTATTCTCAAAAACCGTTTATTCTCTAAGGAAGCGACAACAACTTTTATTGAGAATGCTCCCTTCTTCCCTTTATATACAATTCGACTTTTTTCTTTTTGTTCCGGTCTGCCCTATGCAAAATGTTGAAATATGTTGAAATTATGCCATTTCCCAGGAAATTTAAAATCAGATGCTCATCAGCCAATCACCCTAAAGCTACATCCAATACCATCATTACCGCAAACCCAAGCATAGTTCCTATGGTAGAAATATCCGTGTTTTTCTCTTGTTGTGATTCCGGTATCAATTCTTCAACGACAACAAAAATCATTGCCCCTGCCGCAAAGGACAAAGCATATGGAAGTATAGGCTTCATTGCCACCACAGCAGCAGCCCCTATGACTCCAGCCATTGGCTCAACAACCCCCGACGCTTGACCGTAAACAAAACTTTTCCATCTGGAAAATCCTTCCCTACGCAACGGAATTGATACGGCTGCCCCCTCAGGAAAATTCTGTATACCGATTCCCAAGGCCAAAGCAACAGCTCCGGCCAAGGAAGCCGATGGCAGGTTTACAGCCAAAGCCCCAAAGGCTACACCTACGGCTAAACCTTCCGGTATATTGTGTAAGGTAATGGCAAGGATCAATAGCACGCTTCTCTGCCAGCCTGTCTTGATTCCTTCCGCTTCCGACATGGGCAATCCGGCATGAAGGTGGGGCAACAATTTATCGACCAGCCAAAGAAAAAAACCTCCGGCTAAAAATCCCGCCACTGCCGGTATCCATGGAGGTATATTCCCATCTTGAGCCATTTCAATAGCAGGTGCCAGCAGAGACCAATAACTGGCAGCAATCATAACCCCCGCTGCAAATCCCAACATTCCATCCAAAACCTTTCTATGGATGGATTTAAACAAAAAAACCAAAGCAGATCCCAGAGCAGTTACGAACCAGGTAAAAAGGGTTGCCAATAATGCTTGAATTATCGGATTTTGCTGTGCGAACCATTGTATCATTCTATCTTTTCCCCCTATTATTTTATGATGATATACAGATATACAACTTTGGAGTTTTATTCATCCAAAAAGTTATATTTCTTGAATAGCAGTTCGTCGCCAGTTATCAGTTACCGGCTGCCAGTACTGGTGACTTGATGACTGGTAACTGGCAACAAAACATTTGCTACATAAAAAGTTTATCCTCATAAGGGCATAAATCAAACTTAGCGTTGTTTTACTATTCGATTGAATTTTAGAATTGTACTTTTATATTATACCCACTTTTTTGGGAATGACCCACGATATTTGTAACCTAAAATTTTTTATAGCCAGTACCTCCAGGAATAAATGAGCTTTACATCCATATATATATCATATATATGACTTTTGAGGGGGAAAAATATGATACTGATTTTGCTGGCAGTCTTGGTCCTTTTATTTCTCAAGGCAAAATATAAAGAACTATTCCAAAAAATAATCCATCTGTTCCTAATCTGCACCGTTCTTCTTCTGGTGATAAGTATCATCTTTTTTCCTAAAGAAGCCCTGCAATCTGCCAGAAACGGCGTAGATACATGGTTTCATATTGTCTTGCCCTCTTTGCTGCCTTTTTTCATCGGTGCTGAATTGCTCATTCGTTTGGGGGTTGTTCATTTTATAGGGGTATTGCTGGAGCCGGTGGTCCGGCCTGTTTTTAATGTTCCCGGAGAAGGATCCTTTGTTTTGGCCATGAGTCTTACTTCCGGATACCCTGTAGGAGTAAAACTTGCATCGAAGCTTAGGCAAGAAGGTATTTTTACAAGGGAAGAAGCCCAAAGAATCATATCTTTTTGCAGTACTTCCGGCCCCTTATTCATGCTTGGGGCTGTTTCCGCCGGGATGTTCCATAATCTGCAACTGGGAGTGATTATTGTTTTGGCCCATTACCTGGGAGCTATTGCCACTGGCATTATTTTTAGGTTTTATCCATCCAATGACCCAGGGAAGAATCACATAACACAAAGAAGCTCGAATTTTTCATCGGCTTTTCAAGAGTTGTCTAGAGCCACCGCCAGACAAAAAAAACCCTTTGGTCTATTATTGGGAGAATCCGTTAGAGAATCAGTAGAAACACTGTTGGCAGTGGGCGGGTTTATTATTTTGTTTTCTGTGATTATCAGGCTATTCACGATTCTGAAGGTTATTTCATTTTTATCGAGCTTGCTGCACCCAATTTGGTTATTTTTTCATATCAACAAGGATATACAACAGGGGATTATCAGCGGCATCTTTGAAATAACCATTGGTTGCAAGTTAATCTCTGAAGTCCAAAATATATCATTCATGCAGCAGGCCGTCATTACCACAATGATGATCTCTTGGAGCGGCTTTTCCATCCATGCTCAAGCCGCCAGCATGATTCATAGTACAGATGTAAGCGTAATGATATACATATGCTCAAAACTACTCCATGCAATTTTGTCTGCCGTCTTTGCTCTCTTTCTGGTTCCTTTCTGTCAATTTAGTTTCCATCAGGCAAATATGCCTGTCTTCCTCCATCCTGGTGCACACTCCGCCATAGGAACCTGGAAGGACAAAATTCTGTTTTCCTCTGAGCTGTTTGTCGTCATTACCGTTACAATCATCATCTTCTCTATATTCGTTCATATCTTTCATAGCAAATGCACGAAGATTTTCCATAAAAAAATGAAGGGTAAAGATCATTTTAACTAAAAAAAGCACCGGTTCCTTCCATTTGGAAACGGTGGTTGTCTGTAAACAGGATATAGATACCTTGATGGTAAAAATATTCATTGTTAAGACAAGCGTGCAAAACACAGCGCTAAAGTAACAATTACAACGTTAGCATCAATGTTATTTTTTTAGGTTTTTCAGCTCCTCTAGAAGTCCCAAATACGTAATTCATTGTGGAGTATCATTTAGAACGTCATCCTCATCAATGCCCCGATATAGCATTATTTCTTTATTCAACAAATCGTTATTACAATATATTAGTTTCTATAGTTTTGCACTTTTTAATAAAGCTATTGAAAATGCTAAATTTTTATTTTTATAGCAAATGGCTTGAAATCAATCCTTTGCAAAAAGTGCAAAACTTAAGTAAAATAAAAAGTTGCCAAAATGAATAATATTCTCCAGATCAAGCCTATGAATCATCCCTTCATTCCTTTCAATTCTTTTCTGTTCTGTTGAATAGTAGCCGCTAACTTATCGAGATTTTCTTCAAGACCTGCCAACAATTCATCGGCATATTGTCTTGCACCTATGCGAATTTCTTTCGCATGGGCCTGGGCTTGGGCGATAATTTCCTCTGCCCTTTTTTGTGCTTGCTTTGTAATCTCATCTTTTTCTACCATCTCCTCAATATGTAAACGGGCATCCTTCATGATGGCTTCTGCTTCCTGTTGCGCATCAATCAAAATTCTTTGCCGTTCTTCTTTAATCCACTGGGCCTGTTTTACTTCATCGGGCAATTGAATCCTGATTTCTTTGATAATATCTAAAATTTCCCCTCGATCCACTAAAATTTTCCCGGCAAAGGGTATGGTAGAACTGCTTTCAATAATATCTTCCAGTTCGTCCAACAGCCTTAATACGTTCATATAATTCCCCCTTATTTGACAGCATCATTTTATTTTTTTTCTCATCGCTTCCAATACTTCATCAGGAACTAACCCTTTGATACAACCATGAAATTTAAAAACTTCCTTTACGAGGCTAGAGCTTAAATAGGAGTACTCACTGCTCGTCATCATAAAAATTGTTTCTACTTCGGGATTCAGTTTTCTATTCATTAAAGCCATTTGAAACTCATATTCAAAGTCAGATACGGCTCTTAGCCCTTTTACGATACTGTTCACATTTTTTTTGCTTACATACTCTGCCAGAAGGCCTGAAAAACAATCAATCTCTATATTCCCAATATCTTCCGTCACCTTTCGCAGCAACTCCAATCTTTCTTCAACAGAAAAGAAAGGCGTTTTATTTGGATTATGCAATACGGCTACGATAATTTTGTCAAATAACTTTGATGATCTTTTGATAATATCCAGGTGGCCATTGGTAACGGGGTCAAAGCTGCCCGGATATACTGCAATTTTCATGCTTATGCCTCCTCTGAATAGATGGATATGTTTGTATTTCCATATCGTCTATCTTTTCTCTTATGCAGTTTTTCTATCATTTCAGGCAATTGATCTTCTGGATCATGTTCTACCACGATCATGCCCTCAGGCCGCAACAGCAGGTTATTTTGAATTTCCTGTATGCAAGGAATAATCAGTCCTTTTGCATACGGCGGATCTAGGAATATTATATCAAATTTTTCATTTTTTAAGGCAAGTTCTTTTAATGCTTTTATGGCATCGGAGAATAAAATCACACTTTGATCCAAAAGTCCTAGATTCGAGATATTTTCTTTGATAATAGAAATACTTTGTTTATTATGATCTACAAAATAGGCTTTTTTTGCACCTCTGCTCAGTGCTTCAATCCCTAAGCTTCCTGTCCCCGAAAATAAATCTAAAACCATGCTGTCCATGAGATAGGGATGAATCATACTGAAAATTGATTCTTTTACCCGATCTGTTGTGGGCCTTGTATTCAGGCCATTGGGTGCTTTCAATTTCCTTCCCTTCAATTGTCCGGCGATCACTCTCAAAACTGTCCCTCTCCCTTCGTTAAATATATTTTAGCACACATGTAAAATATAGACAAAAAAATATTGCAGATTTCCACCTGTGACTTGTATAATCTTTATCATCCATACACATATTATAGATAAGCACATTAAATATCATTCCCCTTATAGCTCTTCCTTCATTTCTCCTCTCCCAATACTGGTGATTTTTCACCAGTATTTTTAAATGGTTCAAAGAGTATCTGACTTCATCATACATAGGATTTCTGTCTGTGCAAAACCGTAATTTTTTTGAGATATAAATAATAAAGAAGAGATGATTTCACCTCTTCTTTATTATTTATATGATTTTCTATCTACCTGCCATTTGTCTTTCAGCCATTTCAACTAATCTCTTTGTCATGTATCCGCCTACATAACCGTTTTGTCTGGCTGTCAAGTTTCCTTTGTCAACTGTTTGATAGTTGCTTAATCCCAGTTCGCCAGCAATTTCAAGTTTCATTGAATCCAATGCTGCTTTTGCTTCTGGAACTACTTTTCTGTTTGTGCTTCTTGCCATCGTCTTTTCACCTCCTGTTGTTTGTATTATTAATTTAACCGATTTCTTTTTTTTTAGTCTAGTAATTTTTTCATGTTATGTAAACAAATTCAATCCTCAAATAAAAAAACTAACGGAAAATAAAAAATAAACGGCAGTCTCTTACAAACTAATTCCGCCGAAAACGTTTTGAAACTTTTCCATCAACTTTTTTCTTAATAACTGATTTTTTTCCAAGGATAAATTGGAATCTTCCTTTAAAATCAAATTTACTTCCTCTTGAACTTGTTTTAAAATCTTTACATGCCGAAACAAATTGGCGATTCTCAATTCCGGTATACCATGCTGCCTAGTCCCAAAGAATTCGCCGGGTCCCCTTAGCTCCAAATCCTTTTCTGCTATCATAAAGCCGTTGTCCGATTGTTCCATGATTTTCATTCTTTCTTTGGAATTTTTACTTCTGCTATAATTGACGAGAATACAATAGGACTGATGTACTCCCCGTCCAACCCTGCCTCGAAGCTGATGCAGCTGTGCCAGCCCAAATCGCTCGCTGTTTTCGATAATCATGACAGAGGCATTGGGGACATTTACCCCTACCTCTATGACAGTGGTAGAAACCAAAACATCGATATTTCCTTTTTTAAAATCAGCCATGATGGTTTCCTTCTCATTGGATTTCATTTTGCCATGGAGCAGGCCCACGCAAAACCCCTTCAAGTAAAGATTGCTTATTTCCTCGTAAATCTCAAGAGCTGATTTTGCTTCAATGCTCTCCGAATCTTCAATTAGGGGGCAAACAACATAAACCTGCCTTCCTTCTAAGATCTGCTTCCTGGCAAAATCATAGACCTCATCCCTTTTTTCCTCCTGGATGCATATGGTTTTAATTTTTTTCCTTCCCGGCGGTAATTCATCAATCGTCGATATATCCAAATCTCCATAGAGAATCAATGCCAATGTTCTAGGAATCGGTGTAGCCGTCATCACCAATATGTCCGGATTGACGCCCTTATTGGAAAGCATGGCCCTCTGCCGAACGCCAAATCTGTGCTGTTCATCGGTAATGGCAAGCCCTAGATTATAAAAGGCTACATTGTCCTGAATCAATGCATGGGTGCCAATGATAATATCAACTTCCCCCTTCTCGATTCTTTGCAGAATTTCTGCTTTCTTCTTCTTTTGGACGCTGCCGGAAAGTAAAGCTATTTTCACCCCGAAGGGTTCCAACAAATCTTTCGCAGCCTGTGTATGCTGCTCGGCCAATATTTCTGTAGGAGCCATCAGTACACCCTGATAACCGCTCAAAACGGCCTTATATAAAGCTGCCATGGCAATAATGGTCTTTCCGGAACCCACATCTCCTTGAACCAGACGATTCATGGTTATCTTTTGCTCCATATCATTTTCAATTTCCTTCCAAACCCGTCTTTGGGCATTTGTCAATTGAAAGGGCAGAGCATCTATCCACTGATAAAGTTCCGGTGTCTTCCGAAAAACGATTCCATCCTGTTTTTCCATGCACTTATGCTTTGTCAAAAGCAAACCAAGCTGCAAAATCAACAGTTCTTCAAAAATCAGCCGGTATTTTGCAATCTTCAAATGCCGAGGTGATTGAGGAAAATGGATATTTTTTATGGCATATTGAATATCGCAAAGATAATTTCTATGCATTGTACTCGAAGGTAAATACTCTGTGATACGGCATAAGGAATTCATGATTATTTGCTGCTGTAATGAAATAAAATCATTTTGTGATAATCCTTCAGTCAGTCCATAGATAGGCACAATGCGTTCGAATAGACAATGCTCTTTATCCTTTGCAAAGGCATAATCCGGATGAAGGATTTGCATTTCTCCATAGACAATCTTGATTCTTCCGTTTAAATAAACGGTGCTGCCAACGGGGAAAGATTTTTGAATAAAGGGTGCATTGTAAAAAATGGCATAGGCAACACCTGTTTCATCCTTCACCGGTACCTTATAAATATGAAGGCCTTTCCGAATGAATATTTTCTCAACATTTCCCCACACCGTCACTTTTACAGAAGCCTTTTCATCAGAACACAATTCTCTGATTTTTTTAATAATTCTTCTATCCTCATATTCTCTGGGAAATGTATAAAGCAGGTCTTCCACAGTGTCTATGCCTAATCTTTGAAATCGTTTGTATTTGATAGGACCTACCCCTTTGAGAAACTGGACTGGCTTTTTCAGTTCCTCCACTTTTCTTCACACCCCTTCCCATAAACAGAATAGGAAACGGTTGAATCCATTTCCTATTCTACAGAAAATATATAATAATATAGCGGCTGGCCACCATAGTAAACTTCTATTTCAACGTCCTCATACATTTCCGCAACCTTATCAGCAAGTTGCTGTGCCCTGTTCCCATCAATATCTTCTCCATAAAAAATTGTAAGCATTTCTGCATCTTCTGAAATCATATCTTTTAAAAGCATGAATGATACTTCATCCACGTGGGTGCCTACCCTTTTGATTTCCCCGTCCTGCATACCTAAAATATTGCCTTTTTTAATTTCAATGTCATTCCAATGGGTATCCCTGACAGAATAGGTTACCTGCCCTGTTTTCACGCTGTTTATGGCCTTGGTCATGGCTTCTCTGTTCTCTTCAATGCCTTCCTCGGCGTTAAAGGCCAATACTGCAGCAATTCCCTGGGGTACCGTCCTCGTAGGAATGACGATAATATTTTTTTCACTCAATTCCTTGGCTTGATTTGCTGCCATAATGATATTGCTGTTGTTGGGAAATATAAAAATATTTTGAGCTGATATCCGATCAATGGCTTTTTTAATATCCTCTGTACTGGGGTTCATGGTTTGCCCCCCGACAATAATCTCATCCACATTCAAATCTTTAAAAATATCTGTTAATCCTTTTCCCATGGTTACGGCGATCATGCCATATTCCTTTACTGTTGAGGTTTCGTGGGCATTTTCTCCTTCAAATATTCTGTTCTGATGCTGATGTCTCATGTTATCAATCTTAATATTGATTAATTCTCCCAGTTGCAAGCCTTTTTCGATGATTTCTCCCGGATGATTGGTATGTATATGAACCTTTACTAAATTTTCATCTCCTACAACCAGCATGCAATCCCCGTAACTGCCTATGGCCTCTTTGAAATTTTCAATTTCAATGTTTTTTCCTCTGATAATAAATTCTGTGCAGTAGCCAAAATGAATTTCTCCTTGCTCCTCGATGCCTTCATGCTCTATGACTTGTACATTTTCTGGGATTTCCACAACTGTTTCCTTATTGGCCACAGCTTCATAAAATCCCTTCATAATAAATATGAGTCCTTTACCGCCCGCATCTACTACACCCGCTTGTTTTAAAACTTTTAGCATGTCCGGTGTTTTCATTAAAACGCCCTCGGCATGTACGATAACGTTTTCCAGAAATTTCTCCATATCATCTTCCCGCTTTGAAAGTTCAACTGCTTTCTCCCCTATCTCTCTGGCAACGGTTAAAATCGTTCCCTCAATAGGTTTCATCACAGCCTTATAAGCAGTATCCGATGCATTTTTCAATGCCAAGGCTATATCCGCCGTGGTGAGCTTCTCCTTTCCCTTGCACCCTTTCGCAAATCCTCTAAACAATTGGGATAAAATAACGCCCGAGTTTCCCCTTGCCCCCATCAAGGACCCGTTCGCAGCAGCTTCTGCAATATCTTCAATCTTAATGTACTTCACATTTTGCACTTCCTTTGCTGCTGCATTCATTGTTAAAGCCATATTGGTGCCTGTATCACCGTCCGGAACAGGGAAAACATTTAAGGAATCCACTGTATTTTTATTTGCTTCCAGTGAATTTTTTGCTTGCATAATCATTTTCTTAAGCAATATCCCATCAATATGTTTAATTTTCAAAACCAGTTCCTCCTTAAATTACTTTTCTACTCGAACTCCTTGGACATTGACATTTACTTTTTTTACATGCATGCCTGTCATATTCTCAATATTGTACTTCACTTTTTCGATAATATTGCTGGCTACAGCAGAAATATTGGTGCCAAATTCCACGATAATAAATAAATCTATCACAATTTCATCATTATCGGTAGATACTTTTACTCCCTTGGTCATGTTTTCCCTTTTTAGAAGTTCCACCAGTCCGCTGGCTGCTGATTTTGTCGCCATCCCAACAAGACCATAGCATTCCATGGCTGATATGCCGGCAATGGATGCAAGGACTGCATTATCAATATATATACTTCCAATTTCATTGTCCAGTTTCGCCACCATGTTTTAACCTCCCTTTGAGAAATTTATCGAAATAGGATATCCGGCTCACAAAACATAAAATATATAATATATTCTATATGAATTATTTCCGAGATTCAACTGAAATCATACAACAATGCTACATATTGCAATCCTTCTTTATGGAATATTTTATCTCAATGCTTGCACATAATACCATAAATGTGGTAAAATAATTATGTTTTTAGCAAATGGTATAATCACTCGAAGGAGGTGTAATATATGTCAAGAGCATGCGACGTATGCGGAAAAGGTAGAATATCCGGAAATAGCGTAAGTCACTCCAATCGTCATACTAGAAGAGTGTGGAATGCTAACATAAAAAAAGTAAAAACGATGGTAAACGGTTCTCCAGCAAGAATCAACGTATGTACTAGATGCCTTCGTTCAAACAAAGTTGAAAGAGCTATTTAGCTTAAAAAGCCTACCTTTTCCGGTAGGCTTTGTTTGGCTTGAGCATTTCAGTGCCGATCAGGCAGTTGAAAGAAATAAGTTGAAAATAAAAAGTTACAGCCTATCAGCCATTCACCAGCAGCGATGATATGCTAGCAAATAAATAATTTATATCCTGCATAAATTAAAGCCAACCCGAATAAAACCATCCAGACGCTATAAGGTAGAAATATTACGGCAATAATCGCAAAACCGATTGTAAGGAGGATCAGTCCCAGAATCTTTTTATCAATTCTTCGCCAAAAATAGTGGGGATATCTTCTCCTTCCCATAATTTATACGCCCCTTCTAAAAAATTTTAAACAGCACGAGCAGAAAGCAGAGAATCAAAAAAAACAATATTCCGTACCATACCCAAAGAGGAATAATCTCAATAAGTATAATGGAACCGATGAGTGCCAGCAGAATGCCCAGTATTTTTTTTAGCAAATGTGGTCTTCTCAAAATATCACCCCATTCAAGGCCCTTCTGAATTGATAAGGAACTCCATCATGGTAATAGCTATTATCATGATATTCCCACAGCACTCATTTTGACACAAAAAAACCTCCACCATTTTGTGAAGGTTTTAGTCCTTTGCTCTTATTACCAAAAGATTTCCATTTTTGACGGATATCTTCCCCTTTGTCTCCTTGAGACGATTGCTGATGCCCAAAGATGTCCCCATCTCAAGGGTTGCATCATCCAACGGATACTCAAAACCTGTCAGTAAAATTCCTTCCACCTTCTCGCTGAAAGGAATCAAAGAAATATATTCCCCCTCTTTTCCTTCTAATGTAATCCCATCATTAATTACAAATATCTCATTATGTTCATTGACAATCCTGCCTTGAATCCCTTGATTTGCCAAGGCTAATAACAATGTAATATTGGCCAAGGTATGATCCATTCGGCTGCCTATGCAGCCTAGAAATATGATCTCACTGCATTTTTGAGTTAGGGCATATTGAAGGGCCAATTCTGTATCTGTATGATCCTTTCTGACAGGAAATTTATAAAACACAACATCTTTTTCCTGGAAATATGCCATAACTTCCTCATCCATAGAATCAAAATCTCCTACAATCACATGGGGACATATATTCATTTGAAGCAGATGCCTTGCAGCACCGTCGGCACAGATGACATAATCACTTTCCAGAATCATCTTTTTGGCTCCTTCATAGTCGAAAATATCACCGTTTGATATAATGACACACTTCATATATACCTCCAGTTACAGACAGTTCAGTTTCTTTCGAAACAGCCGTACGGTCTCTTCAATAGATTCTGTATGAAAAATTGCTGACCCGGCAACCAAAATATTTGCTCCAGCCTGTACAACCTCCCTAGCATTATCCAGTTTTATTCCCCCGTCCACTTCGATATCAATTGCCAGATTTTTCTCATGGATCATTTGCTTTAAAAACCGAATCTTTTCTAATGCTGAAGGGATAAACTTTTGCCCGCCAAAGCCTGGATTTACGGACATAATCAAAACCATATCCAAGTCGGCCAATATATATTCGATAGAATTCAAGGGTGTTCCCGGATTCAAAGAGACAGCAGCCTTAATTCCATGGGCTTTTATGCTTTGAACGGTTCTATGAATGTGATGGCACGCTTCCACATGAACAGTTATGATATCGGCCCCTGCCTTGACAAAATCAGAAATATATCGATCAGGATTTTCGATCATCAGGTGTACATCAAAAGGGAGACGGGTTTTTCCCTTGAGGCTCTCCAATACCAAAGGCCCGATGGTAATATTGGGTACAAAGTGGCCGTCCATTACATCCATATGGAGCAAATCTACCCCTGCCTGCTCTACCTTTTTTATATCCTCCAAAAGATTGGCAAAATTTGCAGACAATATAGAAGGTGCAATTTTTACCATAGCTAATACCTCCTCGATTGCATAATCTCTTCATAGAGCTGCGTATAACTTTCATATCTCGACGGATATATCTGATGGTTTTCTAGGGCTTTCTTAATGGCGCAACCCGGTTCGCTCAAATGCTTACATCCGTTAAATTTGCATGTTCCTATGAAATCATGGAATTCTCTAAACAAATATTGCAGCCCATCGGCTTCAATAAAATCCAGATGCAAAGAGCTGAAGCCGGGAGTATCCAAAACCCATCCTCCAAAATCCAACGCCAATAGCTCCACATGTCTGGTTGTATGTTTTCCTCTCTCAATTTTTTGACTTACTTCTCCCGTTTGAAGCTTCAAATTCGGTTGAATGCTGTTTAAAAGGGAGGATTTTCCCACACCGGAAGGGCCCGCAAAAACAGTAATTCTATTTTCCAATCGCCCTTTCAAATCTTCTATTCCTATATTTTGTTTGGTACTTGTCATAATAACTTCATAACCGATCCTTCTATATATGTCTGTCAAAGAACACAAATCTTCATGCTGAGCCAAGTCCATCTTGTTCAAGCAAATGGTTATATCAATTTCTTGGCTTTCTGCTAAAATAAGAAATCGATTCAACAAGGATAGATTGGGCTCCGGTTGGTGAACGGCAAATACCACCACCGCGTGATCTACATTGGCCACAGGCGGCCGGATCAACTCTGTTTTTCTGTCTAAAATTTCTTCTATCACTCCTTGCCCGGAGAGCCCATCCACAGTGATTTTTACGCAATCTCCCACCAGGGGTGTAATTTTTTCCTTTCTGAACTTTCCCCTTGCCTTGCATTCATAAATTTTATCTCCTGTATTCACATAATAAAATCCGCCAATCCCTTTCACAATGGTCCCATCAATCATAGGTAGACCCCGTTTCAAAATCAATTTTCACCGTGTCCACCGGTATATCATCAAAATATACTTCAATTACTGCTCTGCCCCTGCCTTCGATGACAATGCTTTGGCTTCCTTTTGATTTACGATGGGTAGCCTTGTAAATTTCCGTAGAAATACCATTTTGCTTTTTAAGAATGCGTAGCACAAATTCTTCTCGCTGTGCCCTTTGGAAATTGATCATCAGAGAAACGGGCTTCATTTGCAGCTCATCTTCTTCTGAAGGCTGCCCCACATTTTCAGGTCCTTTGCTGACCACCAGATCCACCACTCTTTTTTCCTCTACTTCCGTCCCAGCAGGAATACTCTGGCTGATCACTCTCCCCTTTTCCACCCTTTCATCCGATTTATAATCTACGTTTCCTAGGATCAGATTTAAAGTTTCTAGCATCTTTTTGGCATCTTCAATTTTTTCTCCAATAAGGTTAGGCATCAGTACCAGCTTGGTTTCCGGTCCCTGACTGACCACCACATTCACTTCCGTATTTTCCGGAACACTTTTCCCTGCCTCAGGACTTTGACTGATGACAATGCCGATAGGCAGCGTGCTATATTCATATTTCACGATTCCACCCTTTAATTTTGCATTTTCCAAAATAAAATCGATTTCATTCACCATTCTGTTTACCAAAGTCGGTACCTCTGTCATTTTGGGACCCTTGCTGATGATTAAACGAATGGGATATCCTGCTTTCACAATTTCTCCGGCCTTTGGATCTTGAAACATAACTTGTCCCCGTTCAAATTCCGAACTGTACTGCTCTTGTCCAAGCTCTACCTTTAACCCTAAGTTTTCCAAATTCTCCTTGGCTTCCTCATAGGATTTTCCGATCACACTGGGAACTGTTTTTTCTTGAGCAATAAATATATCCTTCAGATAAAACATGCCTCCAATAAATAGAAGGGCCAGTACAAAAGCAGTGGCAACGGCTCCCCAAACGATCCATCTATGATTATTTTTCCTTTTGGGCTTTAATTCTGCATAGGATGTCTTATTTTTCAACGGTTCTTTTTCCTTAATCACGGGAATCATTTGGGTAGGACTGTCATCATCCTCATCAAACTTTACAAAGTTTCCCATAGGCTGCTTTAGGGCTTGATTTAAATCTTCCAATATTTCCTTAGCACTGCTGTAGCGCTTCAATTGATCTTTTTGAATCGCCTTCATAATAATATCTTCCAGGGCCTTCGGGATCTCTTGATTGATCAAAGTCGGCGGTATAACATCCTCATGAATATGCTTTAAAGCGATAGAAATAGGACTTTCCCCCTCAAAGGGCAGTCTTCCCGTCGCCATTTCATACATAACGATACCCAAGGAATAAATGTCAGATTTCTCATCGATATAGCCCCCCCGTGCCTGCTCGGGTGAAAAATAATGGACAGATCCAATGACATTGCCGGTATTGGTGACCGTAGAGGAAGTCACTGCTCTTGCAATACCAAAATCCGTAACCTTTACACGACCGTCGTCCGTAATTAAAATATTGTGGGGCTTGATATCCCTATGAACAATATGATTGCTGTGGGCATGATGAAGTGCTAAAGAAATTTGCTTGGCAATATTGATTGTTTCTTCGGAACTTAAAGGTCCTTTTTCTTTAATCATCTGCTTTAATGTTTTCCCTTTGACATACTCCATCACGATATAATAAATATCATGATCATCGGTCCCCACATCATATATATTGACAATATTGGGATGGGATAAACTGGCAGCCGCTTGGGATTCTCTTCTAAATTTACCGATAAATTCTTCATCGCTGGTAAACTCCGGCCTTAATATTTTTACGGCTACATATCTATTCAACAGCTGGCATCTGGCCTTATATACTAATGCCATTCCACCTCCGCCAATCTTTTCTATAATCTCATACCGGTTTCCCAATATTTTTCCTATCATTTTATCACCTCGATTCTTGCTTTTTTAGTCGTTTTTTATGGCTATCATTGTGATATTATCGTATCCGCCTCTTTCATTGGCTAAGGTGACCAGATGCTCACATCCCAACTGCATGCTGCCACAGTTTCGCAGGCACTCCTGAATTTCAGAGTGATCTACAAGATTCGACAATCCATCGGAGCACAACACTACAATATCACCTTTTTCTAAATCCATCGTATATAGATCTATCAAAATGTTTTCCTCTGTACCTAACGCCCGTGTAATAATATTCCGTTGGGGATGGATTTTGGCTTCCTTTTCGGTAATGCTTCCTTTTCTTAATAGTTCTCCTACCAGAGAATGATCCTGTGTTATTTGCAAGATCTCATTATTTCTCAAAAGATAAGCCCTGCTGTCTCCTATGTGCCCTATAAAGAGTTTCGATAAAATAAGCGCCATTGTAAGGGTAGTACCCATTCCCTGATAGTTTTCTTCTGCCAGGGCCTTTTCATATATATTTCTGTTGGCCTCCAATACTGCCTCCCGTATCATCTTGCAAATCATTGCTTCGTCGCCATTACTGCAATGCTGGATATGATTCTTGACAAAGTTTTTTACCGATTCTATGGCAATATTGCTTGCCACTTCGCCTGCCTTATGGCCTCCCATGCCGTCAGCCACAATAAACAAATTCAACCCATCATCAGAGATAAAATAGGCATCTTCATTTACTTCTCTAATTAAACCGATATGCGAAACAGCCCCGATTTCCATTCAAACACCTCACAAATCTCTACAATGCATAGTTATATTATTTTTATATCCAAACCATATTATACCATAACTTCCCTAGGGGGAACAGGAAAAGCCTATGCTCCGTTTTTTCTAAGTTTACAAATGAAAAAACCGTCTACATCATGCAGATGGGGATATAGCTGCAAATATTTTTCCGAACTCCTTAAAACTTCAGGTATGAGCGGATTCATATCTATAATTGCAAAATTACGATTTCGTGAAATAAATTTTTCAATTACCCCTATATTTTCTTCCCTACTGATGGTACAGGTGCTGTATACCAAAAAACCACCCTTTTTCACATATTTTCCTGCATTTTCCAATATCCTCAACTGCAGATTGCTGATTTCATGAAAATCATCCGGTCCCTTATTATATTTGATTTCCGGCTTTCTTCGAATAATTCCCAAACCAGAGCAGGGAGCATCTACCAATACCCTGTCTGCCTTGTCTACGAGGGTCTCATCTACCTCTTTCCCATTAAAGCATTGGGTTTCAATGATAGAAATGCCCAGGCGTCGTGCCGTATTCTGAATAAGTTTCAGCTTATGTTCGTAGATATCCCTTGCAATAATCCTCCCTTTATTTTTCATCAGTTGTGCCATGTGGGTTGTCTTCCCTCCCGGTGCCGCACATACATCAATAATTATATCATTGGGTTGAGGATCTAGTACATGGGCTGCCAACATAGAACTCTCATCCTGTATTTGGAAATATCCTTTTTGAAAACTTTTCAATTCCTCTATATTCTCCGTATGACAAAGGCAAAGTGCTTCTTCCACGTATAAGCCATGGCTCACCTCCACATGCTGTCTTTTAAGTTCCTCCATCAATTCCTCTTTTGTAATTTTTAGCGTATTGGTCCGGACCGTGAGTTTTGGCGTTTGATTATTTGCTTGGAGTAGTTGTCGGGTAAAATCGTTGCCAAATTCCTTTTGCCATTTTTCCACAAGCCAAAGGGGATGAGAATAAGCAAGGGACATATATTCCCTAGGGTTTTCCTCATAGCTTGGCAACTTGATATCATTTTTATTTCTTAGATAATTTCTCAGCATACCATTAACAAAACCTGCTGCTTTCCACTGAATTTTTTTTGCCAAATTCACACTTTCATTTACGGCGGCTGATGGAGGCACTTTATCTAAATATGTGATTTGATACAAGCCCAAACGCAAAATATTCATAACAGGTATGCTGATCTTGTCTCCCTTGATCTTGGAGAATTGCTGAATGATATAGTCTAAATAGATTTTATTTTCCATTACGCCATAAACCAGTTCCGTAATAAATCTTCTGTCCCGTCCGTCGATAGGCTTCCCCTTCAAATGCCTGTGAATAGCAATATTAGAAAAAGCCTGATTTTCTTCAATATCTATCAAAATATCTAAAGCATATTTTCGTGCATTCATCTGTTCTTCCTTTCCTCCTAAACTTATGTGAAAATCTTCCATTTGCAAGAAAAATTTGCTGCAATACAAGCATGAATGCACTCCAAAGGGAGTGCATTGTTAATCTCTTCTATTTCTTAAAAGTAGCAATCTCAGCAATTGGGCAATAGACACAGCCATGGCTGCCACATAGGTCAATGCTGCAGCATTGAGCACTTTTTGAGAAGGGCTGATTTCTTCAGCAGTAATAAAGCCATTGACCTTCAACTGTTCTAAAGCCCTACTGCTGGCGTTAAATTCAACAGGCAGCGTAATAACCTGAAATATCACCGCCGCTAAATACAATACAATGCCTAAGTCAATCAATGCAAACATTTGGAATGCAAAAGCAGCAAAAACTAAAAACCATACTGCCTGAGCACCAAAACTGGCAATGGGTGCAATGGTATTTCTCAAAGTAAGGGGTACATAGCCTATTCCATGCTGGATGGCATGACCAGCTTCATGGGCTGCTACACTGATAGAAGCAATGGAAGTACCGTTGTACACTTGAGGCGACAATCTTAGTACACGGGCCCTCGGATCATAATGATCTGTTAAATATCCTCCAACCGGTTCTATGTGAACATCCTTCAATCCATTGCGATCCAGTATGGCCCTTGCTACCTCTGCACCGGTATAGCCCCGCATATTCCGTACATTCAAATATTTATGAAAAGTACTTCTTACCCTCCCTTGGGCATAGAGGGTCAAGAGAATAGCAGGTATCAATAGCAAGTAACCCAAATCAAAGCCATAATATGGGTAGTAATACATCTTCATTCCTCCTCACCGATAAAATGCTGAATTATTTCTTCAATTTGTCTTGCTTTTACGCGAGTGTTCATACAAGGCCCTTCTGGACGATCATTTACAATGCCGATGACAGGTATTCCCCGAACGTCCAAAATCCCGCTGATCAAGTCCCTTTCACAGGCCACGGCAATAATTGCCCTTGTCGTTTGTTCCTTAATAATTTTTCTCGCAACGGTTCCTCCGGTAGCCACAAACATTTTCACATCGTATTTCTCTTTTAATTCAATTAAATCATCAATATCACAAGCAGCGCACCTTTTACAATTAGAAATGTCATTGGTGATTTTATGTTTGCACGCAGACCGCTGCAGGCAATGAGGCAATAACACCAATATTTCCTCCGGCCTGACTTTGAGCCTCTGGGACAAAATGATTCGGTTATTGATCTCTGAAAAAATTTCTTGAATCTTATCTTTGTTTAATCCAAAAATTGCACCTAAATGAACAATCTTAGGATATATGAATCCCAATGAAGATTTCACCACTTTTCTGCCAAGGACTGATATTGTTTGACCTCTCAGCAGCTTTATGATGAAAATAGAATTCATAAAAATATAGAAGCTCATAAAAGATGCAGCTATAAGTATTATATTCAAAACCATTTTATACAATACAAGATTGCTTGTATAGGCAAGGTAAAAGGATATGACTGCAGTCCCCGCAAACAAAAACATGAGTACAAAAATAATCACAATCAATAAAATATGATTTTGCTTATCATGATTCATCCACATTTGATTCACCTAAAATTGTATTTTCTTCCAATACATGTCCCCTTAGATAGGCATCCACTGTCATGGAACGGCTATTGGGAAATTGAATTTCTTCTATATTCAGCATATAGGAGCCTGTACACACTAGAATGCCGTTTCTGTCTACCTTTATAATTTTTCCAGGCCGTTCTTGGCAATCTTTGTACACTATTTTTGATTTCCAGATTTTAAATTTTTCTCCTTTATAAGTCGTATATGCTCCAGGCCAAGGGTTGACTCCCCTGATAAGATTGTAGATATCCCTTGCCGATTTGGACCAGTCAATATTTCCAAGTTTTTTATCGATCATCGGTGCATAGGAACTGTCAGCCTCTCGCTGTTTTTCCCTGGGAGCCTTATGTTCCCCAATCAAACGAAGGGTTTCTCCTAAAAGTTTTGCTCCTTCTTGAGCCATTTCCTCATGGAGCTCCCCTGTAGTTTTATCACCAATGAAAATTTCCTTTTTTAAAATGATATCCCCTGTATCTAGGCCTTCGTCCATATACATGGTGGTTACACCTGTTACTTCCTCTCCATTAATAATTGCCCAATGGATAGGGGCAGCACCCCGATATTTCGGGAGCAGAGAAGCATGTACATTAATGCAGCCCAAGGGAGGAATATCTAAAATATCCTTGGGCAAGATTTGACCAAAAGCTACAACCACAATGCAATCTGGAGAAAGTTTTTTTAACTCCTCTACAAACCTAAGCTCCTTTACCCTTTCCGGTTGAAAAACAGGCAGATGATACTGCAATGCCTTCTCCTTTACAGGAGGATACGTCAGTTTTTTCCCTCTTCCCTTGGGCCGGTCAGGCTGGGTTACAACCGCTTGTACTTCATGATTGCCATGGATGATTTCCTCAAGGCAAGGAACTGCAAAATCAGGGGTTCCCATAAAAACAATCTTCATAGATTCCCTCCTATTTTATCACTTTATCCGTAAAAAGTATACCATCAAGATGATCGATTTCGTGGCATAAAGCTCTAGCCAATAAACCTTCTCCTATCACTTCAATTCTTTTCCCCTGTCGATTCAAGCCCTGTACTTTCACTTTTTCGGGCCTCTTTACATCCCCTGTGACACCAGGAATGCTCAAACAGCCTTCTGCTTCAATCTGTTCCCCGCTGGTTTCTATAATGACAGGATTGATCATTTCAATCACGCCTTCTCCTACATCAATGACAATGATTCTTTTCAATATACCTACCTGGGGCGCCGCTAATCCCACGCCATCAGCTTCATACATGGTCTCTATCATATCATCCAATAGGGTCAATATTCTTTGGTCTATTTTTTCAACTTCTCTGGATTTTTTTCTTAGGGTAGGATCTCCATCTTTTAATATATTTCGAATCGCCATATATTTCCTCCTTCATTAAAGCATATGAAACGGATTGACATCGATGCTTATACTGATGTCATTGGCATAATTTCTATCCGTTATGTCGTTTCTTATATTATTTATTATACCCTTTAAAGCAGTTTGGTCAATCAGTTTGCTTTTAATAACAATCTGCCACCTGTATTTTTCCTTGATCTTGGATAATGGAGCAGGACTTGGTCCAAAGACTGTCTCTTCGGACGGGATTTTTTCACTGCCCATTCTTTGCCGAAGGGCTGTGGCAAAATGATCAGCCGTTTTGATTACTTCTGATTCCTTCGTACCGGCTATGGTAATATTGATCAATCTTGAAAAAGGCGGATACAAGAATTCCTTTCTCATCAATATCTCTTGCTCATAAAAAGATATAAAATCATGGTTTTGTGAAGCTTGGATGGCAAAATGCTCCGGGTCATAGGTCTGGACAACGACGCGACCCATGCGCCTTCCTCGCCCGGCCCTGCCTGCTACCTGGGTGATAAGCTGAAATGTCCGTTCGGCAGCCCGAAATTCAGGCAAATTCAAATTCATGTCAGCCGCAATCACGCCCACCAGGGTTACATTTGGAAAATCCAATCCTTTGGCGATCATTTGGGTTCCTATGATAATATCGGCTTTTCCTTGTTTAATCTCCTGCATAATCCTCTCCATGGATCCTTTTCTGGAAGTTGTGTCTAAATCCAGCCTTATAATTTTAGCTGTAGGAAACAATTTTCCCGTAACTTTTTCAATTTTTTCGGTCCCCGCACCAAAATATTTAATATATTTGCTGCCGCATTTAGGACATATGTCCGGAGGCTGCTGCCTATAATGACAGTAATGGCAAGATATGTAGTGGACATTTTTATGATATGTAAGGGATATTTCACAGTGGGGACATTTTGCCACATATCCGCAGTTTCTGCATGAAATAAAAGTAGAATATCCCCGTCGATTCAAAAAAAGTATGGTCTGTTCTTTATTTTCTAAATTTTGCTTTATTTCCCTATACAAACTTTCACTAAATACACTTTTATTCCCCTTCTGCAACTCTGTTCTCATGTCCACGATCTGGATACTGGGCAAATCATTTTGATTATATCTGTTCTGCATCACCAGTTTTTTATATTCCCCTTTTTCTGCCTTATAATAACTTTCAAGGGAGGGAGTAGCAGATCCCAAAAGCAATACGGCCCCATGTTGCCTGCATCGAAATTCTGCCACTTCTACCGCATGATATTTCGGGCTACTCTCAGATTTATATGTATGCTCGTGCTCCTCGTCTACAATAATGATTCCTAGATTGTGAAATGGTGCAAAAACAGCCGACCTGGCACCCACAGCAATCTTTACTTCCCCATTTTTGATTCGGTTCCACTCATCAAGCCTTTCCCCTAAAGAAAGCTTGCTGTGCAGTACAGCAATATTATTGCCAAAACGACCTTTGAACCTTTCGATCATCTGGGGAGTTAAAGATATCTCCGGTACAAGGACAATGGCTTCCTTAGATTGCTTCAAAACTTGGTCGATAATCTGCATATAGACTTCCGTTTTCCCACTTCCTGTGACCCCATGAAGCAAAAAAGGCTGGTATTTAGCATCCATAATATGAGGTATAACCTGTTCCACTACCTTTTTCTGTTCTTCCGTCAATCCATGGGGTCCAGTTGCCTCAACGGGAAAATCTCCATAGGGAACTCTTCTTTTTTCAACGGTCTCCACATGCACCAAACCTTTCTTTGTTAAGGATTCGATGGTGCTTGGGGATATATCCAACGATTCCTTTAACTTGGACCATGCTATCTCCCCATGGTTTGCTAAATATTCCAATAGCTGCTTTTGTTTTTTTGCATTCTGGTTTAATTTGCTTATCTCCTCATGGATCTTTTCCTTTGCGGAAAGCCTGATTACCTTTTCCGTAAGGATGCTTACATTATTTTTCAATTGATACTCTATAAAGATTATGTTTTTTGCTTCAAGACTTCTAAGGGTGCTGGAGGGGTCAAAATCTAACAACTGCCTTAAGGCATCCTCTGAAACATTGGGATGTTTGCGCAATACTTTCATCACCGCCCATTGTCTGTCAGTAAATCCCCCTTGTCCCCATTCTTCCATGGAAACATCTCGGCACAATCTTATCTTTTTTTCTGTTTTATAAGATATCCCCGTCGGTATGATACACTGTATCGCATCCATATAAGTACACAGATATTCTTCCCTCATCCACTTGCACAAGTCAATCATCTTCTCCGATAACAAACTTTCTTCATCCAGTACTCTTTGAATGTACTTTATCTTAGAAAGCTGAATGGAAAGTCCTTCATCCTTACTCAGCACATATCCCTCTACCAATTTGTTGCCCTTCCCAAAGGGTACCATTACCCGAGATCCTATCGATACACGATCAGATAAATCTTTCGGTATCCCATAGGTATATGTCATATTGGTTTGATTGCTTCTGTTATTCACCACAACTTCGGCATAACTTGTTTTTTCCATTGATTTTTCACCCACCATCGAATGCTTAATGTTATTATAACAGAAAAAACAACATCTTCCATGAGTTCTTGCTAAGAAAATTTTTTACCAATCTATAAAAAAAGGAGTAGCATCCTCTACTCCCTTCCTAACAATGATTTAATCTTGTTTAAAATAGTATCTGCCAGTTCCTTTTTCGGCATCAGGTCATAATGTTCCATATTTCCATACTTGTCAATCATGGTTACAATATTTGTATCTGACTGAAAGCCTGCTCCTTCTTTTGTAAGATCATTGGCGACAATAAAGTCCAGATTTTTTGTTTCTACTTTAGCCTTTGCATTGGCAATCAGCCCTTGGGTCTCTGCAGCAAAGCCTACCAAAATCTGTCCGTTCCTTTTTCTTTTTCCTAATTCCTTCAAGATATCTGGATTTCTTGTGAATTCAATTGTTAAATCTCCTTCTCCCTTTTTTATTTTATTTACAGCTACTGCCTTAGGTCTATAGTCTGCAACGGCTGCGGATTTTATAAACACATCCGCCCACTCCAGATGATTCATTACGGCTTCATACATATCATTGGTACTGATCACATCGATTCGCTGCACCCCTGGCGGCGTGGGAAGGTGGGTAGGTCCGGAAATAAGAACGACCTCAGCACCTCTTTTGGCAGCCCTTTCTGCAATAGCATAGCCCATTTTTCCCGATGAATGGTTGGTGATATAGCGAACAGGATCTATCGACTCCCGCGTAGGTCCTGCTGTTACTACAAATTTGAGCCCCGCCAAATCCTTGGACGAATTCAGCATTTTCAGCACTTCTTCAACAATTATTTCCGGATCGGCTAGCTTGCCCTTTCCATAATCTCCACAAGCCAAACGGCCTGAAGCCGGTTCGATCAATGTATAGCCCAATGCCTCCAACTTTCGGATATTTTCTTGTACAATGGGGTTCTCATACATATTGGTATTCATTGCCGGAGCAATCAATACAGGGGCCTTCGTAGCCATCACTGTTGTGGTCAACATATCATCTGCGATCCCATTGGCTATTTTTCCGATGGCATTGGCCGTTGCAGGGGCAATCAAAAATAAATCTGCTTTTTGCGCTAAAGAAATATGCTCCACATCCCAAGTCTTTGGTTCAGCAAACATATCCGTTACTACATAGTTCTGGGAGAGGGATTGAAAAGTCAGGGGCTGAACAAATTCTTGGGCCGATTTCGTCATAATTACATGAACATTGATGCACAGCTTTTTCAGGCGGCTTACAATATCGGCTGCCTTGTAGACTGCAATCCCTCCCGTCACTCCCAATACTACATTTTTATTTTTATACATGATACACCTCTTTATTTCTCCGAATCTAATCTTTTGTATTGGATTTTGCCTTCGGCAATCTCATAGGTAGCAATGGTTACAGGCTTGCTTGAATTTACCTTTGCCAATATGGCACTGCCGTCTATGATTTCACGGGCTCTTTTCGCTGCAGCTACCACCAGCGTATAGCGGCTGTCTACTTTTTCTAATAGATGATTAATTGATGGATATAACATTATATCTCCTCCTTAAACCTTGATATTATCTTTTCAATATCTTCCGTTACTTTACACTTTTCTGCTTTAATAATTGCCCTTACTTTGTCTACGGCATTACCCAAGTCATCATTAATAATACAATAATCGTACTTTTTAACATAGTCGATTTCCTCGAAGGCAGCCATAAATCTTTGCTCTATGGCAGCTTCGCTCTCCGTACCCCTGTGAATAATCCGCTGTTTCAATTCCTTCATAGAAGGGGGCAGTATAAATATAAAAACACCATGAGGATATTTTTCTTTCACTTGGAGGGCACCTTGGATATCAATTTCCAGCAACACATCTTTTCCTTGGGCTGTTTTTTCTTGAACATACCTTTTGGGCGTCCCATAGTAATTTCCGTACACATGGGCATATTCCAAAAATTCATCCTTTGCAATGAGCTCTTCAAAATGCTGTTTGGTCATAAAATAATAATTTTTGCCTTCCACTTCTCCTTTTCTCGGCGCCCTTGTGGTGGCAGAAACGGAAAGCATGATATCCGGCTCAACATCCAGCAACTGCTTGCATATCGTCCCTTTTCCTGCTCCAGAAGGTCCGGAAACGACAATCAGTAATCCTTTATCCATTTTAAAATTCCCCTTTTTGCTACTCGTTCTTTATGAAATTTTCAGCGGCGTCTTTTGCGCCGTCATCCTTTGCAGTCAATCGATGGGCCACTGTCTCTGGCTGTACTGCCGATAAAATAATATGGTCGCTGTCTGTAATAATCACAGCCCGAGTTCTTCTGCCATAGGTAGCATCAATCAACATCCCCCTGTCCCTTGCCTCCTGGATAATTCTCTTAATCGGTGCAGACTCAGGACTTACAATTGCCACCAGGCGATTGGCCGATACAATATTCCCAAATCCTATATTAATCAATTTTATGCTCATTTTCAAACCTCCTATTCAATATTTTGCACTTGTTCCCTGATTTTTTCCAATTCGCTTTTTACATCAACTACATAATTAATAATTTCTAGATCATTTGCTTTAGACCCGATGGTATTGATTTCTCTATTCATCTCTTGAATTAAAAAGTCCAGTTTTCTTCCGATAGGCTGGCTTTCTTTTAAAGACTTCCTCAACTGAGCAATATGACTGTTCAGTCTGACAATTTCCTCGGTGATATTACTCCTGTCTGCGTAAATTGCTGCCTCCATACTTAACCGATAATCATCCACCGCAACGGCTTCCTCTAGCATCTCGCGAATTCGTTCCTTTAGTTTCGTTTTATATGCCTGCACAACCTCCGGACTTCTCTCTTCAATGATACGCACAATGTTCTCTATGTAATCACATCTGCTGCGTATATCCAGAGCTAGCTTCTCCCCTTCCGCAATTCTCATGGCCACCAATGCCTCCAGCGCCTGATTCGCCGCATTTTTCAGACATTGCCAGATCTCATCTTCATCCTCTTCTCTAGATTCTATGATAAATACATCGGGAAATTTGGAAAACAGAGAGACTGAAATATCATCTTTTACTTCAAAACTGTTTTTTATTTCTCGAAGACATTGATAATATTGGGCAGCCAAAGGATGGTTTAAAGAAATTTTTGTATCTCCCGTTCCTAAATTTTCAAGGGTAACATAAATTTCTACCCTGCCCCGCTTAATTTCGTTTCTCACCATATCCTTCATTTTTTCTTCCAAATAAGTCAACCGTTTCGGCATCCGCACTACAATATCATTATACCGATGATTGACCGATTTCATCTCAACCGTAAACAGTCTCTCCGAATCTCTGGCTTCACCTCTTCCGAATCCTGTCATACTTTTAATCATCATCGTCATCCTTCCATTTATGTTTTTGCCGCCAAAATTTATGGATTGATATTTTCCACGATTTTCATTGTATAGTATATCATAGCTTATAATTATATCATTTTTATTAGCAAAAAATAAGATCTATAAACTATTTTTTTGTGATAATATAGGACATTATACATCCATCTTCCCCTTTCTGCCATTCTCTCTATGTTATTTTTTCTTTTGCACAGATTTACAGAGAGAGAAAGGGTGAGGCTTTTCAACTCTAAAAAATAATGATATACTGTACAGATGAAAATTTTTATATTTGGAGGAATGGACATGCCCTTAGATGGATTGGTCATATCAGCCGTCGTTCATGAACTGAAGGAAAAAATATTATATGGGAAAATCGAAAAAATATACCAACCCGAAATCGATGAAATCAATCTTCACATCCGTTGTCTCGGGAAAAGCTATAGATTGTTGATTTCTGCCAGCAGTCATCATCCCAGGATTCATCTTACCGCGACTGCCAAGCAAAATCCCCCTTCCCCCCCTATGTTTTGCATGCTGATGAGAAAACATCTGCAGGGTGGAAAAATATTATCCGTTCAGCAAAAAGAATTTGAAAGAATTATTGCCATAGACGTAGAAAATTATGATGAATTGGGTTCCCTGTCAGTAAAACAGTTAATCGTAGAAATCATGGGAAAGCATAGCAATGTGGTGCTGGTGGAAAAGTCCCAAAACAAAATCATTGATAGTATCAAACGAATCTCCGGAGATGTGAACCGCTACCGGGAAATTTTACCCGGCAAAATCTATATAGCTCCTCCCGGACAAGATAAGGTTAACCCCTTACTATTGAATAAAGACAGTTTCCTATCTTTATTCCATCGCGGAACCAAAGGTTGTCCTGTTCAAAAAGCCCTTTATACTTTCCTTCAGGGCATCAGCCCTGTGACTGCACGGGAGATATGTTATAGAGCACAGATAGACGAAGATTTGCCTATGGCCTATATGACCATGGGTAAGTATGATGCCCTATGGGATGCTCTCACAAATCTACTTCAGAACGTCACCAGCAGTAATTATATCCCAAACATCATTATTGGCAAATCAGATCGTCATGTAATCGATTTTTCTTCTATACCCCTAAAACACTATGAACACCTTTATGATGCTATGGTTGCCGATTCCATAAGCAATATACTGGAAGACTATTATGCACAAAGAGATTTGCATGAACGCCTGAAGCAAAAATCTATAGATCTGAGAAAATTCATCGTACAAACGCTGGATAGACTATATAAAAAGATGCAAAAGCTGCTGGAAGAATTGACAGCCTCAGAAAAATCCGAAGAGTATCGCATTTTTGGAGAATTACTCACGGCGAATCTTCATCTTATTCAAAAAGGAAATACAGAAGCAGAAGTTATAAATTATTATGATGAAGAGGGAAAAACCGTTAAAATTCCTTTGGATGCCCGATTGTCCCCCGCACAAAATGCACAGCGTTACTTCAAAAAATATGCAAAGGCCAAAACTGCCGTTAAAGAAATCAAGGTGCAGCTTGAAGAATCAGAAAATGAAATCAAGTATTTTGAAAATTTATTGGTATACGTAGAAAATGCTGCAGATATACAAGACTTGGAAGACGTGCGGAATGAACTGATAGAAGAAGGTTATCTAAGAAAAAGAAAAGATAAAGAAGAGAAAATCAAAAGAAAAAGTGTTCCTTTATCTTTTATTTCATCTGACGGTTTTCAAATTTTGGTCGGCAAAAACAATAAGCAAAATGATGCACTGACATGTAAGATCGCTTCCAAAAAAGACCTCTGGTTTCATACAAAAGATATTCCCGGCTCACATGTAGTTGTCATCAGCAACCAACAAAGCATTCCTGAAACTACCATCCTTGAAGCAGCTGAACTAGCAGCCTTTCACAGCAAAGGAAAATTGTCCGGCAATGTGCCTGTAGACTATACAGAAATCAAAAATGTACGGAAACCCAGCGGTGCAAAACCGGGGATGGTTATCTATGACAACCATAAAACCCTTTATGTTACCCCTAGGCATGACATTGCAGCAAGGTTAAGGCAAAATAAGACCGAGTCCCACTAGACTCGGTCTTATTTTGCCTATTGATGGGGCAGCAACTTATTGGACACAATTCCGACAACGGCTGCCAAGCTTAACCCGGTCAACTTAATGTTTTCCGTGATGGTAATCCCTACCGGCACATCTGTAACTACAGACGTCCCTATACCGATGACTAAAATCAAGGAAGCGATAATGAGATTTCGATTGCTTGTAAAATCCACGTTGCCCTCCGCCACCGTCCGCATTCCGATACTTGTAATCATGCCAAAGAGGATCAAACTGATTCCACCCATGACAGCCACTGGTATGGTCTGGAGCATTGCTCCGAATTTACCGATAAAGCTTAATCCGATGGCGATACACGCTGCTGTTCTCAATATAGAGGGATCATATACCTTGGTTACGGCCAGTACACCTGTATTCTCCCCATAGGTTGTATTGGCAGGCCCACCAATCAGACCAGCAAACATGGTTGCCAGCCCGTCACCCAACAAGGTTCTGTGCAATCCTGGATCTTTAAAGAAATCTTGGCCCACGACAGCACCATTGGTTGTAATATCTCCCACATGTTCCATAAATACTACTGCTACAATAGGAACAATCACAGTAATGGCTCCTAGACTAAATTTCGGCAACGTTATCTGAGGCATCTGGAAGTATGATGCCTGCTGAATGGCACTCATATCTACCAAACCAAGGAAAATAGATGCCACATAGCCTACAGCCACACCGATCAATATGGGCAACAGTTTAAAGAAACCTTTTGAAAAAATAGACACCCCAATCACCGTAAGCACAACGATGATCGCCACTCCCCAATGATTGGCAGCCATTCTGATGGCTACAGGGCTTAAATTCAAACCAATGACCATAATCATAGGGCCTGTCACAATCGGCGGCAAAAAGCTTTTGATTTTTTCTACTCCAAAGATTTTTACTACGGCTGCTAAAATTACATACATCAATCCAGCCACTACAATTCCACCCTGGGCATAGGCAAGTCCCCCGTATGCCTTATCGACCAATTGAATTACAGGAATAAATGCAAAGCTTGAACCTAAAAATACGGGAACCTTTCTTTTCGTCGTAAAGTGAAAGATCAGCGTGCCACACCCCGCTGCCAGAAGAGCAACGGCAGGATTTAATCCTGTAAGGATTGGAACGAGCACCGTAGCTCCAAACATCGCCAGAACATGCTGAATACCTAGAATCAGCTTTTTTTCCAATCTTGCTCCTTCAAATTCATTATGCTTCGCCTTGAATTTTGCTGTGGTTTCAACCATAAAAAATACCTCCTTAATATAAGATTTCAGGAGGGAGATAATCCTTTGCTATCTCCCTTATCAGCCTCACAGGACTGATTTAAAAGGTTAAAGCTCATACAGAATTCACTTTTTACCTTTCATTGATTGTGACATCATTGGCGCCATCAATCTCCTCAAAATGAACGCAGATGACTTCATCCTTAGAAGTAGGTACATTTTTTCCTACATAATCCGCTCGGATGGGGAGTTCCCGATGCCCTCTGTCGATCAATACAGCCAGCTGTATTGCTTTGGGTCTGCCGATATCCATGATTGCATCCATGGCAGCCCGTACAGTCCTACCGGTGTATAACACGTCATCCACCAACACAACAACTTTATCGTTGATATCCGCCTGAATATCTGTATCATTTACTACAGGGTTTTCATCCACCTTGCTTAGATCATCTCTATACAAGGTTATATCCAACATGCCAATATCTACCTTTTCCTTTTCTATGGATTCAATCTTTTCTCCTAATCTTTTGGCAAAGGGTATGCCCCTTGTTTTGATTCCTACCAGAACTACATCCTTTATCCCTCTGTTCTTTTCAATGATTTCATGGGCAATCCTTGTGGTGGCTCTCTGTATTGCCTGCCCGTCCATAATTTGGGCTTTAAATTTCATATTTCTCACCTCTTTATAAAAAAAACTCCTTACCCCAAGGCAAGAAGCAGGTCTACATGAATAGAATATATTACTGAAAATTCACTGTAGAAAACCTTATTGCCTCACGGGGCGAACTTAAAGGTGCTTTTCTATAATACAATAGCATATTTTTTTATCTTTGTCCACTGATATTTTCAATGATTTTTATAATTTTTGTAAAGTAAGGAGGCAATTCTGCATAAAACTCCATGTACTGTCCCGTGGAAGGATGTACAAATCCCAGAGTTTGTGCATGTAACGCCTGCCCTTCTATATGAAATTTTTCTTTTTTAATCCCATATACCGGATCCCCCACCAAAGGATGATGCATATAGGCCATATGGACCCTAATTTGATGGGTCCTGCCGGTCTCCAGCTTGGCTTGAATCAAAGTATAATCATGAAATCTTTTTAGAACTGCAAAGTGGGTCACAGCCTCTTTCCCGTTTTTGGCCACCACAGCCATCTTCAATCTATCTACCGGATGCCTGCCAATCGGTGCATTGATTGTTCCCCGTTCCTCCTTTATATTTCCATGAACCAATGCAATATAAATCCGATTGATGGAATGTTCCTTCAGTTGTTCCGCTAAACATCGGTGTGCCCTGTCATTTTTTGCTACCATCAACAATCCGCTGGTATCCTTGTCAATCCTGTGCACGATCCCCGGCCTTATAACTCCATTAATGGAAGATAAGGTTTTGCAGTGATAGAGCAATGCATTCACCAGCGTTCCGTGATAATTTCCCGGTGCAGGATGCACTACCATTCCCTGGGGTTTGTTGACAACAATCACATCATCATCCTCATAGACAATGTCAATGGGTATATTCTCCGGCTCTATCTTCAATATTTCAGGATCCGGTATCTCCACCGCGATTTCATCGTTTTCCTGTACCTTGTATTTCTTCAATTTTTCTTTACTGCCATTAATCATCACATTCCCTTGCTCTATCAGCTTTTGAATAAAGCTTCTGGAAACATGGTCCAGCTGATTGGAGAGATACACATCCACCCTTAATCCTTCATCCCTATCATCTACTACAAACTTCTGAATCTCCAAGATATTTCTCCCCTTCTATTTCTGCACTCTATAGATTTATACCTTCAAAATCGAATTTACTGTAAAAAGTTATATTTTTTGAATAGCAGTTCGTCGCCAGTTATCAGTTACCAGCTGCCAGTACTGGTGACTGGCAACTAGTAGCTGCGACAAAAAATTTATTGGGCTGAACAAGCAATATTCAATTTTAGAATTGCTTATCTATATCCAATATAATCAAATAATAGCTTAATAAAACAGCCCCGCAAACAATGGCCATATCCGCTATGTTGAATACAGGCCAAATTCTAAAATCAAAAAAATCCCTCACATAGCCTAACCAAATTCTATCAATCAAATTCCCTATGGCGCCCCCCGTAATCATCATCAAGCTGTATTTTACCATGCCGTGAACTTTACTTTGTGTGTGTAAAAATAAAAAGATCCCTATAATTACTGCCAGCGTAATCACAATGAAGAAATATTTTTGATTTTTCAGAATACCGAAAGCCGCCCCAAAATTATGTACATAGGTTATGTGAAAAATATTTTGAATCACCGGTAGTGATTCGTTTACTGCCAATCTGCTTTGGACCATATATTTTGATATCTGATCCAGTATAACCACCAAAACAGCCAGTATATAGCTCATAGCATGCCCCCCTTTCCCGCATCTATTTGATTATAACATACTTTCACTGCAATGATAACAAAGACGATAAAAAAGTGAAGCATTACTTCACTTTTTTGAATTCTCCTTCATAGGATTCCATAATCTCCTTTACCGCATTTTCCTCTTTTTCATCCACTGCGACCGATCCCATCACCCTCTATTTCTTTTTTCTCTGATCATGGGGAATATCTTTTCTTTCCACCTCTTCCAATTGCCCCATATAATACTCTTGGCTGATACGATCCACATCCTCTGGGGTGCCCGATACATTTTCGTCATACATATTGTTATCATACCAATCTAAAGCCATGCGATGGGCATCCGTTTTATTAAATCGAGCTACCTCCTGCCATGCATCTTCTCCATCAAAACCGTTGTAACGGCTATCATGATCCTTGAAACTTCTGCCAAAAGGAGGAGAAAGCACTTCTTCCTCTACAGGCCTCGTATCAATTTCCATATGTATAGACAATCTGTCCTTTTCACATTCCATACACTGAACAGCCGTAGGCAGTATCTCCAACCTCTCCTCAGGAATCTCCTTCCCGCAGGTAATGCATTGTCCATAGGTACCATCCTCTATTTTTTGCAGTGCATGATCAATTTCTTTTAAATGCAATTTTTCATTTTCTTTTAGATTAAAATTCATTTCCATTTGGAAAAGTTCTGTTCCAATATCTGCAGGATGGTTATCATAAACGGACAACTCATCAAAATAATCTTTAAAAGACGTATTCGGCTCATTTTCATTCATGCGCTCCAAGGTGTCGATTGCTGCTTTTCTTTCCTCCAGCAGCAAGTGTTTGAAATGCTCCAACCTTTTTTTATCCAAACTTAATGCCTCCCTACCTGTAATTTTCAATAATATCCAACAAATCCGCAATATACCGACCAATCAACGGAAGGTTCACCGTCTGCCTGAGTATGTAAAATAAAATTGCCGCTAAAGCAGTTAATCCGATGGCTGTCCCAAGACCTCTTGCTAAACCGCCGATAAAGTTAGTATATAATAATTTCCTAGGATTATTCATTATCTCCACATATTCTGCTATTTTTGCTTTTTCTAATTCAAGGGCAATTTTTTCAATCCTCTCTTCCATCCTCGATAATCTTTTTTCATCCATCTTGATCTCCCCCTATTTTCATCTTCTTTCTTTTTATAAGCATACAACTTTAATATTAAATTTATGCGGAAGGTTATGTTTCTTGGGCAACTTGCCCGTCACCAATACTGAAAGACAGAGAAGGGTCCATATTACCCTGGCTGCCCTTCTATGTTTTTCTTTTTTAAATGAAAAAGCAGGGCAATCAGAAAAACCCTACTTCCATGAGGCGCAAATCCAAGGACTATAATGTATCTAAACAATCTTTCATTGCAAATAAGTTTTTGCAAAGTTTATGAAACTTAGAAAAATCTAAGGACTGCCTGCCATCAGACAATGCTTCATTGGGACAGGGATGCACTTCGACCATAAGTCCGTCGGCTCCAATGGCCACTGCCGCCTTTGAGGCCGATGCCACCAATTCTTCCCTTCCCGTTCCATGGCTTGGATCAACGATAATGGGGAAATGACTCAACTGCTTTATAATCGGCACAGCCATTAGATCCAAAGTATTTCTTGTATAATTTTCAAAAGTTCTGATACCCCTCTCACATAAAATAACCTGCTTATTCCCTTCCAAAACGATATACTCCGCTGCCGACAGCCACTCTTCTATGGTTGCCGCCATCCCTCGTTTGAGCAGTACAGGCTTCTTTACCTTGCCAATTTCCCGCAGCAAACTGAAATTTTGCATATTTCGAGAACCTATCTGAAAAATATCCACATATTTCCCGACGATCTCCACATCCCTAGGGTCCATTACCTCAGAAATCACCGGCATATCGGTTGCTTGCCCTGCATGATGCAAGTATTTCAGCCCCTCTTCTCCCAGTCCTTGAAAGGCATAAGGAGAAGTGCGGGGTTTAAAAGCTCCACCACGCAAAATTCGGGCACCCGCATTTTTCACGGCCATGGCCGTTTCCATCACTTGTCTTTCACTTTCTACGGCACAAGGTCCTGCGATGATAACAAAATCATTGCCACCGATTTCTATATCCCTTACTTTGATAATAGTTTTATCCTTATGGGCTTTTCCTACCAGTTTCAACTCCATCTTCATCATCCTCTTAACTATAAATGTTTTAACATATCCATGACAATTTCACTAGAATTTTTTGCTGCTTCATGTGCAAATTCTTGGAAGTTGTGATGGGCAGTACCATCCGCCTTATCAGACATAGCCCTGATAATCACAAAGGGAACCTTATTGAGATAGCAGGCATGGCCGATGGCGGCACCTTCCATCTCGGTACAATAGCCTTGAAATTCCGTCCACAACAATTCTTTTCTTTCCGGGCAGGCAACAAATACATCCCCGGATAAAATTCTTCCTGTGAAAGTTTTATGCTTTTTATTTTCTTTTTCTCCGGCTTTTTTCGCCATCTCTATTAGTTTAGAATCCGATTTAAAAATATATTCATCCATTCTGGGGATTTGTCCTAATTTATATCCAAATCCGGTTACATCAAAATCATGTTCCAATACATCCGTGGAGATCACAAGATCTCCTACCTCCAAATCCTCTTTAATGGCTCCTGCCACACCCGTATTAATAATGGCTGTGACATGAAAATTGCTGATTAGAATCTGAGCACATATGGCTGCATTTACCTTTCCTATACCGCTTCTTACGATGACCACTTCTTTATGTTCCAAAGACCCGTGATAAAAGGTCATGCCTGCCAATGCAACGGTTTCCCATAAGGACATCTTCTCCTTCAATAAGCATACTTCCTCATCCATTGCTCCTATAATACCGATTCTATCCATTCTCCTATTCCTCCCAACCTGTATTTCTTAATTCATTATACCCTTATTCCTAATCGTGTCAAGGTGATTGTTGTCTTGATATCTGCAAAATGTGAAAAGGAAAATCCTCATCCTTCTTAAGGACGAGGACCAAAACCTTGGAATGATGTTTGCTATGCAATTTGGTCTGTCACATAGCCCGGATGTTCTTTTTTCGAGCCCTATTCCCCTGTCTCTTCTACAATCTCCTTAAAGCTGCTGTTTATGGCCTCCAGTTGTGACTCAAGAAGTGTTCTAAATCTTGTTCTGAATATATGCATTTGTTTTTTTATTTCTTCATACTCTCTCTGGATTTTCGCAACCTCCCTATTGGCCTCATCAACAATGGCCATCGCCTTGTTTTCTGCCTCCCTAATAATCAGCTCGGCCTTCTTATGGGCGTTGGCCGCTACTTCTTCTGCTGTACTTTGGGCTACAATCAATGTATTATTCAATGTCTTTTCGAGATTTGCATATTTGTCAATTTGTTCCTGAAGCAATGCAATCTTATCTTTTAACTCAATATTATCCTTATACAACTTTTCATAATCTATCATGATTTTATCTAAAAATTCATCTACTTCACTTTCCTTATAGCCCCGCATCACCTTTTTAAATTCCTTATTCTGAATCTCCAGCGGTGTAATCATGATACCCCTCCCTTAAATCATTCTTTTGATAATTACTTGATATCGATCCTTTTTTGTTTTATTTCCTACTTGTAGCAATATCATTCTACCTTTTCCCTTAAAGGAAATCACATCTCCCTCCTGAACGGGATGCGCGGGATTATTGATCGGTTTCCAGTTCACCTTTACCCGATCATTGTTGATGAGCTTCGACAGAGAACTTCGTGATTCTCCAAAGCCCACTCCGATAACGGCATCTAGCCTCAGGGAAGGAACCGTAGATTCAATAAGTTTATAACTTTCTTCATGTTCTTCTATATCGCAAAAATCGACAAAATTTGCAGTTACTTTATATCGAGAAATTTTTTCCAGATTCCATTGGATAAAATCACATATTTCCTTGAAGGAAACAACATAGGCGCGACCATTGCCGGCAATAATATCACCTATTTTTTCTCTTTTTATTCCCAAACCCAAGATGGCCCCTAGGACATCCCTGTGGGTAAAGCTGTCACCCCCTAATTTTCCCTCTAATTTCAGTACCCTTAGGGGATTTTCTATCTCCATATCCTCCATAAACTCCGGATATAACATGATGATTTGCCGCTCTGCCCCTTCCCGTCCGCCCGTAACAATATATTTCAATCCCGCAATCCGATGGAGGGCATGGGTGCATAAAGATATTTGATAAGGATCAAAAAAATCCGTATACCGAGGTATGTAGTTTTTCAATACACTTTCGGCTTTGTCCAAAGTTCTGATTGCCATGATTTTATCGTCAAGGTTGACAATATGCCGTGTTAACCCTTCTTTATCAATCAAATTCTCACCTTATTCTATAATAAACTCAATATAAAAATTTTAAGCAGCATCAGTGCCCAAACTGCAAGAATCGGAGAAAAATCTACATATCCGCCCCCTAGCCCGAAACGGGACAACAGATTGCGGAAGGGAGCCAGGATAGGTTCTGTTAGCTGATATAAGATTCTGGATATGCTGCCGTATGGATTCGGAAAAATCCATGACAGCACAATTCTTGCAATGATCAAATAATTTAATAAATTGAAAAAATAATTAATTGAAGCTTTCATTGTCCACATTGTTTCACCGTCCAAAATTTATTTTTGCCAAGGAAAAATGCCCTTATTTTTTAATTCTTCCCGAATGTTTCCGGAAATATCGACATTATTGGGTGCAAGAATAAAAATCCCCTTAGATACCTTTTGTATATTTCCATCCAGCGCATATACTGCACCGTTTAGGAAATCAAAAATCTTCTTTGCTACCTCTTGATCCAGATTTTCCAAATTAATGACAACAGGCTTCCTGCTCTTTAAATTGTCCACAATGCCCGGCGCCTCTTCGAATTCGCTGGGTTCACAAACAATTACCTTCATCTGGGTTGTTGTATGGATATTTACCACTCTATTTTTTTTATTGGCAATCGATACCACATCTTCTTCATGGGCATGATTTTCCATAACCTCCTCTGCTGCTTCCTCATAGTCATCCAAACCCATAAAATATTTTACTTTATCGATAAACTTGCCTGACATCGCTCGTCCCCCTCATCTCTTGCTATTTTTGGTAATTTCTTTTCCCGAAAATTCCGGTTCCTATGCGAATCATATTGGATCCTTCTTCAATTGCCACTTTATAATCGTTGGTCATTCCCATGGATAAATACTTCATTTCAACACCTGGTATATTTCTTTCCTTTATTTCATCAAATAGCTGCTTCATTTTTCTAAAATAAATTCTTACTTCCTCAGGGTCATCTACAAAAGGTGCCATGGCCATCAACCCCTGGATCCGAATATGCTCCAGCCCACGAATTTGTTCAATAAATTCATAGACATTCTTTGCATCAATCCCAAACTTTGTTTCTTCTTGGGCAATATTTACTTGAACCAGCACATCCATAATCCGATTTATCTGCTTTGCCCTTTTGTTAATTTCCTCTGCCAAATGGAATCGATCCAAGGAATGAATCAATTGAACTTTATCAATGATATATTTTACCTTGTTGGTCTGCAAATGTCCAATCATATGCCATCGAACATTTTTTACACCATCGTATTTGCTCAGAATCTCCTGAACCTTATTTTCTCCTACATCCGTAATTCCATGGACGATGGCTTCACGAATGCGTTCTGTATCTATTGTTTTCGTAACGGCAATTAATTGAACCTCTTTTGGTGCTCTGCCCATACGATGACATATTTCTTGAATTTCTTTTTCTATATCCATGATATTGTCTTTGATATACGACATTCTTTACCTCCTTAACAATTCTACGAATTAATAGACGAATTGCCCTTCCTTTATCCTAGAAGCATTTCTCAGAACTTCATCATATAATTTTACCGTTTCTACGGCTTTGACATCCTCTCCTTCTTTTTCATAGAAAATATTGTTTTGAATGATCGTATATGCATCATCATAACCAATAACTTTTATGGGTTTAAAACGGGCAAATCTACTGACATCCACCACAAAAACGCCTTTTTTCCCATCTCGTTCTATGATGCTGTCATTATGAATCTTCAAGCCCTCATAGTTGACGACTATCGCTTCTGCTTGGATATTTCGGATTCTATGAAAATCCTCTATAAATTCGTCCATTTTAAAAATAATCATTCCATTTTCATCGTTTTCAATAACTTTAAAAATCTCACCTGTGATTTGATCTTTGGGGAATTTTATCGTCACTTTTTTTCCTGCCTTATAGCTGCTCACAAGATCTTTTTCAACCCAAGCAACCAAATACCACACATTATTATCTACAACTTTAAACAGGGGTTGTCCACTGATGACCTTTTCCCGCCGCAGGTCCATGACCTGACTTCGCCGCTGCTTTAACTCTTCAAATTGAATTGCAACCATATTCATGGGATTCAGAATTTCTTCATATCCATCTATGTAGTAACTGATCATGCCGGATTCCGGACTAACTACCGTCACAATGGCATGATTCAGTTTCATTTCCAACTGCTGCTGTTCTTGTTTCAACGCTTCTAAATTTTTTCCGGCGAAACTTTTATCTCCAGCAATAATTCTTTTTTTCTCCAGTTTGTTATTTAATTCCTTCTTCAGTTCCTCAACTTTTATAAATTCCTCTTTCTCTTTATATTCTTTCAAGTCATGAATTAATTTATTTATATCTCTTTCCAACTTCTGCACGTCATGCTCAAATAAATTTTCCTTGTTTTCATTTAAACTTTCAATTCTCTGATTGATAATCTCCAGCTTCTTTCTGGTGGTTTGATCAACGGTGTCTTTATATATCTCCGTAATCTTGTACCCTTTTTCTACTTTTTCTCCGTCTTGCACAAAATATTTGATACTGCCCTCATGATTTGATTTTACCACTTTCTCATTTCTAATCACATAGCAATTCAGTTGATGAACCACTTGAATGTTGCCAAATTTCACAATATCCGTTTCTATTGTAGTAGACATGACAACAGGTATAAATTTTACCAACAAGTATAAAATCACTATTCCAAAGAAAAAATAATAAAATTTATTTCGCTTCTTTCGGCCTTTACCATCTTTTTTTCCCAAAGTTTCTTCACCTACTGCGTCATTTTAATGATTGACATACATTCTAATAATTCTTCATGGGCACCATATTTCCTTCAACGAAATCCCATTAATTTTAACTTAGTATTGGAGTCCCAACCTTCTGCATAAAAAAAGACTACCCCTAGTAGTCCAGTCTGTAGAAAAAGTAATGGGATAAGTAAGAACCCCTGAGATTTAGCCTTCGTAGCGAATCAGCAAGCCGCTTTTTTTCCGTAATTTTTATTTAGAAAAGCGGGGCAGGTCTGAACAGGAAGCCAAATCTCAAGGGTTTGTCTACAAGCTAAAACTACCCCCTCGTAGTCTAAAATCGATTGAATAGTTTTCCATACTTATTGATAATTTTAAAAGATTTAATATTTTTCAACTCCACCATTTCGACGGTATCCTTTGGTGTAATAATCAATAAACTGTTTTCTTGGATTTTTGCGCCCAGCACAATTCCTCTTAACTTGCTTTTGTTGTTGAAATAAATTTTAATTTCATCACCGGCCATCATCTCTACATTGCCTACCCTGAAATAATTTGTATCTATTTCATTGATATGCTCTTCTGTAATTCCTTTGCTGTCAATCAGTATCTTATTATGCCATAAATAGTATTTTTCCTTGAAAACACACAGCAGATAACCTATGACAGAAATGGCAAAAAGCATCCACAATATATCCAACAAATATCCGATATCCATCCCTCTCATCACTCCTTTTACCATAAACCCGTTGGCACCCAAAACATACATCAACAAAAACATTAAAGCTATGATTGTTGTCATAGCTTTAATGTTGACTTGATTGGTCTGAGTGCCGGGACTTGAACCCGGGGCCTCTAGAACCCCATTCTAGCGCGCTACCAAACTGCGCCACACCCAGACGAAGTGTATGAAACCTTTTATTGTAACAACCGTAAATCAGATGTTTTTTCAGACATATTACATTATAAAACAATTGCAGATAATTTTCAAGTAGTTTTTTTATATTTTTTAGAAAATCAGAATAAATAAAGCATAGACAGGTTCTATCCTATCTATGCCTTTCATCCTAAAGGATAATACAAATCAAGCCGCCGCTTCCCTCATTGATAATTTTCTGAAGTGTTCGCTGCATTTTGTTCCTCGCATCCTCGGGCATCATAAACAACTTGTTTTGAAGTTGTTCCTTCACCAAATCATGAAGAGATTTTCCAAACATATTGGTTTGCCAAATCTTCGTGGGATCTGACTGGAATTCATCCAACAGGTATTTTAAAAGTTCCTCGCTTTGCTTTTCTGTTCCTACGATTGGGGAAACTTCTGTGGCAATATCTGCCCTGATCAGGTGTAAAGAAGGGGCATTGGCTCTTAGCTTTACACCGAAACGATTGCCGTGTCTGAAGATTTCCGGTTCTTCCAGTTCTAACTCTTCTAAGCTTGGCGGTACCAAGCCGTACCCCGTTTCCTTCACATCTTTCAATGCCTTTTCGACCTTGTCATATTCCTTCTTTGCCCTAGAAAATTCTTTGATTAACCCCAACAATTGATGATCTCCTTCAATGCGATAGCCTGTTACCTCCTCCAGTATATGATAGAATAGGCCTTCCTTTGTTTTCATTTGGATATGGGCAATCCCTTCGCCCAGCTTAATATCATGGAGAACAGCCTCAGAGATTACTTCCTCTTCCATGAATTTACTAACTGCTTCTCGCACATCATTGATTTTCTTTACATCCTTTGCCCACTGCTTTACGGAAGTAACAATCTTATTTTTGAGCCAATGGCTGTTTTCAAGGCCTTCCACCCAACCGGGCAGTGTGATATTGATCTCTTGAATAGGGAATTCAAACAATACGTTTTCTAAGATCTCATTTACATTTTCCATGCTCATCCTTGCACAATCTGCAGCCACCACCGGCACGGAATATTTGCTCTCCAATTGGCCCCTTAATTTGAGAACATCTTCCGATGAAGGATTTGTAGAGTTTAAGATCATGATAAAAGGTTTATTCAATTCTTTCAGCTCTTTTACTACCCTTTCTTCCGCTTCCACATAATCTTCCCGCGGAATTTCCGTAATGCTGCCGTCAGTGGTTACAACCAAGCCGATGGTGGAGTGGTCTGTAATCACTTTCTTTGTTCCTATTTCAGCAGCTTCCTCAAAGGGAATTTCCTTCTCATACCATGGTGTTGTAACCATCCTTGGTTTTCCGTTTTCTTGATGTCCGAGGGCTCCCTTGACCAAATATCCCACACAATCCACCAGCCGTACCTTAAATTTTGCATTATCCTTTAAGGTCAGTTCCACGGCCTCGTTTGGAATAAATTTAGGTTCAGTGGTCATAATGGTTTTCCCGGCACCACTTTGAGGCAATTCATCCTTTGCCCTTTCCTTCCGATATGAGTTTTCCATGTTGGGCAGCACCAATAAATCCATAAATCTTTTGATGAACGTTGATTTTCCTGTTCGCACCGGACCTACAACTCCTATGTAAATATCGCCCTGGGTTCGATCTGCAATATCTTTATATATATCAAATCGTTCCACTGCTTTTTTCCCTCCTTTAATAATAAAATTTTATATAAAAATATATAAAATAATTATGAATGTCCATCCCTCCTATGGGACTGTATTAACACTATATATATATGACGAGCCAAATCATAATATGACATCCCTCATAAAGAACAAAAGTATTTTCCATTGCAAAAATAAAGATACCTATTTTTGTTCTAGGTATCTTTGCAAAGATTCTATTCATATTTACCATTCAATATGTTTATTTGCTACAATTTCTTCCATTTCATGGGTTCGACTTCTCATCATCAAATTTACCACAGCCTCTTTCACATCTTTATTTTCATAGAGAATTTTATATATTTCTGCGGTGATAGGCATTTCTACATTATATTTTTTCGATAGCTCATAAGCCACTTTGGTTGTGACGACCCCTTCCACCACCATTCCGATAGATTGTGTAGCCTCTTCAAGCTTCTTTCCTTGTCCGATCTGGATACCGCATCTTCTATTTCTGCTGTGCATGCTGGTGCATGTTACAATCAAATCCCCAATGCCTGACAACCCCGCAAAAGTAGCAATATCCGCTCCCATAACCTGTCCAAGCCTTGCAATTTCTCGAATTCCCCTTGTCATTAGAGCTGCTTTTGCGTTGTCTCCGAATCCCAATCCATCGGATATACCAGCCCCAAGGGCAATCACATTCTTCAATGCCCCGCCAAGTTCTACCCCAATTACATCAGGATTTGTATATACTCTCAGTTTAGGAGAGATAAATATATCCTGTACATATTCCGCCGTACTTTTTTTATGGGATGCCACCACCAAAGTAGTAGGCATATCCCTGCATACCTCCTCGGCATGGGATGGCCCTGACAAAACTGCATAGGGGTTTTGAGGCAGTTCCTGGGAAACCACCTCAGAAATGCGAAGCAGCGTGGCATTCTCTAAACCCTTTGCTGCATTTACTATTATTTGATGATTCCCTATGGAAGCTTTTGCCTGACAGATTGTCTGTCTTACCCCTTGAGATGAAACTGTCAGCAAAATCACATCTGCATTTTCCAGAGCTTTGTGAATATTATGATGCAGTTTTATATTATCCGGCAAAAGGACTCCTGGAAGATACTTGATATTCTCCCTTGTCTCCTGCATTTTCAGCCACTGTTCTTCCCTTCGCATCCACAAATTGATATTGTGGCCTTTCTTGGCTAAAGAAATAGATAAGGCAGTACCCCAGCTTCCTGCCCCGATCACACAAATATTTGACTTCATCAAAAGGCCCCCTTTGAGATTATTTAATTCTTGATTTCTGTCCCAATTTTGGCTCCGTTCCCTTGAGCAGTCTGTCAATATTTTCCCTGTGCCTGTAAATTGCCATGGCTGCTAACGCCAAACCGAACAAAAAGAGCTTGAATTGAACAAACAACAATAGGATCGGCAGCAAACTGATTGCCACTACAGAGCCCAGGGATACATATTTTGTTTTTGCAACAATCAAGATCCCAATGGCGATGCAAATGATCGCCACCATAGGATGTACATACAAACCTACGCCAATGGAAGATGCAATTCCTTTACCGCCCTTAAAACCTAAAAGAAGAGGCCAATTATGTCCCATGACTACGGCAATACCGCAAAGTAACGCAACATTTTCACCACCCAACTTATCGCCAAGCCATACTGAAAGAATGGCCTTTAGGGCATCACCCACAAAGGTAACCAGTCCTGCCTTCAATCCTAAAGTTCTGAGCACATTGGTTGCCCCCGCATTGCCGCTCCCGTATTTTCTGATGTCGATACCTGCCCAAAGCTTAGATACAATGATAGAAGTAGAAAAATTCCCAATAAAATAGCTTAAAATCACTGCCAATACCTTCCACAACATTACTCATCCCCACCTTTTTCCCTATACTCAATCCAAATAGGTGTTCCCTCAAAACCAAAGGCCTCACGTATTTTGTTTTCCAGATATCTTGTATACGAAAAATGAGCCAATTCCCGGTCATTGATAAAGATAATAAATTTAGGCGGCCGTACAGCAGTCTGAGTTGCATAGTATATCTTTAATCTCTTGCCCTTGTCGGACGGCGGCTGATTTAATAGGGTGGCCTCCCCGATGACATCGTTTAACATTCCCGTTTGCACCCGCATGGCATGTTGATTGGATACAAATTTGACCATTTCAAGGATTTGATGAATTCTTTGCTTAGTTTTCGCCGAAACAAACAAAATGGGCGCATACAACATAAAAGCCAAGCGATCCCGAATATCCTTGATATATCGATTCATGGTGCGCGTATCCTTCTCAATGATATCCCATTTGTTCACTACAATAATGGTTGCCTTTCCCTGTTCATGAGCATATCCTGCAATTTTTGTGTCTTGTTCTGTAACACCCTCTGATGCATCGATCACCAACAGACACACATCCGCCCGCTCTATGGCTGTAAGTGACCTGATCACACTATATTTCTCAATGTTCTCATTGATTCTGCTTTTTCTTCTGATCCCTGCCGTATCAATAAAAACATATTTATCTTCCCCATGGGTAAAAGGCGTATCAATGGCGTCTCGGGTGGTACCGGCAATATCGCTGACAATCACCCGTTCTTCTCCCAAAATCGTATTGATAATTGAAGATTTTCCTACGTTTGGTTTGCCGATTACTGCTACTTTGATTGTATCCTCCTCATAAATATCTTCCTGCTGTTTCGGAAATCTGGCAACAATTTCGTCCAGCAAATCACCCAGCCCAAGGCCGTTTGCCGAAGATATGGCCATAGGTTCCCCTAATCCCAGCTGATAAAAATCATAAAATGTATCGGGTAAATCCTTTGTATCTACCTTGTTTGCCACCAGCAATACAGGTTTTTTTGTTTTTCTCAGCATATTGGCAACATCTTGATCGGCGGCCGTCAATCCCTCTTTGCCATCCACCATAAAGACGATGACATCGGCCGTCTCAATAGCAATTTCAGCCTGTTTTCTCATCTGCGACAATATAATATCCTTTGTATCGGGTTCAATTCCACCGGTATCAATCATCGTAAAGGGGATATTTAACCATTCTGCTTCCGTATAGATTCTATCCCTAGTGACTCCAGGCTGATCTTCCACAATGGAAATCCTTTTTCCTGCAATTCGATTAAAAAAAGTTGATTTTCCCACGTTGGGTCTGCCAACAACTGCTACAATTGGCTTTGCCATTACAATCCCTCCAGTATTAGCGTTATTCTAAAATTTTGTCAACAAAACTTCTGCCGCTAACCTTTGAAACAACAATTTTTACATGCAATTCCCTCTCCAAATCTTCTACCGTTACATCATCTAAAAAAATCGTTTCTCCGGCCTTTAACATGGACTCCGGAATTATCATTTTTTCTCCTAACTCCTTATCCTTCAACTGTTTGATAATATCCTGCCCCGTAACCAATCCTGCCACTGTGATGGTGGTCCCGAAGAAATGGTTTTCTATGGGATAAACATCAATTCTTAAATTTTTTATCCTTTTTTCAATCTCCTTGCACAGCCTTGATATAAAGGGTGCGGCAGATACCCCTGTCACTACGGCGATTTCTTTTCCATGGGCTTCTATGAAAGGAATTTCTTGCAATCTGTCATAAAACTCATGGGCAAACATGGCCATAAGACCAACACCATTTTCAATTTGCAGAAAATCCTCATAGGCCTCATAGGGAGGCAGTGTTTTTTTGGCAATCACATAAAACTCATCAGATAAAAATACAAACCGGGTATGGATTTTTCCATAAAGTTTCTGCTGCCAGTTTTCTATTTGTTCAATCACTTTCCTGGCAGTATCTTCACGATAGGTCTCCAGAGGATACAAATTTTCACGAAAACGGGTGACGCCCACAGGCACGACAGCTACACTTTCCAAAGATGGATATAAGGATGCCAGGTCCCCTATCGTACGATCTAGATTTTCCCCGTCGTTTACATGGGGACAAAGTACAATCTGCCCGTTGATCCTGATGCCTGCCTTCGTAAGCTTTTGAAGACGCTCATAAATATTGCCTGCCCTTTTGTTATTCAGCATCCTGACCCTCAGATCCGGATCTGTGGTATGAATAGAAACATTGATGGGACTAATGCGATACCTGATAATTTTTTCTATATCTTCATCAGACATGTTCGTTAACGTAATAAAATTTCCCTGTAGAAAGGACAACCGAGAGTCATCGTCCTTAAAATACAAAGTTTCCCTCATATGGGGCGGCAGTTGATCGATGAAACAAAAAATGCATTGGTTTCTACAGCTTTTTGCTTTATCAATAATTGGGTTTTCAAAAATAATGCCCAAATCCTCATCGTATTCTTTATATATCTTATATGTTTTCACCTTGCCATCGGATTTCTTTATCTCTATTTCCAGATACTCATCGGCAATATAAAACATATATTCAATGATGTCTTCAATGGGTTGTCCGTTAATCTTAAGGAGGACGTCTCCTTTTTGAATGCCTATGTTTTCGGCAATACTCTGGGGGGATACCTCCGAAATAATATTTTCATAAGATCCTTCAAACATAAAAGCACCTACTTAAAATCTAGTTTTAGTACCTGATACTAATATTATAGCACAAAATTTACCTGTTGTACTACGTTTAGTAATATTATCATGGAACATCCTTTAGCGTCAAGGCATTTATTATATTTCTAATGGCGCACCACCACATAGGATCCGTTTTCTAAATCATGGACCATCCCCATGGTGATCTTCGCAATAAGAAGGGCAATTCTTTCCTGTTGTTCCTCCGTATTGGCATAAAATACAGGTATGGTACTAGAGGACACCATATTCCTGTCCAAGGTAATAATGGCGATAATGCTGTCTTTGATACCGAAATCCATTGTTGCTTCTCCTTTCTGTTTGTTAGCTTCTCAACCGGGACGATAAAGGTTTTCTTTTGGCCGTCTCTAGGACAGGGGTCCCCTTTACTGCCGCTATCAGCAAGTCCATATCTTTTTCTGCTGGCACAATGGCCATGACAATATTACCGTTATGAGGGTTTCTTCTTGCAATAGGCGTAAATTCCGGCTCATCCACGTCCTTTCGAATTCCTAAGTGAACTGTAACATTATGTTGAATTGCCTGTCTTTGTCCTATATTGGCCAGGGTCGCGTTGGCATTCGCATCCTTAGGAATAATTTCTATGGCAATGCCATTCTCTTCATATATTTTTCTGGCACTTTTTAAGCCTATATTCATGATCGCCGTATCATTTACCATGAGCAGCGGTCCCTCAAAATGAATCTTACCGGCCTTTACTTCCGCAATCTCTGCAATTGTTTGTCTCTTTAGCATTTTCTTTAAAAGAATCATGGTGAAGATTCCTGCCAATATGCCAATCAATACCTGTACAAGAGCCGCTCCTTTTCTCCATTGGACAAGATATATAAAAATACTGGTCACAAGGGATGTAATAATGACCATGTAGTTGCGGGCCTCAAAGGCTTTGGCAATATCTTCTATATAAGCCGTTCCCCTTGGCACCAATTCTGTAGGTTCAATGTTATCCAAACTCTGTCTTTCCATATTTCTTACATCGCGAAATTGCTGAGCTGCCAAGGCCAGAAACGTTACCGCACCAAACTCTTTGCTCAACAGGGCAGGCAATGCCACTGATCCCAAGGCTGCAGCAATAACCCCTAACGTCAAGTGGGATATCAGCCCCTGTGGATAGCTTGGATATTGCCTATGATCAATGCGAATCATATATAGTCTCGCCAGCAATCCCATCGCCAAAGATGGTATAATGATTACACTGAAATTTTCCATCGTTCCCCTCCTCCTTCTTCTCATATTCGCTGCTATAGATCTACTCTTTATTATTTGTCCGAATACACCCTTTCTATGTCTAAAAAAAAAACAAACAGTCTCTATAGATCATAAAGACTGTTTTTCAAGAATAAATTCTATCTACTTCATCCAATAGTCGCCGGTTTGAATATACACTACTTTTTCACAAACGTTTTTTGCATAATCGGCAATTCTCTCCAGATGTTTGCAGATAAAGAGAAAATAGGTGGATTGAGCAATTTTCTCCTGGTCATCAATCATAATCATAATCAACTCGTTGTATACTCCTTTATAAATGCTGTCAATCTCTTTATCCAACGCCCAAGTCTTTTTGGCTAAATCAACGTCTTTCTTTACAAAAGCATCCAAAGATTGGGCCACCATCTCTGCCGCAAGATCCGCCATACGAGGAATATGAATCAGTGGTTTTACGTATTTTTCATTGGATAAACGAATGGTGGTCTTAGCAATATCAGCGGCATGATCCGCCATCCTTTCCAAATCAACAATGAGCCGCAATATAGAGCAGATCTCCCTTAAGTCTATGGCCATAGGCTGTTGGGTGGCAATCAGCTTAATACACTTATCCTCTATATCCTCTTCCATCCGGTTGATGGCTTTGTCCCCATCAATCACTTTTTGAGCCAAAACAACATCTTGATTTTTTAAAGATTGAATTGCATCCAAAATTGCTTCTTCTACCATACGTCCCATTTTCAGCAAATCATCATGTAATTTTCCTAATTCATTTGACAAATGCAATCTAGGCATATCTTTTTCCTCCAATAATAGATTTTAACCGAATCTGCCGGTGATATAATCCTCTGTTCTCTTATCTCTCGGCTTAGAAAAGATATTGTCCGTTAAATCCGTTTCTATGATCTCACCGTTTAAGAAAAAAGAAGTATAGTCTGAAACCCTCCCGGCCTGCTGCATGTTGTGGGTAACAATAACAATGGTATAATTCTTTTTCAATTCTTCTAATAAATCTTCGATTTTTAATGTAGAAATGGGGTCTAGGGCCGAAGTAGGCTCATCCATTAGCAATACATCGGGCTCAACGGCCAAACACCTTGCAATACATAGTCTTTGCTGCTGGCCCCCCGATAATCCCAAGGCAGGCCTATTTAATCTGTCCTTCACCTCATCCCACAAAGCGGCTCCCCGAAGACTTTTTTCCACAATTTCATCTAATTTTGATTTTTCTTTGATTCCATGAATCCTAGGTCCATAGGCCACATTTTCATAGACAGTTTTCGGGAAGGGATTGGGTTTTTGAAACACCATGCCTACACTTTTTCGGAGTTGTATCAAATCACATTTTTCACTGTAAATATCTAATTCATCCAACAAAACTTTTCCCTCGATCCTTGCATTGACAATCAAGTCGTTCATCCGATTCAATGTTCTTAGAAAAGTAGATTTCCCACATCCTGAGGGACCAATCAAAGCTGTTACTTTGTTTTCTATAATATCCATGTTGATATCGATCAAGGCTTGGAAATCCCCATAAAAAAGATTCAAACTATTTACTTTTATTTTCGTTCTATTCACCATTTTCGGTCCCCCTCCTAAGACTCAACCTTTGTCTTTTTCATATATTTATTGGCCAAAATATTTGCAAAGCAATTAATTATGACTACAAATATGACCAATACCGTGGCAGTAGCAAAAGTTTTTTCCTTCGATAAACCCTCAGAGGCCAGCAGATAAAGATGCACAGACATGGTCCTTGCAGGATCCATAATGGATTTAGGCAATCCTAAGGAGCTTCCCGCCGTCAGCATCACAGCCGCCGTCTCCCCTACGGCCCTGCCTATGCCTAAAATCAATCCAGTCAAGATTCCTGACACACTGCTTGGCAATACAACCTTCATAATGGTTTGCCATTTGGTAGCGCCCAAAGCCAAACTGCCTTCCCTGTAGGATTGGGGCACTGTTTTCAACGATTCCTCTGTAGCCCGCAGCAAAGTCGGCAAAATCATCATGGCGAGAGTTAGTCCCCCTGACAGAATCGACCAGCGAAAACCCAAAAATACAACAAAGAAAACAAAACCAAAAAGACCAAATATGATGGACGGTATTCCTGCCAAAGTTTCTGTACCAAATCGAATGATCCTTACCAATCTGTTTTCTTTGGCGTACTCTGTTAAATAGATTGCCCCAGCGACACCAATAGGTGTTGCAATAACAATGGACACCAAGGTTAAATAAAGGGTACCCACAATAATAGAGAAGATTCCGCCTTCCCTCCCCATGCTGCTGGGTTCTTTTACAAAAAATTCCCAATGGATATGCTTCGCTCCGTTCATCAATATATACCCAATGATCGACAGCAGAGCAATCAATGTAAATAAAGCCGAGAGATAGATGAAAAAATACCATAGTTTCTCTTTTATATTTATTTTCATCTTTTTATTCGTAGTGATGATTTTGCTCATCCCCATCTCCACCATTTTATTCTCCTCCTAGCTTCCTCTTTGTGCAGGTAGCCATCATATTTAACAACATAATAAACACAAACAAAACAATCCCCATGGCAAATAACGCTTTTTGATGGGTTGGTGTAGCATATCCCATTTCCATGGCAATAGTTCCTGTCAGGGTAGCTACCGAATCCAGTACGTTCCCGGGAACCTTCGGCATATTCCCTGTGATTAATATAACCGCCATGGTCTCTCCCACTGCCCTGCCCATGCCCAATACCACCGAAGCAACAACGCCGGACTTTGCTGCAGGCAAAATGACCTTAGCAATGGTTTCAAAACGGGATGCTCCTAAAGCTAAAGAACCTTGTTTATATTCAATCGGTACCGCACGAATAGAATTTTCAGAGATATTGATAATTGTGGGCAAAATCATAATTGCCAAAATCATGGAACCGCCTAATATACTATATCCGGAAGTATATGCATTAGGATTCCATTTTTGCACCATGGGCAATATATAATTTCGAATCATGGGCACGAATACAGATAATCCAAAAAAACCGTATACTACAGAAGGTATTCCTGCCAATAGCTCAACTGCGGGTTTCAAGAATTTTACAACGGATTTGGGTGCAATTTCTGCCAAGAAGATGGCACAGGCAATTCCCGCGGGTACACCGATAACCAACGCTCCAACTGTTACCGATACGGAACCAGCAATCATGGGAAATGCACCGTATTTGCCGTTGGTAGGAGCCCAATCCTTGCCAAAAACAAAGTTTGTGATACCATAATCCAACAGCAACGGCAGCCCTTCTTTAAAGATAAAGAAAGTAATCAGAAAAACAGACAAAGTAGCAACTGTTGCGCTGATCAAGAGGACAATTTCTATTGTTTTCTCGTACTTCTTCATTGTAAGTCTCCTTCCAAATTTCTTTCGCTCCCATCTTTCATTCTATGGCGAATTCGTTATTGGAAGATTAAGCTATTGTTAAATCCATGTTAAATATTCTAAATGATGCTTTTTTATGCTAAAGCAAAAAATATAAAGACGGTATTACCGCCTTTATATTTTTTGCAGAAAATGGGAGGATCGTCTCATGTTCCCGATGATTCAGTTATTGCTCTATTTTACAGTAATGTATTCTTTCTTAACAACTTCTTGTCCTTCGCCTAATACAAATTGGATAAATGCCTTTACCACTTCACTCTCTTCACCCTTTGTCAGATACAAGAATGGTCTTGAGATTTTAAATGTACCATTTTTTACATTTTCTTCCGTAGCTTCTACACCTTCTACCTTCACGGCTTTCACCATATCATCCAGTGCTCCCATGGATACATATCCGATTGCCTCGGGAGTATTTGCCACTGTTTGCTTCACCGCGCCCGTAGAGGGCTGCACCAAAGCATTTTTTGTTGTCAAATCTGCCTTATTGCCGGATGCATCTTTTCCTTCGACACCCGTGATTTCAATAAAAGCTCCCCTAGTACCGGAACCTTCTTCTCTGGATACAACAGTAATTGCCTTATCCGCTCCCCCAACTTCCTTCCAGTTTGTAATTTCCCCTGTAAAAATCTTTTTGATTTGCTCCATTGTCAAATTCTCTACTTTATTGGCAGGATTCACAATAACGGCAATACCGTCCTTTGCAATCACATATTCAGTCAAGCCGGCTGCTTTCTCTTCCTCTTTTAATTCCCTTGAAGATGCTCCAATATCTGCAATCTTATCGATGGCAGATTTTACACCAACACTTGAACCGCCGCCTTGAACCTCAATTTGTACATTGGGATATTTTTCTCTGAATACAGCCGCCAATTCATCAGACAATGGTTGTACAGATGTAGAACCTGCAATTACAATCTTACCGGATAATTTTCCTTCTTTTTGAGATTGCTCAGCAGGCTGCTGCCCTTCAGGAGCTTCCGTTTTTCCTCCGCACCCTGCCAGCACCGCCATAGCCAACATCAATACCAGTACTAACAACAAAATCCTTTTCATCTTCGTTTCCCCCATCCATTTGGTGAAATTAATTTTTTTCATTCTATTCTTCCTATCGCAATGTGATATTTTAAATTCACATTCACAAGTATCAGTATAATTTGGCTATGTTAAGACAACATAAACTGCCTGTTAAATTCTTGTAAATTCCCCAAAAATACAAAGAAGCTATGGGAACTACTAGCTTCTTTGTCCTAAAAGAGGAATTCTTACGGTAAACTCCGATCCCTTATTCAATTCACTGCTAACCCTTATCTCACCATTCAATGACAAAACAATGTGTTTTACAATAGCCAATCCCAGGCCCGTCCCCCCAATTTTTCTAGATCGAGCCTTATCCACCCTATAAAACCGCTCAAACAATCTGGGTATATCTTGCTTCGGTATACCTATTCCCGTATCCTTTACAACAAGAAAAAGGTTGTCATACTTTTTGTAAGCTAAAACTTTCACCGTACCCCCCTCAGGAGTATACTTGATGGCATTGTCTATAAGATTGAGCATCATTTGTTTAAACCAATCCCGATTTCCGACAATCGGCGGTAATGAAGCCTCCACTTCCACATGATAATGGATGTGTTTTTGAGTTACCAAGCCCTCCACCATATCGTTAATTTCCGTGATGACTTCATTCACATTGATCTCTTCTCGCGTCAATGAAAACTTATTGTTTTCTATGGCCGACAGGCTCAGTAGGTCATCGATGAGACGCCCCAATCTTTCCGTTTCTATTTCGATAATATCCAAAAATCGCTTTCTAACCTTCTCATTGTCAATGGCACCGCTTTTTAGGGTCTCTATAAAACCTGCAATGGAAGTCAAAGGCGTTTTCAACTCATGGGATACATTGGCTACAAATTCCGACCGCATGTTTTCAAGTTTCCTCATCTCCGTAACATCCTGGATCAAAGCCATGATTCCGATAATCCGATTGGGATCCCTATCTAATCGAATAAAGTTTGTATAAATTTTCAATATCCTTGTTTCCGGATAATCCATCGTAATCTCTTTTTGCCCTACCCTCTGACTGTTCAACATCTCCTTTAAAATCTCATGGAGCTTATTGCTTCTGATGACTTCCAAAATATGCTTTCCTATTACATCTTCATCGCATATCTTAAAAAGAGACTTGGCAACAGGATTGATCAAGATAATCTTATAGTTGTTGTCTACGGCAAATAGTGCTTCATTCATACTGGCCAATGTGGACTGCAGCTTTGTGTTTTTATCCCATAATTCCGAAATCGTTTCATTGAGTTTTGCCGCCATCAAGTTAAAGGTATCCGCCAATATACCTATTTCATCACTGCTTTTTACATACACCCTGTTTTTGAAATCTCCATTGGCTATTTTTTGTGCCGACTTTGTAATTTCTTTGATGGGCTTTGTTACATTATTTACATATCGGTAACCTAAAATAGTGGCAACCACCAGCCCACACAAAGCAGCAATCAGGGTGCTTTGCAGAAGCTTCAAATTCAGTTTATTAATCTCCGTTAGAGGAAAAGCCAATCGGGTGACTCCGAAGATCCTGCCTTTTACCCTAATCGGTACGGCAATATATAAATAATTTACCTGCGTCGTAGCACTATAGCGATTGCTCCTGCCGATGGATCCTTTCAATGCCGCTTGCACCTCCGGCCGGTACAAATGGCTTTCAATATTGGGGAGTTGCTCCGGTGGAATTTCCGAATCCCCGATGACCAACCCGTTATTATTGATAAAAGTCACCCGGGCATTTGCTTGTTTCGCATATTTATGGGCCAGTTCAGAAAAATTAATATTGTAAAAAGGATCTTCCTCTATTTTATCTTCTATAAATTGATTGACTAGATTTCCGCTGCTGATCAGCATCCTTTCCATTGCTTTTAGATAGCTTCCCTTGATAAAACCTAAAGTAAGAACCCCGGAAATAATGATCCCCACAAGCAATAGTATGGTATAAGTAAAAAATATTCTTTTCTGCATCTACTTCACCTGTTTCATTTTATATCCAATCCCTCTGATGGTTTCAATATATACAGGATGTTTATCATTATCCTCAATTTTTTTTCTTAGATGCCGAATATGTACATCCACAGTTCTCGTCTCGCCAAAATAATCATATCCCCAGACCTCATCCAGTAAAAAATTTCTTGAAAGGACTTTGCCCCGGTTTTCAGCAAGTATTTTTAAAAGCTCAAATTCCTTTAAGGTTAGGTCCAATACCTTAGATCCTTTCATTACTTCATGTTTTTCTGTGTCTATGGTGATATCATGAATCTTTATGATTTTGCCGGCTTCCTTTGGAATTTCTTCAAACCTTCTCAAAACGGCTTTTATTCTTGCCACCAGTTCCCTGACACTGAAGGGCTTTGTCAAGTAATCGTCGGCACCAAGCTCTAAGCCAAGGACTTTATCAGTTTCTTCACTTTTGGCCGTAAGCATGATAATGGGAATCTTGCCGGTTTTCTCATGGCTTCTTATTTTTTTGCAAGCCTCGAATCCGTCCATTCCCGGCAACATTAAATCTAAAATAATGACATCGGGGACTTCTTCTATGGCAATCTTTAGGGCATCCTCTCCATTATCACTGGCAAGCACATCAAAGCCGCTATTTTCCAGATTAAACTGAATCAGTTCCACGATATGCTGCTCGTCATCCACGACAAGCACCTTTTTTCTGCTCATAAAACCTCTCCTCCCGGCATATTTATTTTAGCTGCAAAATCGCCGCCATCCTTCCCGTTCTTCCCTGGTCAGCTCGATAAGAAAACAATATCTCATCATTGCATTGGGTACAAATTTCTCCTACAGTTATATTTCTTTCTAAAATGCCTATTTCCTCCAGGATACTTTTGTTCGCCTGCCACAAATCCAGCATATATTTATTATCTCCTTTAGAAATTGCAAATTTGCTAGGGTTTGTAAATTTTTCGTTAAATTTCTCTGCGACTTGTTGATCCACCTCATAACAACATTTTCCGATAGACGGTCCTATAGCAGCCAGGCAATCCTTTGGATTTGTTTGAAATTGTTCCATCATTTTTCCGACTACCTTCGCTCCAATTTTCAGCATCGTTCCCTTCCATCCGGCATGGGCCAAAGCAATCACTTTTTGCTTAGGATCTAATAAAAATATAGGGACACAGTCGGCATATAGGGTCACCAACCCAATATTTCTCCTGTTGGTAATCAGGGCATCAATCTCCCTTACATCACTATCCACCACAATTCCCTTTCCCCGATCTTCTTCCGTAACAACCTTGATACGATCTCCATGAACCTGATCAGATAAAACCAAATCATAGACAGATATCTCCAAGGCATCACATACTCGCCTATAGTTCTCCAGCACGTTCTCCCTATCATCCCCTGTTTTAAAGCTTAAATTCAAAGCATAATTACTTCCCTTGCTTACTCCCCCTATCCTGCTTGTAAAACAATGTTGCACAAGGCCTGTCTGATCAAAGGATGGAATGGTAAAATATATCAAATCATTTTTTTGATGAATTGTCAAGTTCCCCTTCATGTGACGTTCTCTCCTTCCCATTCTTAAAATAATAGCAAGTTGCTGTACAACTTGCCTTAAGATTTTCCATATTCATATGCTGAAATACTATTTTTCATTCAATAACTTCTTAAGCTCTTCCATAAATGTATTGATATCCTTGAATTGTCTGTAAACAGAAGCAAATCTTACATAGGCTACTTCATCCAAATCCTTGAGCCGATGCATCACCAGTTCCCCTATATATGTACTGGCGATCTCCTTTTCCATTGTATTATGCAGATCCCTTTCCACATTGTCAATCATCGCTTCCATATCCTTCAGGGATACAGGTCTTTTTTCACAAGCACGAATCATCCCATTTAAGACCTTGTTTCGATTATATGCCTCCCGCGTACCATCTCTTTTTACAACCATGAGGGGTATTTCTTCCACTTTTTCATAGGTTGTAAATCTCTTTTTGCATTTGCCGCATTCCCTTCGCCGTCGAATGGCATGTCCTTCCTCTGTCGGTCTCGAATCTACTACCTTTGTTTCAAAGTATTCACAAAATGGACAATTCATAGCAAAATCCCCCTGTATTCTGATCAATGGTATGGTTCCGTCAATGTATGGTGCTACTTAAATTATATTATACGAAATATGGTATGTCTACTCACAATTTGCTGTATTTCCGGAATACAGGCTATTTTTCCTCTTTAGAAATGTTTTGTTCTTCCCTTGTAACAATCACATCATTGAGCTCTACCAGAATCACATCCATTCCTATTTTCCTTATTTCGCTCCAAGTGATGATATAATCATGATCCTTGCCAAAAATACCAAGAAACTTCCCTGGGCCCGGAACAATCAAAGCATCTATTTTCCCTTTTTCCAGATTCACTTCAATGTCTGATATAAATCCTAACCTACGGCCATCCACGATATTGATAACCTCTTTTTGCCGTAAATCAGATGTACTAATCATATCAACACCTACTTTCGTTATTATTTTCTTCATATAAATATATATAAGCTTGCCTCACAATATATGTATAAATCCATGAATTCTCTTATGAGGAACATAAAATAATAGTCCTCACCTATGATTTCGGCGAGGACTCGTAAGTATCCTTATCGATTGCTCTACAATATTTGTTTAGAATAAGGATATAAAATTGTTCTTGTCTTAAAACAACAATTATCTATTCAAATCTTTTTGAATTATTTCTAAAATAAATTCCTCTAAATCCTTGTAATATTCCTCAATCATTTTTTTCTCTGCAAATTTATTCCAAAACGGATTCATGCTTTTAAAACTCCTTGAAGTTCTTGCCATAAAATCATTTTTCGTTTCCCTTAATAAAGAGGAAAGATCTATACGATTGGAAGTCTTGTCAAATGTAAATTCTGGCGCTATATGATCGGGAACGGTATCTCCTAAATTCTTTGACATGGTTATATGCCTATCCAATACTAAAATTGCTTTCCCAATCGTATTCATGAAAGTTTGCTCATCCATTTTTTGATCTCCATCATAATTGAGCAATGCCACATCTACTGTAATTAGCCTGTCTGAATTTGGCTTCACTAAATAACACCTAAATCTGGTTCTTCCAAGATCATCTGTAAATTGTTTCACTTCCGGAAATGCCGGCTGATTTTCCATCTTCTCTTCTAACTTTGATAAATCAAATACTGTTTCTCCAACATTATTCATCAGATACTGTCTGTAACAACTGGCATTGATTGCTTTTATATCTACTGGCTTAAATGTATTCTTAGTCTTTTCGCTAATCAAAGTATTTATTTCATTTTGGGATAAATGACTTTCTTTGTTGACTCTCCTTATCGTTTTGGTATAAGTATGATTCATTCCACCTATTGCATTCATTGAATCTACCTTCATTTTCTTCCTCCTCAAAAGATCTTTGTACAAAAGTTACACAAACAATCATCATAACAGAAAGAGTTTGTTAAAAGCTTTTTGAAAAAGTCATTATTTCTGCGATCAGAAAATAATTTGTAGATTTTTATTTACATTGACTCTAAATGAATATTGTTGCTTTTTACATAATGGTTTATATTACTTTTGGTTATTTCTATCATTTTATTTAAAAAGCAGGAATTCTCTTCGCAATTTTCACTAACGACTTTATATGAGAAATTGCTTTCTATGTATTGACAGACATCTTCTATCGTTCTTCGTGTAAATACATCCTTACTGCAAAAGATCACTTATTCTTTTCAAATGCTGACTTTATGGTAAAAAGGTGGCTTAGAGTTTTGAAAATAGAATAAAAAATCTAAACCACCTACCTCTTTTCCTTAATATTCTGTCATGATTCCATAAAGACTCTCAAAGCATTTTTCATAAAAACTGCGTTTAACCCCATGACGGCTGATCAGCAGTAGTGACAGGCGGTTTTGATTTCAAAGGCGGTTGATCTGCATAGATCATCGCTGTACCGATGGCCAGATTCAGCAGCATGGTAACCACAGTAAATATAGCTATTTTTTTCATTTTCATGGTAATCCCCCTTGGATCTTTTATTTTTATTGGGAATCTTCCAATCCCAACCTTAACAGTTCTTTGCTCCTATCCATATCCCTATCGACATAATAATAGACTGCTTCGAAAAATACCTCTTTAAACTCCCTTTTATTCTCAATAACCTCTTCCACCAAAGCATCCAGTTCCTTATCTTTACCGGCTTCCCTATAGACTTTGGCAAGATAGCGATAGGCTTCTGCCCGCAAGGGCCTATCATTTTTCCCCTTTACTTCTTCTAAGGTCTTTAACAGTATTTTTTCAGCTTCCTCATAGTTTCCTGTGCGATAATATCTCTTTCCCAAGTCCAATAAAGTAGTTTTTAAGAATCTGCTTCCATGGACTTCACGGATATCCAAACTCTTGCGGTTGTATTCCACGGCCTTCTCTAGGTCGCCCTTCTTTTCATACACATCACTCAGGTTTTTATAGGCCATAGCCTTCCTTTCCAGATTCTTACTCTTTGGGGCCATTTCTACGACCTGCTCCAGCAGTTTTCTGGCATCACGAAGCTCTTCCTTCCCTAAGCAACAGTTCCCTTTAGAGATCAAAATATCCATCCGTTGCTCATCTGTAAAATCACTGTACTTTGCTGTCAGTTTATCCAAAACCGCAATAGCCTCATCATATAAACCCGATTCTATATACGCTGCAGCATTGTTAAACAAAAGTTTTTTCATGATAAAAGGTTCTTCTATATGGTGACTTTCCAAAACCAACATGCCGTGATTATTCAAATTAATAGTATCTTGATAGTTCTTCATTTCAATGCATGCTCTGCCTAATTTGGAATAAGTAGATGCCATTTTTACATGATGGTTGATACGTATATAGTTTTCTAAAGACTTGATATGATAGATATAGCTGTCATGAAAGTCCTCTTTGTCATAGTAAAAATCACCCATCAATTCATAAATCACGGCTTTTTTGTCTGGAATATCCCAATCGGCCAAAATCTCCTCTGCCCGACGAAAATTCTCCATAAACAGCCTTTCGTTGGATTGCAGATACTCTTTCATCCGCTGGAAAAGTTTTTCTAAAATCCGATTGGCCTGCTGCAGTTCATTTTCCATCAGGTAGTCTGCTGTAATATAAATGGGATTTTTTTGTTCTTCTGCGATCCTCATCAAATTCTCTGCAATAATTTCAGCCGTGTCCCGAACCAATCTTGTTTTTCCGTTTTCTATGTAGCTGATCAAATTCCTTGTGAATTTATTACCGGTGATGTAGCCTTGCTTTGCTCCTAAAAAAGCCCGTATTCTTCTAATCTTTTCCCCCGGGGGCAGGATTGTGTCTTCCATGAAATACATCGTATCTTTTCACCTTTTCTTTTTAAAATTGTTTCTATTTTTTATCTTTTTTAAAAATACATCATATTTTTCTAAAAAAATAAACATTTTTTTGTTAAATTTACTTATATTTTTTATATATTTTCTATATCATTACATTATTTTTATTACATTTTATTTTATTTTTACTACGCCATTATTCCTTATATGACGTTCCATTACTTTACTTCTTTATAAGCATAAGATTGCTATAAGTTCATTGCGTCTATCTAAAAGTCATTGAAGCTGCCGGTCAAATGTAATTTCTACTTCAATGAAATATGGATAAGCAAACGCTTATGATTTTCTTAAAATGTAAGGTAATCCAATTAGTTTTCTTAACAAAGGCATCAATGCAATAAAAGCTTTGTAAAGAATAAAGCCAGCAATAGCTCCAATAGTATTCAGTAGTAAATCATCCACATCGAAACTTCTTCTTTCTATAAAACCAATAGATTGCAATGCTTCAATTATTAATGAGAGTAGGAAACTGTATAATATTACTTTTGCTAACTTACTAAAATTTTTACAAATCATCGGGGTTAAAAATCCGAAGGGAGCAAAAATTATAATGTTTCCTAAAACATTTCTTGTAAACATGTAAAATCCATGCCTTTGCATATGGATTATGCTTTTAAACGGTATGAAATTATATGATATGTAGTTATTATCGGGCATATTTACTCTTATAGGAAAAAGCGTTATTGAAATTAACAGTAAAATATAAAAGAAAAACAAGGCTTTTAGAATTTCAAACCCTATCCTAATCTCTAACCTTTTATAAAGCTTTGATCCCAAATTAATAATTTTCCAAATTAACCACAAGGGAATAACAGTAATGAATAAAAAATTCGAATTTATAAGCATTGATTTCACTCCTATTGTTTTATATAAACAATGTAATAAATCACAAGTGAATTCAACAGACTGCTAGCTAAAAATACTAACAGTCTGTATTTCACAAAATCAAGTCAGAAAACTACTGCTTTATTGATCCAGAACCGCTTAAAATAACTCCATCAGTAGCTTTTGATAGCATAAAATAGTATTCTGCTTTTGTATCAAGTCCAGTAAATGAACCAGTTGATTTCCCATCTCTAGCACATGTTCTACTACCTATTAAAGTATCTCCAAATAATCCTTTTTTATATAATTTAAATTCAAACGTAGTGTTAGTAGTATGTATCCAGTCCGACTTTGATGTTAAGGTAAAACTTATCGTACCAGTACTGGTCTTCATAGTAGTATTTTGATATAGATTTGAGTCAAACTGGAAACTAAAATTATAAGCCCCGCTATTCAAAAGCCAAGGATTACCCGCTGGTGGAGGATTTATTCCCTGTATTGTTACATCCCCCGAACTTCCTCCGAGCTTATGAACAACTTCTTTGTTATCGATCTGTGTATCCTTATCAGAAGATTCTGCACTTACTCCCGCAATATTGGAAAAAACAAAAACTACCGCCAGAATTAATGATAATATTTTTCTCATGTTATCCTACCTCCATTTTTTATTGTTCGTTGCTGAAATGTATTGTGGCAAAATACAAACTATCATATACTAATGGTATAGGCTTTTAAATATCCGCCCACTAAAAGACTTCGGAAGGGTCAGTAGTTCGACGGATATACGAAAGCCTTTTTAAGTTTGTCTGGCGACCTAATGTGCAACATAATATATACACATCCTTGTATCATATAGTTATTGTGTTTGTGTACATCCACTTTGAAATATTGACAGCATGGTCATGATAAGGATGAAATACATTATCTTTTTATTCGACAGATTGTCCCCCTCCGAGATTAGCATAATGCCTAAACATCACCTGAAAAGTAAAAATATGCCTTTCCAATAAAATACCATGGAAAATATTTCTTGTCAATATGATTTGTAGAATTAATTTGTATGAATTAAAAATTTTTATGTTTTTATTGTTGTTCATTCTAATATAACCTTATTGTTTTTCATTCAAAAATCCAATATAATGAAATATCCAGCATAGGCCGATTCCCCTTTTAGGTACAAAAGCTCTTTTGTTTACACAAAAAAAACAAAAGCTGCTGCTGCTTTTGTTTTATATATATTTTCGCATATGTTTTAAAGCCGTTTTTTCTAATCTGGATACCTGGGCCTGGGATATTCCGATTTCCTCTGCTACCTCCATTTGGGTCCGTCCTTCAAAAAACCTCAAGGTCAATATCAATTTTTCCCGATCGCTGAGTTTGCGCAATGCTTCCCGTAAGGCAATTCCCTCTAACCATACCTCATCTTCACTCTTTTCATCACTTACCTGGTCCATGACAAAAATAGCATCACCGCTGTCATGGTAGATGGGTTCAAACAAAGATATGGGATCTTGTATAGCATCTAAGGCAAATACCACCTCTTCTCGAGGAATGTTTAATTCTTTTGCTATCTCCGAAACCGTCGGCTCCTTGGAGTTTTTATTGATTAATTGATCCCTGATTTGGAGGGCTTTATAGGCCGTATCTCTTAAAGATCGACTGACGCGGATGGCATTGTTGTCTCGCAAATACCTTCTTATTTCACCAATAATCATGGGTACAGCATAGGTAGAAAATTTTACGTTTTGACTTAAATCAAAATTGTCTATGGCTTTTATTAATCCAATACATCCCACTTGAAATAAATCGTCCACGTGTTCCCCACGATTATTAAACCTTTGTATCACACTTAATACCAATCTTAAATTTCCTTGAATGAATTTTTCCCTGGCTGACATATCCCCTTCATGTATTTTTTTAAACAATTCCCGCATTTCTGCATTGGTTAGTACAGGGAGTTTAGAAGTATTTACACCGCAGATCTCTACTTTGTTGATATGCATGACAATTCCTCCATTTCTATGGATTATTGCCCCCTTACATTTAAAAATTATTGCCGCCTCCCTTTTTGTTTATACCTGATTCCTTTTCAAAAACTTTAAAAAAGCAGCCCCTACAAGCTGCTATGTCATTCGACTGATTTCTTTTTTCAACCTATAGATGATTCTTTTTTCAAGCCTGGAAATATAGGATTGTGAAATTCCAAGCATATCTGCCACTTCTTTTTGGGTTTTTTCTTCACCATTATTCAAGCCAAATCTTAATTCCATAATCTTCTTTTCCCTTTTGGATAATTTCTTTAGGGCAATTTCCAGCAATTCTTTGTCTACCTCTTCTTCTAAAAATTTATAAATTAAATCATTGTCGGTGCCCAATATATCAGATAGCAGCAGTTCATTTCCATCCCAATCGATATTCAGCGGCTCATCAAAGGATATCTCTGCCTTTGCTTTGCTGTTTCTTCTCAAATACATTAAAATCTCATTTTCTATGCACCTGGATGCATAGGTAGCCAATTTAATTTTTTTATCAGGATCGAATGTATTGACGGCTTTGATTAAACCGATTGTGCCTATGGAGATTAAGTCTTCTACTCCGACCCCCGTATTTTCAAATTTTCTTGCGATATATACAACCAATCTTAAGTTTCTCTCAATCAAAATAGTTCTTACGGCACCGTCATCTTGGCCAAGCCTGTCAACCAAAAATAATTCCTCATCGGGGCTTAAAGGCGGGGGCAATGCTTCACTGCCTCCTATGTAAAATATCGTCTCCGGATCCAAAATCTTTGCTTTCCTCAAAAGTTTTACAACATATATTCTATAGAATAGTTTTATTTTTTTGAAAATGCTCATGGGGATACGCCTCCATTCGAGAAATATTTTATGCTAAAATATCAGGATGCAATAGTGCATGATAATCTCCATCGGGGGATAATGTTTTCGTATAAATGCCTATGATGATTTCCTGAATGCATTTTGAACGGTTTTTATCCTGCAACTCCACACAATCAGGTTTAAAACCGATGAGCATGCCGTTCTCTTTCCCTAAGGATTTAAACGGTATCATCCTGAATCGATTGATCCATTCGGAATTTTGGATAATTCCTGTAATTAAGTCCAAATCTATATCTTGAGACTGATGAAATATGTTTTGTATATCCAAGGGCAGCAATTCTTTAATCGCTGTATATTCCACGACGATTACGGGATATTTTGATAAGGGATCGTGGAGAGAATTTCCAGTATCAATCAGTGCCTTTACTTCACTTTTCTGATTTTCTATTTGAATCCGAATAGGAATGCAAATTTTTTCCCTTGAAATTTTGATTTGAATGTATTCCCAGCAGTATTTCATGAGAATGTAAGCAACAATGCCGGAGTATATCAGCAGTTTCAAGGAGAAATTTCCAAAATAGAATATGCCGTTGCTTAACAGACCATGAAAATCCGTCAAATAAAATAAAGCAAAAGCAGCCCCCCCGAACATAAAAGAAATCAGATAAAAAATACCCAACAACTTAAAAAAATGTTTGAATTGATAAGGCATAAAGGTGATGACGATGATAAACATGGAAGCAATGATTTTCATCAGCATAGAGTACAAAAAAGTAAGAGAAGGAAAAAAAACAACAAAGGCATAAAAGGCTCCTAGGGCTGCTCCTGCCCATATTTTGTATCTTGGCACTTTTGTTTTGCTGAAATGGGCTGTCAAGTATAAAATCAACCAATTCATCAACAGGTTTTCGATAAACAGATATTCCCCATATACCTCTATCATATACATTCCTCCGGTATGGAAGATCGTTCTATTTGTTATACATCTATTCAATTGTCCTATGGTTTATGTCTATTATATAGCAAGTTCCTTTATTTTTTTGTCACTGTTTGAAGTCGAAAATACAAAAATCATTTCTAAAAATTATCATAATACGACAAAAGGCCGTTTAGTTACCTAAACGACCTTCACGCTACCTTCTTCTTCTTAAAAACGTCGGGATATCCAAATCATCCCCTTCTTGGACTGGGCTCTCATCTTTGATGTGGCCTAAACGAATCTCTTTGGCAGTCAATAGATTCTTAGATGAAACTGCTTTATGTTCAAAACCCGTTGCTATGACTGTAATTCTTAGCTCATCCTTTAAGTCTTCATCAATAACGGCACCAAAGATAATATTGGCATCAGGATCTGCAGCCTGTGCTACCAGCTCGGCAGCTTCATTCACTTCAAATAATCCTAAATTGGGACCTCCCGTAATATTCAAAAGCACTCCCTTTGCTCCCTCAATAGAAGTCTCCAGCAACGGGCTATGTATTGCCTGCTTCGCAGCCTCTGTGGCTCTGTGTTCTCCACTACCCCTGCCGATTCCCATATGGGCTAGACCTTGTTCAAACATAATGGTTTTTACATCGGCAAAATCCAAGTTTACCAATCCCGGAACAGCAATCAAATCAGATATGCCTTGGACCCCTTGTCTCAATACATCATCGGCTATTTTAAAAGCCTCAACGATAGAGGTTTTCTTTTCAACCACCTGAAGCAGCCGGTCATTTGGAATTGTTACCAGCGTATCCACCCTTGCTTTCAGTTCTTCAATGCCCTGCTCCGCATGCATCATTCTTCTTCTTCCTTCAAAGGTAAAAGGCTTTGTAACTACCCCCACCGTTAGAATTCCCATTTCTTTTGCAATTTCTGCAACAATGGGCGCAGCACCTGTTCCGGTCCCACCGCCCATGCCGGCTGTAACAAATACCATATCAGCTCCTTGTAAAGCCTGATATATATCATCCCTGCTTTCCTCAGCAGCCTTTCTTCCTATTTCAGGATTTGCTCCGGCACCCAATCCTTTGGAAAGCTTCTCACCAATTTGGATTTTATATTCTGCTTTAGAGGTAAATAGAGCTTGTTTATCTGTATTGACAGCGATAAACTGTACTCCCTTTAGCTGTGATTCAATCATTCTATTGACAGCGTTATTTCCACCGCCTCCAACACCAATAACCTTAATTTGCGCGAATTGCTCCATATCAACATCAAATTCTAACACAAAATTACCCCCTTCATACGGCTATGAAAATATTGAATATTGATAAAACGCTTATAACTACCGAATCTATTGACTACTTCATGATGTTGCTGAAAAAGAAATGCCTATGCGTAAAAACAACTAGCAACGTTATGAAATTAACATTATTATATTAATACTAATTTCAACGTACTATTCAAATATCCTTTTTTCAAAATAAAAAAATTATTTTTTGCTGATTCTCTCAATAAGATATCTCCTTATCATTGCAAAGTTTTGGAATAATCTTCCTCCAAATGCAAATATTGCTGCATAATACAAGGGGACTCCTAAGCGATCCCCAATATATGCCAGAATGCCGGCAAGAATAGCATTTCCAAAAAATCCGGTTACAAATATGGTCGAGTTAAACCTTCCCTCCATATGGGACCGGATCCCACCAAATACAGAATCTAAAGCTGCCAGTATGGCCACTGACATATATAAGGAATAGGATGTGGGATATGTGATCGGCAAATACAACCCTAGCACAACGCCGATCATCAAACCGATAATGGCAATAATCAATGGTTTCACCTTCTTCTCCTATATGATGGTAAAGATATATTTCGTCTATTGCACCGTGCTTTCAACAGGTTTTGCATATATAAATTTTGTAATTTGATTGTACCCGGGAATGATCACCTCATCCTGTTTTTTCACAGTAATCTGAAGGTTATAGGTATCTCTCATGACCCAGACAATTCCAAATCTTACGTTTAGGGTTGCCTCCAATGTATCGGGGTTTCCGATGGCTTTGATAACAAATGGGGGCCCCGTGGGAACAGCGTTGATGTTTACATTATTGCCGGCCAAGTGTATCGCCGTATTGGAAACAATTCGCTGATCATTAATAGATATAGCCTCCGCCCCTGCATCATTCAGTTTATTGATCAAGCTGAGCAGCAAATCATAATTTACCATGATCACACTGACATCGGAGGCATACTCGGAACCTGGCGGTGGATCATCTACCACCACAACAACACCGGGTCCTTTTACACTCCTTGCACCTGAAATAATTTTATATTTTTCAAGCTCTTCCCCAAGGCTTTTAATTAATCCATCCTCCTTGGACTCTATCTCCTCAATTTCTTTTTTTTTGAGCTCCAAAGCATTGATTTGAGTCAAAAGCTTCTGCTTTTCATCCCTGATCTTTTTTAGCTGACCTGCTAGTTCCTGAGCCTTCTGGGTAGGCGCCCTCCAATCGTCATAATTTCCCTGTACACTTCTGAATTGCAAGGCCAGCACCAAACCTAAAACTACACACACCATGCCTACAACCAGCCGTCCTTTTATCCCCTTCATCCCATGATTTCCTCCTATTCTACAGGTCTATAGCTGGGATAGCCTTCATGGCTAATATCAATTACACCCCTGGTAATATCTTTCGATTGCAAATCTGACAATATGTTGAACAACAATTGCAGCTTATAATTTAAATTATTTCCCTCACCTAACTTACAATACAAATTGTCGTTTAATCGAACAATAATATTTTTTTTATTGGTTACATCGATTTCTTTCACATCTATTTGGACACCCTCCATTGCCTTGACAATCAAAAGGGCCTTATCCAGCTGCTCCTGATCAGCAACCTGAAGCATGGACCCTTCCATGAAATTGCTAAACTCCAAACCTGTTATCACCTTTAGTCCGGAGGCATGGGTATCCCCTTTTAGTACAATGCCTTCATCATCAATAATGAAATAATTTCCCATAAAAGGGACAACGGCTGCTTCTTTTCTTTCGATAATTTCAATCATCAGTTGATCCGGCAGCTTTCTTTGAATTTCTGCGGTCTTGATATAGGGATTTCGAAGTAAATTTTCCCTTACTTTTTTTAGTTTTATTTTAAAAATATTGTACCCTACTGCATTTTCTGCATATGTCAATACATCCTCTTTCGAAAGCTTCTTATTACCATTGATTTCCAATGTTTTTATATAGAATATATCTGTTTTCAATATAATAATCGATGTAACGGTACAAAGCAACAGTAGAATCAATAAAATCGCTTTGACTCTGTTTTTCTTTATCCGCCTTTCAACTTTAGAGTTATTCCTATGCATCATGTGATCACCTTGACAACTTGTCTAATTCCTTGGGTTAATGAAAGAGCAGCAAAAGCTGCCTTATAACGACTACGGCAGAACCCCCTGACCACTGGCGGGTCAGGATGGACGCCGTATAAAATTTCATAAAAATCTGCCTACAAATCATCGAATTTCATACCGGAAGATTCAGAACAAAAATCTTTTTATTGTATCCTGTATATATGTGCACCCAGTTGTTCCAACATTTTATCAAACTGTTCATATCCCCGTTCTATATGGATAATATCTTCTACCGTTGTTTCCCCCTCTGCCGCAAGGCCTGCAATCACTAAAGCCGCACCACCTCTCAAATCTTTCGCACAAACCTTTGCGCCGGTTAGTTTCGGCACGCCTTTCACCACGGCCACCCTGCCGTCAATCTTGATTTTAGCGCCCATCCTGACCAATTCATCCACATGCTTATACCGGTTTTCAAATATGGTTTCGGTAAAAAAACTTGTGCCTTTCGCCACCGTCATCAGCGCCATGAATTGGGCCTGCATATCCGTAGGAAAACCAGGATAGGGCAGCGTCTTGATCATATCCACGGCTTTTACTCTTTCGGGTGCCTTTAATGTTAAGGTATTGCCTTTCTCAAGAATGAGGCATCCACATTCCTTCAATTTAGAAACCACAGGCTGGACATGGCTTGGAATCGCATTGGTTACGACAATGTATCCTCCGGTAATGGCTCCGGCAGCCAACATGGTACCTGTGACAATTCGATCGGGCATAATTTTATATTCAGCCCTTTTCAATTCTTTGACTCCTTCAATAACAATTTCACTTGTTCCAGCACCATAAATCTTTGCACCCATTTTTAACATAAAATTCTGCAAATCTACAATTTCTGGTTCTTTTGCAGCATTAATAATCCTTGTGGTCCCTTCCGCCATGGCCGCGGCTAGCATAGCATTTTCTGTGGCCCCTACACTGGGATAGTCTAAGTGAATTTCACAACCCTTCAGCTTTTGGACTTCACATTCCAGAAAACCATGGGCTTCTGTAATCTGAACCCCTAAGGCTTTTAACGCCTTGATATGCAAGTCAATGGGTCTCGGTCCGATCTCACATCCGCCGGGATAACTTATCTTAATTTTACCACACCGTCCCAGCATTGGTCCCATTAAAAATATGGAAGACCTCATTTCACGAACTAAGCTCTCAGGAATTTCATGGGAATACAGGGTACTGGAATCCACAACAATTACGGAATCTTGAAAGCTGATTTTACAGCCGACAGATCGTAGAATTTCAATCATCGTATGAACGTCTTTCAAGTTGGGGCAATCTCTTAATATACTCTCTTTTCCGCTTAATATGGTAGCCGCCAAAATGGGCAATACGGCATTCTTGGCGCCACCAATCCTTATTTCGCCGTGCAATTTATTGCCGCCATGGATCACAAATTTACTCACATACTTCACCTCCTGGAAGTCTTGAACATAAATCGACATGCTGTCTATGCAAATTACGTTTTGTGTAAGCTCAGATTCATCAAAAAAAGCAAAACACAATATATTACTCATAATATGCATATTCCCCGGAGGTGTTACAGTATGAGAATATTTGTCTTCTCCCTTCAAATGCAAACATTATCTCCATTGATTAAATTTAAAATATTTGCATAAATAACATCCGTAGCATTGGTTTTTCCTAGTGTTTTACTCTTGAATGCCATATCCTCCAATCTTTGTCGATCCTTTAAAAATAGTTGCAATAAGTCCACTATATTCTTATCATTTAACCCCTTCTCGAGCAATACTACTGCAGCCCCATTTTTTTCAAGTAGCCTGGCATTATGCTCCTGGTGGTTGTTGGTCACGTAAGGAGACGGTATTAATATGGATGGCAAACCCATGGCAGTAATTTCAGCCAAGGTAATTGCACCTGCCCTGCTTATGATTAGATCTGAAGCTCCCATCAGCTTTGGCATATCATGGGCATAGGGCTGGACAGATATGTTTGAACCAAAAACAAACTGTGCTTTTTTCAATTTTTCCATTACACCATGATAATGTATTTCCCCGGTAATATGAAAAATATGAATATCTTTTCTATCATTCAATCCCTTTATCACTTCTATCATGACATCATTGATCTTTTCAGCACCCCTGCTTCCGCCAAAGGAGGTAACTACCAGCCTATGATCATGAATGTTTAATTCTTTTCTCAGTTGCTCCTTATCAAAATGGATAAAATCATTTCTCACAGGATTTCCTGTAACGACGATTTTGCTGCGGTCATGAAAATATTTTTTTGAATCCTCAAAGCTAACCAATATTTTGTTTACAAATCTGCCTAATATTTTATTGGTGACTCCCGGTATAACATTTTGCTCATGGATTAACGTTTTGATATTCATCAAGGAAGCTACAAAGACCACAGGTCCACAAACATATCCCCCTGTGCCGATCACAATATCCGGTTTAAACTTTTTAATAAGGGATACGGCATCTTTGATTCCCCAGAACAGATCCCGGATCGATTTAAGGGTATCCATGGATAATTTCCGTTTAAAACCGCTTATGGTGATGGTTTCCAGCCTATAGCCTGCCTTGGGCACCAATTCCCTTTCTAAACCTTTCTCTGTCCCAACAAATAAGATTTGTGCATTTTTCATACTGTCTTGAATTTTATTGGCTATGGCAATGGCAGGATAGATATGTCCTCCAGTCCCTCCGCCTGCAATGAGCACTCTCATTTCTTCAACTCCTATCTAAATTTGCATATCTGGAAATATTCAATAACACACCGATTGCCGTCATAAAAATTGCCAGTGATGTCCCGCCCCAACTGATAAAAGGCAATGGTATTCCTGTAACCGGCATGGATGACGTTGCCACGGCAATATTGATAATCACTTGTACTGCCACCATTGCAGTAACCCCTGTGGCAAGCAGACAGCTGAATAAATCGGGTGCATTGATGGCAATTCTCACACCCCTCCATATAAGCAGCAGATAAAGTATAATGACTGCAACACAGCCAACAAACCCCAATTCTTCTCCAATGATGGCAAAAATGAAATCATTTTGCGGTTCCGGTATGTAAAGATATTTTTGGATGCTTTTTCCCAAACCTACGCCAAATAATCCTCCGGATCCCAAGGCCAAAAGAGACTGAATCACCTGATAGCCGGTACCCTTAGGATCTGCAAAAGGGTCCAAAAAACCTGTCAATCGCAGCATCCGATAGGGCTTTATCAAAATCATGACTACAATCAAAGCAATACCTCCCGCCCCCATCAAAGTAAGATGACTCCAGCGCATCCCTGTTACAAACATCATCACCATGATAATTGCTGAAATAGTTACGGCAGTACTAAGGTTAGGCTGTAGGATGATCAGTCCGAAATATATGCCGATAACAATTAAATAAGGTACAACACCCTTGAAAAAATCCTTGATTTTATCCGGATTCGTTGACAATGAAGATGCCACAAACAAAATGGCGCATATTTTCGCAATTTCCGATGGCATGATGGTAAATCCCCCCACGCCAAGCCATCTTTTTGCTCCATTGTATTCGATTCCTAAAGGTGTTAATACCAAAATCAATAAAATTAAACTTACAATATATCCCAAAGGCGCAATCTTTTTATACCGCCAATAATCGAAATTCATCGCAACAAGCATGCCGCAAAGACCTACACTGGCCCAAAGAAGATCTCTTTTTAAAAAATGGTATCCGTCACCCAATCGAAAATAGGCATAGGCATAACTTGCACTAAAAACCATGATAACCCCTATGACTACCAGTATGAGTACTGTCAGCATTAGGGTAAAATCACTGGATCTTTTTTTGGTCATCATTGCGACCTCCTCAACCTTTCCACACAGTCTTTAAAATGCCTGCCTCTCTCTTCAAAATTTTTATACATATCCCAGCTTGCACAAGCAGGAGACAACAGGATTACGTCTCCTTTTTCTGCAATACGGTAAGCTTCTTCCACGGCTTCCTCCATATCTTTTACAATCGTGCATGGGTAAAAACCATGTTTTTCGGCGGTATTCTTTATTTTGACTGCGGTTTCTCCCAATAAAACCATATGCTTCACTTTTCCGTGAAAAGCAAGGATAAACTCATCAAATTCACTGCCCTTATCCATTCCTCCTGCAATTAAAACGATGGGCACTTTCATAGCTTCTATGGCTTTGATGGACGCATCGGGATTGGTTCCTTTGGAATCATTGATAAATCGGACACCATGAATCTCCCCCACAATTTCCGTTCTATGGGCAACACCCATAAAACTTTTTAAAGTTTGAGCAATGGTCTGGATATCAATCCCACCCCAATAGGCCATGGCCACAGCCGCCAAAGCATTCTCCACATTATGGTTGCCGGGGATATTCAAATCATTTATACTGCATACCATCTGATACTCCTGACCGTCTTCCTTCACTACAATATTTTCTCCTACTAAAAAAGCACCCCTATCCAAATGTTTTTTTCTGCTAAAGGGGATCACCGTAGATTTTGCTTGGGAGGATAACCTGTAAGCTTCATCATTGTCAGCATTCAGTACAAGAAAATCTTCTTTTGTCTGGTTTTTGAAAATATTGGCCTTGGCCGCAACATAATTTTCCATGGTTTTGTGTCTGTTCAAATGATCCGGCGTAATATTCAAAATTGCAGCAATATGAGGTTTAAAATCAACGATGCTTTCCAACTGAAAACTGCTGACCTCTGTAATCATCAGCGCATCTTTGCTTGCTTCTAAAGCCTTCGATACTGCGGCAACGCCAATATTTCCCACTACATAGGTTTCCCGACAGGCATTTTCAAATATTTTGCCTGTCAAAGCAGTAGTCGTTGTTTTTCCGTTGGTACCTGTAATGGCAACGAAGGTTCCTCTACAAATCCTATAGGCCAGCTCTAGTTCCCCGATCACCGGGATATTTCTTTCCTTTGCTTTCATGATAAAGGGAAGATCCGTAGGAACCCCGGGACTGAGCACAAGCATATCATACCCGTCAACATTTTCCGGATGTCGCCCAAAGATACAGTCAATATCCTCCTGATCCAAGAGCGCTATCACTTCCTGCAACTGTTCTTCTTTTTTAATATCATTCACCGTTACCTTTGCACCTAATTGTATCAATGCATTTACGGTTGGTACTCCGGAAACCGCCAATCCCACCACAAGAATCTTTTTATCTTTCATTATCATTGGGTACACCTGCCTTTATATTCTATTCCTTAGTTCAATCCAAACAGTCCTATGATGCAAAGCAAAAGAGTAACTGACCAGAATACCACCACAACCTTTGTCTCCTTCCAGCCTGATAGTTCAAAATGATGATGAAGGGGACTCATTTTAAAAATTCTCTTTCCCGTAAGCTTAAAGGAGGCTACTTGCATCATCACAGACAGGGTTTCTGCAAAATATATGCCTCCCACGATAGGGATAAATAAAGTCAAATTCATTAAAATTGCAATGGTTGCAACAGCTCCTCCCAAAGCCATGGACCCTGTGTCTCCCATAAATACCCTAGCAGGATGGGCGTTAAATCTTAAAAAGCCCAAACATGCACCTGTTAAAGCACCGCAAAATACAGCAATGCTGGGATACCCCCAATGCATTGCTACCAAACTAAAAAAAGAAGAAACAATCAACGTAACTCCTGCTGCAAGACCATCTAATCCATCGGTAAGATTTACACCGTTTGCCGTAGCTACAACTACAAAAGCAATAAATGGAACATACAGCATTCCCAAATCTAAGTATTTGTTTGCTCCTTGGACAAAAGGAATCAATATTTTCGTTCCGGTGACGGATACTTTTGACTGGTATAGGGCAATGATGACAGCAACAATAATCTGTCCGATCAGTTTTTGATGGGCTTTCAGCCCAAGATTTCTTCTTAATACCACTTTAATAAAATCATCAATGAATCCTATAAGTCCAAAAGCAATGGTTGCAAAAAGAATCACATACAAATCTTTATTAATCGTTCCTGAGGTTAGAGTTGTTATGGCAATTGCAGCAATCATAATCAAACCGCCCATGGTAGGGGTTCCCGATTTGGTCATGTGGGATTTAGGTCCCTCATCCCGAATGCTTTGTCCTACCTTCAACCTATGCAACAAGGGAATTACGATGGGTCCTAAAACCAGTGTAATAAAGAATGCAATGACGATTGTCACCACCAATTGTGAATACGGCATCATTGGTTTAACTCCTCTCTAGTATATACTCAACGATTTCTTCCATTTTCATTCCTCGGGATCCTTTGACTAAAACTGCATCCCCTTCCTTGAGTACTTCTTTCAAAATGCTGATGGCCTCCTGATTGTTTCCACAGATAAATATCTTTTCCGAAGGAAAGCCATTTTCCATGGCACCCCTTGCCATGTGTCCTGCATGAAATCCTGCGGCAAGCAACATATCAATATGTCCCTTGGCAACTTCCCTGCCCACAAGATAATGACCTTGCTCTGCAAATTCTCCCATTTCAAGCATATCGCCAAGGCATGCTATCTTCCTATTGGAAACGGTCTTATCCAATACCCGGAGGGCAGAGATCATCGAGTCCGGACTGGCATTATATGCATCATTGATTACTTTGATATTTTCTTTTGTATGGAGAATATTCAGCCTCATTTTGCTGCCCTCGAAGGCTTTTAAAGCCTTTTGGATCAGTTCCATGCTTACACCCAGCTCGAGGCCTACAGCAATTGCACAAAGAGCATTATAGATGTTATGTTTTCCTGGTACTTTTAATTCAAAGGGGTATTTGACTCCCTCTGTGACAAGGCAAAAGCGACTTCCATTTTCACCCAGATCTTCTACATTGTCAGCAATATAATTATACCTTCCATGGATGCCGATGTAAATTATGTGAAAGCCTAAATTTTGATCCTTTAAGGTGCTTAAATAGGCATCATCGCCATTGATCACCAGTCGGTTTTCCTCCGAGAAATAATTGGTAATCTCCATCTTCGCCTTCAAAATATTTTCCTGAGAACCTAAACGTTCAATATGGGAAAGGCCAATATTGGTAATCACGGCAATATCCGGTCTTACTAATTCAGCCAATAAATCGATTTCACCAAGTCCACGCATTCCCATCTCAAAAATCGCCGCTTCGTGTTCCGGCTCCAACTGGAATACAGTCAGCGGCAACCCGATATGATTGTTAAAATTCCCCTCATTTTTCAATACCTTATACTTTTGTGACAGCACTGCATAAATCATATCTTTGGTAGAAGTCTTCCCCGTACTGCCCGTCACTCCCACAACAGGAATAGAAAACTTTTTCATATAATATCTGGCAAGATCCTGAAAGGCCTTTAGCGTGTCCGTTACCTGAATAACACTCTGACCGGCATAAAATATGGGATAATCCTTATTTTTTTCGCTGGTAAAAACACCCGCAGCCCCAAGTTTCAATACATCCTCAATAAAAACATGTCCATTCATTTTTTCTCCAATGAAAGGAATAAACAGTTCTCCCGGTTTTAATTTTCTTGAATCCGTGGCAATTCCATGGATCGTCGTTTCTTCACTGCCCTTTATCAGCTTTCCTTTCGTTGCTTGTATAATTTCTTTTATGGTTAAATTCATCATTTTATTTCCTCCCTCAGTATTTCCTGAGCAATTTTTTTATCGTCAAAATCAAAGACCTGTTCGCCAATGATTTGATAGGTTTCATGTCCCTTTCCTGCAATGAGAATAATATCCTCCGGTCTGCCCATTCGGATCGCTTCACGAATAGCTTCTTTTCTATCTAATATCATTTTATATTTACAATCGGTTCCTTTTATGCCTACTTCTATATCATTCAGAATTGCCTGGGGATCTTCCGTTCTGGGATTATCACTGGTAATTACGCAATAATCCGAAAGCCTGCCTGCAATCTCACCCATCATAGGCCGTTTTTTCTTATCCCGATCCCCGCCGCATCCAAAAACTGTAATAATCTTGCCAGTGCAAAAGCCTTGGATAGTCTTTAATACATTTTCCAAGGCATCGGGCGTATGGGCATAGTCCACCACAATGGTCATATCTTTCGTATCCTCCACCAGTTCAAAACGTCCTGGAACACCCTTAAAGTTTTCCACGCCTTTTTTAATTTCCTCAAACCCATAACCAAGAGCATAGCATGCCCCAATGGCGGCAAGAGAGTTATATACAGAAAACATTCCCGGTATATTTATTCTGATTTTTCCTTCAAATTCCGGAGCAACCAGATGGTAGATGGTGCCTTTAGGGGATATTTGTATATCTTTAGCATAAATATCCGCTTTTTCACTGATTCCGTAGGTAATCAATCGGGCATCTAATCTTTTTATCTCATCGGCGATTTGCTGTCCATACAAATCATCAATATTGATGACATTACCCAAGGTCGTTTGATAGAAAAGCTTGGTTTTAGCTTTCCTATAGTTTTCAATATTGCCGTGGAAATCCATATGATCCGGTGTCAAATTTGTAAATACGCCAACGTTAAAATGTACATGGGCAACCCGATCCAATTCCAAAGAATGGGAAGATACTTCCATCGTACAGGTATCTACCCGAAAATCCAGCATTTCTCGAAACAATCTGTGCAATTCCAAAGATTCCGGCGTCGTATTGCTGGCTTTATACTCTTTATCTAAAATTTTATATGACAATGTTCCGATTAAGCCGCTATTTGTCCCATTGGTTTCTAAAATTTGCTTAATCCAATGGGTGACGGTGGTTTTTCCATTGGTTCCCGTAACCCCAATAATATCCATCTGAGCCGACGGGTTTCCATAAAAATTTGCTCCAATTTGGGATAAGGCCTTTCTGCCGTTGGGTACTTTCACCACGGCAATAGAGGGATGGACTTCTACATCCTTTTCTACAACAATGGCCTTTGCACCCTTTTCAATGGCCTGCTGAATAAAATCATGTCCATCGGCCTTCATGCCTTGGATACACACAAAAACAAAATCTTGTTCAATCCTTCTGGAATCATAGGCCACTCCCTGGATCTCCATGTCTCGATCTCCCATCCAATGAAGGATGTCGGCATTTTGCATCAAATCTATCAACTTCATATGCTCTCTCCTCGTATATATTTTCTTTCTTGTATTATAGACCTTCATAAAAATTTGTAAACAAACCCACGAAAAGGCAACTTAAAACAAAGTGGTATACTCTGCTTAAGTTGCCCTTATCTGTGCTTTTGTTTCCATTATATCATATATTTACACAGTTTTGCCTTCGCCATGAAATTATTTTGTTCCCTATCACGTTTTCACCACTACGTTACCTGCTATTCTTTAAGATATAAAATTATAATTGACTTTTCAGGAACCTTTGCCCCAGGTTTTGGAAACTGATCGACGATCAATACCTCCGGATTTTCCACCGTTACAGGTTCTGTATCATACTGTAGCTTGCTTTCTGATAAAACTTTGGCAGCTTCCTTCAATGGCAAATTTCTCACTTCCGGAACCTCCACTTCCTGTTTTGCATACACTTGGGCTTCCTTTTCCGTATATCTAGGCTCTACATCCAGATATCGCAAACTGTCCCTTAATATATCATGAGCTGCAGGGGCAGCTGTCAAACTCCCGAAATGCACACCTTGAGGTTCGTCAACAACTACCAATACAGCAAGTTTTGGATCATCAATGGGTGCCAAGGCCACAAAGGATGAGTATACTTTTCCCTTGGCATATCTGCCGTTTTCTATTTTGTCTGCCGTACCGGTTTTTCCTCCGATTCGATAGCCGGGAATATAAGCACTTTTTCCTGATCCTTCCGTAACTACCGTTTCCATAATCCATCTTAATTCTTTGGCTGTTTTTTCCGATAAAACCTGCCGCACCATTTTGGGCTCATATCGGTGAATTACATTGCCCGAATTATCTACCAGCTCTTTTACAATTCTAGGTTTCATTAATTTCCCGTCATTGCCTATGGCAGAAATGGCATTGATCAGCTGCATAGGCGTTACAGATATACCGTGGCCAAAAGAAATGGTAGCTAACTCGACGGGTCCTACATTGGCCTTGTTCTGTACAATGGATCGGCTTTCCCCGGGTAAGTCAATGTTTGTAAGCTTCGTAAACCCAAAAGCCTCTACATATTTATAATACTTTTCCACCCCTAAGCGCTGACCTACTTCAATGAAGACAGGGTTGCATGAATTCTGAACTCCCTGTGTAAAAGTTTGGGCCCCGTGGGGGCGGTAATATCTCCAACATTTTATTTTTTGACCTGCTACAGTCACAGCGCCAGAACAGTAAAATGGAGAGTTGGGCTCTACTACACCTTCCTCCAAACCTGCAGCAGCAGTAATCAACTTAAAGGTGGAACCCGGTTCATAAGTATCACTGATCATAGGGTTTCTCCACATCTCATTCCAAAGCTTTTGCTTCCCTTGTACATCCAAGGTTTCATATTCTCTTTTCTTTCCCTCATCCATAGGAATCCTCGGTTCATTGGGATCAAAGTCCGGCTTGGTTGCCATGGCCAGGATGTCCCCTGTCTTTGGTTCCATGACAATGGCCATAATTTTCTTTGCCTTTGTCTGAATCATGGCATTCTCTATGGCTTTTTCAACAAAATGTTGAATTGTTTCATCTATAGTTAAAACCACGTTTAACCCATCTTCCGGTTCATAATACTTTTCCGTACCGTAAGGAAGCTGCCTGCCAACGGCATCGGTGTTTTTAATCCATCTGCCAGGCAAACCGCTCAAATATTTATCATATTCCAGCTCAATGCCAACCAGTCCCCGATTATCATCGGTAGTATGCCCTAAGACATGGGCTGCAAAATTTCCAAAAGGATAGTATCTCCGATTATCTTCGGCAATCCAAATTCCCTCAAGCTTTGCTTGCCGAATGGCATCTGCTTTCCCTTTATCAATCCATTTTTCAACTTTGATTAAACCCACATTCTTTTTTAATATTTTCTCTTTGATCTCTTTTTCATCCTTTTCAAGGATTTTCGCCAATTCCTTTGCGATCTCTTCTCCCTTTCCCGAGTTTAGAACTTCTGCCGGCCTTGCCCAAACTGTATTTGTACTTGCGCTGATGGCTAATTCTTTTCCGTTTCTATCGTAAATGATTCCTCTTTTCGCAGGAATAGGAATATCTCTCGTCTGCTGCATATGGGCCAATCGTCTATAATTTTCACCATTCACAATCTGAATCCAGCCAATTCTAAAAATAAGCAAAAATAAAGCCAAGCTGGCTAAAAATAATAGCACAATCAATCTTTTTTTTTGTAGGATACTGGGTGACGACAACTTGATTGCCTCCTCTACACGAAAATCCGCGCATCAATCTAACAGGGAATAAATTTTTTCAACGGCAGCCTTTACCCCAGCCATCAGCTTGCCGTTCTTTCCATTGTCCTCTGCTTCTCCATTCTCTTTCGTATCTTGCCCACCCATCTTTGGATGATTATCTATATCTAAAAATACCATTTGTTCTTTTGTGGGGTACTGCATTCCTAACTCCGCCATGGCCCTCTCTTCGATCACAGTGCTCTTTTTAATGATCTCTGTTTTCACTTTTAGATTTTCGATTTGCCCTTCCAATTGTTTTATCTCTTTGTCTAAAGCATGTACCCTATATTTTGCTTCCGTAAGAGCCACATACCCCAAAAGAATTGCTACACACAAACCGGCCATGGCCACAATGCTAAGCATGATCTGCAGCTTATGGACGGCTTTTATTTTATGCCGTCTTTGAGCAGCTGAGCGGTCTTTCTTCCTTTGTTCTTTCTGTGTGTTTTCAAGTTCACGATAGTCGTATTTTCTTTGTGATACTATCAAATTTATTCACTCCCTTACCTGTTTAGAACTCTAAACTTTCTCAGCTACTCGCAACTTGGCGCTCCGAGCCCGTGGGTTTTCTGCAAGTTCATCTTCAGACGGTAATATAGGTTTTTTCGTTATCACACGAAATACAGATCTCCCATTGCATCGGCATATGGGATATTCAGCCGGACATTTGCATGCCGTACTTAATTCCTTGAAAGCATTTTTTACAATTCTGTCCTCTAAAGAGTGAAAAGTAATAATGCAAATCCTTCCTCCAATATTCAATATTTCTGAAATATCTCGAATCGTTTGTTCCAGAATGCCCAGCTCATTATTTACTTCTATGCGAATTGCCTGAAAAGTACGCTTTGCCGGATGGGGTCCGTTCCGTCGTGCTGGAGCAGGTATAGCATTTTTGATGATTTCTACCAGTTCTCCGGTTGTTTGAATCCGTTTTTTTTCCCTCTCCCTTACAATGAAATTTGCTATTCGCTTTGCCCATTTTTCTTCCCCGTACTCATAAATTATGCGGGCAAGAGCTTCTTCTTCATATTCATTTACCACATTTTCCGCACAAAACTCCCGAGTTGTGTCCATACGCATATCTAAAGGAGCATTCTGCATATAGGAAAAACCTCTGCTTCCTTCATCGAGCTGGTAGGATGAAACCCCAATATCTAGCAGGACCCCATCCACCTGTGAAATCCCTAATGCTGCAATTATATCTTTTATTCTTGAAAAATTGCTATGAACAAAATATTTTTTATTCTTAAATTTTTCCAGTCTTCCCTTAGAAACTTCTAAGGCATCCTTATCTTGATCAATACCTATCAGTATCCCCTGGGGACTGAGGCCCTCGCATATTTTTGAAGCATGGCCGGCTCCTCCCAAGGTTCCGTCAATATATACGCCATCGGGTTTTATGTTTAGATTTTCAATGGTTTCATCCAGTAAAACAGACTTATGTTCAAAAATCACGCAACCACCTGCTTTCTATGTTGTTATCGGTAGTTTTCCCGGCAGCAGGATCCATTATTTAGATGCCAAGTTGTGCCATTTTTTCTGCAATATCATCATAACTCAAGTCTGCAGCTTCATTGTAACGATCCCACTCTTCCTTGCTCCAGATCTCTACCCTTGTTGAAACACCGATCAATATAGTATCCTTATCCAGACGTGCATGTTCCCTTAAGTTCGGTGGTATGGTGATCCTGCCCTGCTTATCCAGTTCACATTCTGTAGCTCCGGAGAAGAATAATCTCACAAAAGCCCTTGCATCTCTGCTTGTAAGGGGCAGCTGCTTCAATTTATTTTCAAAGGTCTTCCACTCGCTTTCAGGGTACACAAATAAACAGTTGTCCAATCCCTTTGTCACAATAAACTTTTCTCCCAGCTCATCGCGAAACTTTGAAGGGATAATGACCCTGCCCTTTGCATCAATGGTATGAAGATATTCTCCAATAAACATCATCCCCACCCCATTTCAGGGAAAACCCACCACTTCTCACCACTTTCTACCACTTTTATTTTATTTCTGCAGTATTTTAAAAAATCCTTCTGGAAAAATGCATTTTTTCGTCTTTTTTTATAGGACTGGAGTGCTAATTTCAAAAACGAAAAAACCCTTTAGATCATGCAAATCTAAAGGGTTTATTTATATATTTATTTAGAATTTCATTCACTTTAACAAGATTCTTTATAAAATTCCGCAATCAATTCATCCAGCGCTACGCTGACGCTGTATATTTCATCATAGTTGTGCCCCTCTGCTATAAGGGAATTTAATTTTTGCCTTAACGCTTCAATATCTTGTTTTAACATGTAAACACCCCATTACTTAATAAAGGTTATGTGGTAGAAAGTGGTGTTATCATCATATTAATATAAAAGTCTATAGGTGTCAATGACGATATGTGACAATTTTGTTGCATTTCCATTACATTTCCATCATTTTTCTGCTTCTTTCGCACATACTGCTTATATTTTTCAGAAAATTTCTGCCTTTGCTTTGCCCTGTATTTTTCTTTTTCGACAAAGGCCTATTCTCTAATCTTCTTTCTTTTGACATAAAGAATACTTCCCAAACCGACAATAATCGCAAAACTCACCAGTTGTGCAGTTCTAAACGGCCCGATCATCAAACTGTCAATGCGCAATCCTTCTATGAAAAATCTGGCAATAGAATATAAAATGCCATATAAAATTAGCAGCTCCCCTTGAAATTTCTTTCTTTGATCATACCATAGCAAAAAACCGAATACTAAAAAATTCCATAAAGACTCATAGAGAAAAGTAGGATGAACCTTTACTCCATCCACCACAATCCCCCAGGGCAAATCCGTAGGCCGTCCATAGGCTTCTTGATTGATGTAATTCCCCCATCGGCCAATGGCTTGTCCTAAGATAATGCTTGGCGCAACAATATCAGCCATTTTCCAGAACTCTAACCGATGGTGTTTACAAAAAAAATATCCTGCCAGTACCCCTGCAAGCACACCTCCATGAATAGCCAACCCGCCCTCACGAATATTTATGATTTTGAATATATCCCCTTGATAATAACTCCAGTTGAAAATTACATAATATAGCCTGGCTCCAAGAATGGCACTTGGAACCGCCACAAGCACCAAATCCAGAATTTTCTCCTCATGAACATTTTCTTTCCGTGCTCTATAGATAGCCAAAAGCGTTCCTAGCACAATTCCAATGGAAATTAATATGCCATACCAGCGGATAGACAACCCGAACAATTCAAAAGCCACAGGATTCAAATCCACTCACCCCCATAAAATGATTCGGTTGCCAGCTGCACTGACAACCCCTATATCTTATTATAAGCCATCCCATTTCTAAAATCAAACTATTTCGGACTGATCATGGACAGTACACATTGTTGCGGATGAAAATGCTCTAAAAACCTTTCTTGTACGGTATCAAACTGAATTTCTTTCAATACTTCGATGTAATCAAACAAATGAATCCCTTTAAAATAAAAAGGCACAAAGGTATTGGCAATAAATTCGATGGAATTATAGTAGCTCACATGCTGTCCGATTTGTTTCTTTTTCACCCGCTCAAAGTCTTCTTTTTGCAACCCTTTCTGCTTCATTTCTTGCATATAGTCCAAAATTCTATCTAAAACCTTCCTGGGGTTTTTTGATTCACCGCCTAACATAGAATAGCCGTAATCTATTTCACCGGTGTATTCATGCTCAAAGGTATCATTAATCAATCCTTCCTCATACAGCTTCATATACAAATCTGAGCTCCTTCCGAACAGCATCTCCAACAATATTTTGGTGGCAATATCCTTTGTCAGAAGTTCACGTCCCCTCAACCCATTTTTGTTGTCTTTAAAGGCAATATTCAACAAGGGGATTGAAACCGCCAGTTTTTCTTCGATGATACTTTGCACTACGGTATTGGGCTCTTTAGGATAAACCCTTTGCACCTTTTTCCCTTTCTTTGCCTCATCACCGATAGAACGATGAATAAAGGAGAAAACCTCTTTTTCATCCAATGCCCCCACAACAAATAAAATCATATTTTCCGGCGTATAGAAGGTATTATAGCAGGTATACAAATCTTCCTTTGTGATTCTCCCTATGCTCCCTATGGTACCGGCAATGTCAATTTTTACAGGATGTTCATGATACATAGCCTTTAAAGCATTAAAAAACACCTTCCAATGGGGGTTATCTTCATACATTTTAATTTCTTGGCCGATAATCCCTTTTTCCTTTTCAACATTTTCGTCGGTAAAATAAGGAGTCCTTACAAATTCCAAAAGTAACTTTAGATTATCATAGAACCGATCTGTAGATGAAAATAAATAACAGGTGGATGTAAAATTTGTATATGCATTTACATTGGAACCCAAATGGGCAAATTTATCAAAAACGCTTCCCTCAGGCTCTTCAAAAAGTTTATGCTCTAAAAAATGGGCGATACCATCGGGAACCGATGTAATTTCACTTTCTCCCGGTTTTATAAACCGGCTGTCATTGGATCCGTAGTTTGTGGCAAAAACAGCATATTGCTTTGTATATCCTGCCTTCGGCATAAAAAAAACCTGCAAACCGTTCTCCAATTCTGTAGTATAAATCGTTTCTTTCAGACTTTTGCTTTCCATCTTGTTGATCTTCATTTCTTATCTGCCCTCCTTCTTCTCCCTAAGGAAATATATGGTATCCAATGCAATCTTTTCTCCCGCAGCAACGATGGCTTCCTTATCTATTTTCCTAATTTTATCGATGATTTCTTCCAGACTGTCCTGGTAATTGCTTATGGCTTGGGTATAATAAAAATCGGCAAGCATACCTGGTGTATCCGTCATAGAACGGATGGATGTAATAATGGCGTTCTTGGCACTTACTATATCTTCTCCGCTGAAATTTCCCTTCTTCATTTCCTCCAGCTCTCTGCCGATAAGTTCCACAGTTTTGTCATAGTTGCTAAACTCGATACCAGAGCTAATGAGCATGAGCGATTTAAATTTTTCTATCTTAGAAAAGATATAATAACACAGGCTTTCTTTTTCCCTCACATTCTTGAAGAGTTTTCCATTAGGCCCTCCCCCCAAAATATTGGAGAAGATCACCAAGGGATAATATAAATGACTTTCAAAAGGCACATGGGTCCTATATCCTAAAGTCAATTTTCCTTGGGATACATCCATTCGATCCTCGACCGTGTTGACTGTTTTCGGTGCAAATTCAATTTCTTCCCTTTCGATGATCTTTTTGACGCCGGGTTTGAATTGAAAATATTCACGAATCAAATCTTCTGCTTCTTTTTCATCCAAATCCCCCACAACACAAATATCTACTGCCGAAGTGCCTATGATTTCACGGTAATGATGATATAAGGAGTCATACGTTATTTCCTTCAAATCTTCTGCATTTCCGTATTCATGCAGGGAAAACCTCTCGTTTCTGCACATTTCCTCAATGCAGCGTTCCACGGCATAAGTCATCTTATCATTGATTCGCCCTTCAATCTTTTTTTGCAGGTTGTCCTTTTCCTGTGCAACATATTGCCGGCGAAATCCATCCCCCTCCAAAAATGGCCAGTAGATCACTTCATTGAGCATTTTCAGTCCCCTTTCCAACACATGTTTCTCTTCTAAATACTGTTCGTTGGGAAGCTGCAATGCAAACTGAAGGATATGTCTCTCCCCTTTTTTAGATACATCACTGCTAAGAGAGGCTCCATATAAATTTTCCAGTTCTTTAGCAATGGCCTTGGAAGATGTAAAACTTTTTGTTCCCCTGGGAAGAACCATGGACAGCAGAGCGTTTTTTGTAACTTCTTCCCTTACCAATGGCCTTTGCAAATAAACCCTAATCAAATTTGTCTTAAACTTATCTGTCTTTATCATATGCAGCTTTATGCCTTGATCTAATTCAATAGGCGCCAAACGTTTCAACAAATCCATCCCTCCATGCGAACATTTTCTTTTGTGGTTCTCTACAGACATTTTCCATTGTCATTACTTATTATGGATATAATTTTCCATAATATTCATTTCATATTCTATCAAAACTCTCTTATTCCTGCACGTTCAACAATCTAATTCTATTTTCCAGTTCTTCAATCAGCAGGTCCTCCACTCCCCATCCTTCAATATAGCATATTTTCACATTTTCTTCCCTCTTTATCTCCTTGATAATTCTATCCATACGGCTTTGATTTTCAATCTTATCCCAAAAAACACCAATAGCCACCATATAAATCTTTCCTACCCCATATTGCTGAAGCCCATGGACTGCATTTTTTATCGCCTTTTTGTCCTCATAAATTTCTAAGCCTATAATTTTTCTTTGGTCAAATCCTTGGTTCACAAGCATTTTCTTTATTTTTTCCATGAACAACAATTCCTGTTTTATATGGTTTGGTTCCATGATCTGCTGATTTCCATGGGCCGACTCTTTGCCCATGAGAATGATTCCTGCATGATTTATATCTGCATTTTCATTCAAGTCCCCAATTCTTTTCACTACGGATTTCGCTATTTTTTCGCTGTTCCAAAGAGGCTCTGAATATCGCAATATGGCCTTGCTCGTGAATAAATGCTTCACCAGATTGCCCTCCGCCCCTCCGATCTGTTCCACCGTTTTTGATAAACTTACCGGTACGATGATCACCTTCCCATAGTTTTCCTTGAGGATCATTTGTTCCATGACTTCATAATGATAGGGCATACAGGAAATATAGGAAATAAAGACATCATAATGGGGGGCCAAAAGATCCCTCAGCTTATCTCGGATTTGGGAGGCTTTTTCGTTGTATCGGCTTATTCCCTGTTTTTCATAGGCCCTTTTATATTGATACAATTTTATAGGAATATAGACTTTTTCAATTCCTTTCCTTTCTTTTTTCAGGCTGTTGACAAGCATCGGCAGGTTATATTTCTCAGGTTCCCCTTCAAATATTAATAACACCCCTGTATTCTCACGATTTCTAAAACCCGGCAACTGATCTTCAAAACTCCCTTCCTCAATCATTGTGAATAATCCATAGTAACCAAGAAATATTCCCACCACCATTCCCATGAATATCCTACTGCAATATAGCCAGTGGATTTTTCTCCAGCTTCTCATAAACTGCAATATTAATACACTCAAAAGAACAATAGAGAGTCTCTCAGTTTTTCCATAGAGTACCAAGTAACCCATCAAAGCCATGCCAAAAAGAATAGCCAGCAACATCTCTTTCACTGCAACAAAGCCCTTCATGCCCTACTCCCCCCTAATTCATTTTATTGTATTGCATGATAAAATATGTAAAATTCCATTCTTTCTGCCGGAAACTTATATTATTTTCATGAAGATATTCTAAATATTCTGCAGGCAAACAAGGTGAATTGGTTGAATGAAATCATCATATCAGTTATAATTTTACTTGTGTTTATTTAAACTACTATAACAAAAGCTTTGAAAGGAAGATCATTGGATGAAATTAGGTATCGTAGGGTTGCCCAACGTAGGTAAGAGTACTCTTTTTAATGCCATTACCAAAGCAGGAGCAGAATCAGCAAACTATCCCTTCTGTACAATTGAGCCAAACGTTGGTGTTGTCGCAGTTCCAGATAAAAGATTAGATGTGCTTCAGAAAATGTATGATTCTAAAAAAGTTGTTCCTACTGCCATTGAATTCTATGACATTGCCGGACTGGTAAAGGGAGCAAGCCAAGGGGAAGGCCTGGGAAATAAATTTTTATCCCATATCCGGGAAGTAGCTGCGATTGTTCACGTGGTAAGATGCTTTGAAGATTCCAATATCGTTCACGTAGAAGGCAGTGTAGATCCTTTAAGAGACATTGAAACCATCCATCTGGAGTTAATCTTTTCAGACCTGGAAATCATCGAAAGAAGAATTCAAAAAGGGCAAAAAATGGCAAAGGCCGATAAGGCCTATCAGGCGGAATTGGAATTACTAAACTTGATCAAGGCAACTTTAGAATGCGGAAAATCTGTAAGAACTTTAAATCTTACTGCTGAAGAACAAGAATTGGTGAAAAGTTTTAATTTGCTGTCCTATAAGCCCATCATCTACGTGGCCAATGTTTCCGAAGAGGATTTGTTGGAAAAGGGCGGAGAGAACAAACTGGTGCAACAGGTAAAGGAGCATGCGAAAACAGAAAATGCTGAAGTGGTAGTGATATGTGCAAAAATCGAATCGGAAATCGCTGAACTGGATGAAGAAGAAAAGCTTGAATTCCTACAAGATATCGGTTTACAAGAATCCGGTCTTGACAGACTGATTCAAGCAGGATACAGGCTTTTGGGTCTTATCAGTTTCCTGACGGCAGGTCCCCAGGAAGTAAGGGCTTGGACCATCCGAAAAGGTACAAAGGCTCCCCAAGCAGCCGGAAAAATTCACTCCGATATTGAGAGAGGCTTTATTCGTGCCGAAGTCATTGCCTATGATGAATTGGTAGCTGCCGGCAGCATCAATCATGCAAAGGATAAAGGCCTTGTACGATTAGAAGGCAAAGATTATGAAGTGCAAGATGGAGATGTCATCCTTTTCAGATTCAATGTGTAAGCAGCAAAAAATATCTATTAAAACTCGGTACTATACGCCGAGTTTTTTCATATTCGCTATTTCATAAAATCTAATCTACTCTGCTTAATCCCATTCCCTATCTGTTCGTTTTACAAACAACTGAACATTTCCACAGTTCTTACATAAGTTTGCATAAAATCCCCCGTATTTTTGCTTCCCTAAATACTACTGATATTGAAAATCCCATTTGAAAAATTTACACAAAAGTTGTAGAGGCTTATGAATGAAGAAAGAATTCAACCATCCTTTCTTTTCCCGTCGAATCGTCATCAAAGTCTGATGATAATCTAATATAATGGTCTCTTTCTCCTTTATCAGCATTGCCCTATTCTTTGAAACATCAAAATGAAGATCATAACCGAAAAACTTTGATAATCTCTCCAATTTCTCGATTCGTACATCCCTGCCGATGGATGGATCGGGCATACTGTTTGGAGGCGGCATATCCTTCTTATCAACGGAAGAATCCCTACCTTTAGGCTTTACATACTCTATTTTTCCAACAATATCGCCGTTCTTTAAAAATTTCGTATCCCACTGTTTTGATAGAGTGTTTAAAAGATGGATCACCTCTTCCGCCTCCTTGTCCTTCACAGGTACCGGCTGACAATGATGAATCCTGACCGGCACAACATAAGCCTTGATAATTCCCTCAGGATTAATTTCCAAATTGAAAATCATGGAAGTTCTACTCAGTTGACTACTGGAACTAAATACAAAATTCCCTAGGCTGTATAGGATGGGTTTATTATTGTAAAATTCAACCCCCTGCAATACATGGGGATGATGTCCCATGATGACATCGGCCCCACTGTCGATCATCATTCTTCCCAGCTTAATTTCATTTTCTTCCGGATACTGGGCCAATTCCTTTCCCCAATGTACAGATACAATTAAAAAATCTACTTTTTCCCTTGTTTTTGAAATGATGTCACATACTTCCTTTGCATAGTGATCATAAGCACTTAGAATCCCGGGTTTCTTTGCCCCTGCATACCAACTTACATCATAAATCACCCTAGAAAAAGCCAGAAAGCCAATTCTCATGCCTTTGATTTCCCATATGGCCGGTTGAAGGGCTTCCTCCATATTCCTTCCGCCTCCGGCATACTTTATACCCGATCTCTCTAAATGGTACAAGGTTTCCATGAATCCTTCCTGTCCATAGTCCAAAACATGATTGTTGGCAATCGATATACCGCCTATTCCGGCATTGACAAGTCCTTTTAAAGTAGCAGGCTTCGATTGGAAGGTATACTGTTTGTTGGCATCCGCTTGACCTCCACCCCCTACGGAAGTTTCTAAGTTTCCCAATACCAGATCGCTGTAGGAAAAAACTTCCTTCACCTTTTCCCAAGGATAATCTACACCATTTTTCTCGATATATCGCCCTACACTCCCATCCATCAAAATATCCCCCACCAGGGATATCCTTACCCTTTGATCATCCTGTCCGAAGGCGAAAGCTGTTTGATAAAACAAAATTATCATCATCCATAGAATTCCCGCGGTTCTTTTCAACATATTTCCCCAACCCCACACAAATATCTATATTTATGACTTATAGCACTTGTCTTCTTTTTATACTCCACGTTTCCCATATGTTTTTCCAAACCATTTCATATCTCCAGTATAAACCAATCACTATATCTTTGAAAAGAAAAAAGAATGGCTTTTTACCATTCTTTTCAATAGCTGCTATTTTCACTCTCCATACCACGAACCACTGCAACAGAAGCACTGATTCCCAAACGAGTGGCCCCTGCCTCAATCATCTTCATGGCCGTTTCATAATTGCGAATGCCACCGGAAGCCTTGACCCCTAAACGGTCGCCGACAATTCTTTTCATAAGCCGCACATCTTCTACAGTAGCTCCCCCCGTTGAAAAGCCGGTAGAAGTCTTGACAAAATGAGCTCCTGCTTCCATGGACAATTCACAGGCTTTGATCTTTTCTTCTTCTGTCAGCAAAGACGTTTCAAGGATTACTTTCAATAAAGTGTTTTGATTCAAGGAAGCAACTACACGCTTTATATCTTCCCTTACATAATCATCATCCTTGTCCTTCAGGGCCCCAATATGGATGACCATATCAATCTCATCAGCTCCCCTTTCCACAGCTACTTTTGTTTCATAAGCCTTCGCTTTCATATCCATGGCTCCCAGGGGAAATCCCACCACTGCCGTTACTTTGATATCCGTTCCTTTCAGCTGTTCCTTTGCCAACGGCACGTAGCATGAATTAATACAGACAGAATAAAAACCATATTGTTTGGCTTCCTGGCAGACCCGGATCACATCGATTTTTTGCGTCTCAGGCTTCAAAATGGTATGGTCGATGTATTTGGCAATATTCATTGAAATAACCTCCAATGTATTATAATATTTCAACAATATCCCCATTTTTTAATCCAGCAGCATTTCCCTCATCAATATCTACATGCATCTCCAGGGCATAGGTAGGATGTACTCTTACTAAAACATTATCAAAGATTAATCCTCTTTTCCCATCAACCTTTACACAAACGGTTTGTTTGTCCACAAGTCCCATTCTTTCCGCATCGGAAGTATGCATATGGATATGTCTAGCTGCGGCAATGATTCCCTTATCAATAGTTACTTCACCCTTAGGCCCCTTGATCACAGCCCCCGGACTTCCTTCCAAATCACCTGAATCCCTTACCGGAGGATTTACTCCTAATACAAAACCGTCTGTGAAAGATATTTCTACTTGTGTTTCTTTTCTGGCAGGCCCTAAAACTCTTACTCCTTTTAGCGTTCCCTTCGGCCCAATGATATCTACCTTTTCATTGGCCGCATATTGGCCTGGCTGGGACAAATCCTTCATCTTTGTCAATTCATAGCCCTCGCCGAATAAAATATCGATGTGCTCCTTGCTTAAATGGATATGTCTGTTGGATAAACCTACAGGCACTTTCATGTTGGACATGTAAAATCCCTCCTAAATTTATTTATATAAAAATAAAATGTGATGTATACAGAATACTCATATATTATATCTCTATGTCTTTCAAAAATCAAATGAATCAACGAAGGAATAGCAAGGAAGATTTTTGTCCCCCTTGCTATTTTGCCAGTTTTTCTTGTACTGCATTCACTTTCCCATCCATGGTAGCAACCTTGTCCCTCCGGTCATCGATTTTGATGGTGGTAGATACCCTTAAGGCACCATTTTCAAAGGGCACTTCATGCATTTTTCGTATCACCTGCAGGATGATATCCAAATCTCCTTCAATAATTGTTCCCATGGGTGTCAGTTGATATCGGACCCTGCTTTCTTCCTGAAGTACCTTATGACATGCAGCCACATAGGAACTAATGCTGGGGTTGCCAGTTCCCAGAGGTACAATGGTTGTTTCTACAATCACCATGCGATCACCTCCCCTAAAAATCTGCCAATGCCTGGCCGATGGCATAAGCCTTTTCAAGAACATCGGAACGTTCTCCCGTAAACACCTTATCGGTATTGTCTACCAGCAGATTATATGTATAATCGGTATTGATAGCTTTAAAAAATAACTCCATTACAACAGTAGCACCAATAAAACCATGCTCTGACTGCTTTCCTCCGGCAGTACAAATAAAAGCACCTTTTCTTTTTTTGTTTCTATCGATGGAGGGTTGACGGAATATATATTTGCTGGACCAGAGTGCCTGGCACCGGTCAATCATCATCTTCGCAATTCCCGTAATAGAGTTGAAATATAAAGGTGATCCTAAAACAATAATATCCGATTGGTCAAATTTTCTATAGATTTCTCCCATGTCATCTTTCATAAAGCAATGCCCTGTCTTGCCACAGGCATTGCAGGCAATGCAGGGGCGGATCGTCAGCTGGCCCAACAAAATTTTTTCAATTTCCATCTGCTTAGAAGATAAACCCTTGATTACTTGATCAAGCAAAATGTCTGTATTCTTTTTACTCCTGGGACTCCCCAGTATGACCAAAGCCTTCATCGATATAGCGCCTCCTCTGGTGCTTAAAATAATAAAATTATTTCTGCTCCCCTTTCATCTTACTATAAAGATTTCTATTTTCCAAGGCCTTTCAAGAAAAAAAGAGCACCCAGTGCTCTTATTCAACTCCCCATTTGCCCTTTTTCATGTGGATCTCAAGTTCCGCCACAATCATCTTTCTCAATAAAAGGGCTTGCTCCTTGGCCTTATGGAATATAGCAACACATCCGGGATCCAAATCATCTTCAATTCCTGCATCGGAAATATCTTCAACTTCTTGAAGAATATTATAAAGTTCCATGTGCAAACCATTTGTAAATTCAGAACGTACAACCTTTGTGGTCTCCTCTTCATTAAGTTCCACAAATTTCTCCCTCGGTGCTCCACATTTCGGACATCTTTCAGGCGCCTCATTTCCCGTATGGATATAATTGCATACTTGACACTTGAATAATTTCATGCTATCATCCTCCCTCTGAAGTTTCAATTATTACATGTATATAATTATCCATTCGCAATATGCCTTAAACATTTTTGACAAAAATACAATGATTTTTTCCAGTAAAAAAAAGAAGCTCCTTGCAAATACCGGTTACCATTTGAGCAAGGAGGTTCTTTTCCATGGTTCATCATGAACATAAGATGATTTATGGTTAGCCCCTCTATCCCATGGCCCTTTCCAGTTTATCCAGATGCTGCAGTGGAAACATCCTTAACAGCTCCTTAAATTGTTCTACAGTCAAGCCTTGGGTAGTTGTATAAATTTCTATTTTTTCATCAACGCTGGCTTTTCTAAATCTTTCTTTAATTTCTTCAAAATTCACAGCAGGCTGCATCATATCACTCCTTTATCTATATAGGGAATCCACAATATTAGTATAGGAGTTCCTATGATTTTTTATTCTTGCCGATACCATCTTTCCTTGCCCTCTTATCAAATCGTACAAATACAATCCTTTACTTTTCATATACTTCTCTCTTTAAGGCAGCAATATAAGGCAGATTCCTATATTGTTCCGCATAATCAATTCCATATCCCACAATAAATTCATCAGGAATGTCAAATCCTTTATAGTCTATTGGAATATCTATCTTTCTCCTGTCAGGCTTATCAAGCAAAGCACATATTTTCAAACTTTTCGGCTTTCTGGATAGTAAATTTTCACACAAGTAATGCAAGGTAAGACCTGTATCAATAATATCTTCGACAACCAACACATCTTTATCTTCAATGCTATGATCCAAATCTTTTAATATTTTTACTACCCCGGAACTTTCCGTAGACAATCCGTAACTGGTTACAGCCATAAAATCTATGGTCAGGGGGATATTGATTTTCCGCATCAAATCACTCATAAATACATTGGCACCTTTTAATACGCCTACCAAAACCAAATCTTTCCCCCGATAGTCATCCGCAATTTTATTGCCTAATTCCCCAATTTTTTTCTCTATTTCTTCCCTAGAAAATAAAATTTCTTTGATGTCTTTTTCCATCCTTTTTCACCTCTTTCACATTGCTATCATCATTATAACACAATTTTTCTAGAAAATGTACATTCTATTAATATTTTGTATAAATGTTCGTGTTTTTTATTCGTTCACTCATCTATTTTGATGGCTTTTGAAATTCCACATATTTTAATTCTGTTTCCAAATATCTTGCCAACGTATAGAGCACATCGGACAAGCGGTTTACATATTTGATCAAAATTTCACTCACTTCTTCTTCCCGTCGCAATGCCAAAATCTTTCTTTCTGCCCTTCTGCATACGGTTCTGGCCACATGGAGGGACGCACTGGCTTTATTGCTTCCGGGTATAATAAACTTGCCAACTTTATCAATCTTTTCAAGATAGTCATCAATGATTTTTTCCAAATTCGTTACATGACCTTCATGGATGCGCTCAGGAAATTTTTTCCTATCCCTTGTAGCCAGTTCTCCCGCCACATTAAAAAGATCTCTTTGCAAATCATACAAAATTTTTACAATGCCATCATCTTCTACAAAATTTCTTGCAAAACCCAAATTTGAATTCAATTCATCTATTGTTCCGTAACTTTCTACCCGAAGACTGTCTTTTTCGATTCTGCTATTATCGTACAAACTTGTTTGTCCTTTGTCTCCTGTTTTAGTATAGATTTTCATGAAGCCAAAACCTCCTTCTGGTAACTGATTTCATCTATATAATACCCAAAACATCCTTCTACACCCATGTCCCCCCATAAAAATGCTTTGTTCCTATGGCAAGTTCATCTCTCCATAAAAATAGAGCATCCTACGCGATGCTCTATTCATCGTCTATCTTATATTCCACATGATCTATCACTTTATCTCGATCAAATTTCCCTTTCGCACCTTCCGGCGCATATTTTTCCAACTCATCGAATATTTTCGATACCATATAGGCAATCAATACCGCATCGTCCACAAATCCCAATCCCAACACAGGATCAGGCAGAATATCAAAGGGACTGATGACATAGACAATTCCTAAAATAACCATGAGCTTTTTCCATAAGGAAGCCTGAGGATCCTTTAAAAATTTAGGCAAAAGACCAATCCTTTTTAGGAGACCCATGGAAGCTTTCAAAACCGTCTTTTTCTCTCCATATTTTCTATTGATGGTTTTCGCCTCCCTTCTACCTTTATTCTAAATTAGGATATGCTGTTTTTCAACGAAATATTTGGAAAGATTTTATGATTTCACTGTCTCGAAATAAACCTGCGAGAACCACCATGGGCATAAAAAACACCAGCCTCTAAGCCAGTGTTTCTTCACTTTTTTGCTTTTTTCCCAAATAAGCTTCCTGTATAGATTTATCCTTTATCAATTCTTTTCCGCTGCCCTCTTTTACAATTTTGCCCTGTTCCAGTACATAGGCTTTGTCTGCTATAGAAAGGGCTTTATATGCATTCTGTTCTACCAGCAGAATGGTTTTTCGCATTTGTTGGATACTTTCAATAATGTCAAAAATTGTCTTTACCAGCAACGGGGCTAAGCCAAGGGACGGTTCATCCAACAGAATCAAGTCGGGATTGCTCATCAATCCTCTTCCAATGGCCAGCATTTGCTGTTCCCCTCCGCTCAATGTTCCTGCCATCTGATGGATCCGTTCCTTCATCCTTGGGAAAAGCGCAAATACTTTTTCCAGATCCTTTTCTATACCTATTTTATCCTTTCGCAAATAAGCTCCCATCATAAGATTATCTTTCACAGTCAAATTCGCAAATATCAGCCTGCCTTCAGGTACTTGAGAAATTCCCAGTTCCACGATTTTATGGGGAGCTGGCGGCAGCTCCTTTCCTTTGAACAAAATACGCCCTTCCTTTGGCTTTACCATTCCCGAGATTGCATTTAAAAGGGTAGATTTCCCTGCCCCGTTGGCACCTATAATGGATACTATCTGTCCTTCTTCCACATCAATCGAAACACCTTTTAAGGCGTGAATCCCTCCATAGTATACATTAAGATCTCTGATGCTTAACAATGCATTTCCTCCTCCCCAAGATAGGCTTCAATAACTTTCTTATTTTCTTGAATTTCTTGGGCAGTACCCTCTGCAAGTTTTTGTCCAAAGTTTAATACCATAATTTTATCGCAGACACCCATAATCAAATCCATATGATGCTCAATGACTATCATCGTCACTTTGAACTGCTTTCTGATTTCATGAATCAACGTCATTAGTTTTAAGGTTTCATCAGGGTTCATTCCTGCCGCGGGCTCATCCAAAAGAAGCAGCTTGGGATTGGAAGCCAAAGCTCTGGCGATCTCCAATCGTCTTTGCCAGCCGTAAGGCAAATTGGCCGCAATGATATCTTTTCTATCTTCAAGTCCCATAATCTCCATTAATGTCTGGGTCTTTTCGTGCATGATTCTTTCCTGTTTTTTATACTTCCCATTTCGGAGGATTGCATCAAAGATGCCATAGTTACCGTTTTCATGGCAGGCAGTAAGAATATTCTCATAGATGGTTAGTTTTTTAAACAATCTTATATTTTGGAAGGTTCTCGTTATACCCAATTGGGCAATCTGATAAGGTTGAAGACCATTGATTCTTTTTCCTTCAAAAAGAATCTCTCCCTCTGTTACATGATAAATACCTGTAATTAAATTGAAAATTGTTGTTTTTCCTGCGCCATTGGGACCAATCAATCCAAAAATGCTGTCTTTTGCAACCTGAAAATCCACATTTCCTACGGCCGTTAAACCACCGAATTGCTTTGTCACATTGTTAAACTCCAGAATATTCATCTCTTATCTCCCTCCTAATCCCCGCTGTTTCTTTCTGTAAAACATGGAAGAGATAATTTTTTTAACGGCATGGAAAGAAAATTCATGTCCTCCCATTAACCCTTGGGGTCTGGATATCATAATAAAAATTACAGCAATTCCATAAACAACCAGCCTCCATTGGGCAAATGTCCTCAGCATTTCAGGCAGAGAAGTTAGTACCAGCGCTCCCAGTACGCTTCCCGATATACTGCCTAAGCCCCCGAAGATGACAATAATGGTTAGTTCCGTTGACTTAACAATTTGAAACATTTTTGGCTGCAAAAATCCTAAATAGTGTCCCAGCATTCCGCCGGCAACCCCGGCATATATGGCACTGATCATCAATGAAATCATTTTATATCGAAATACATTGATGCCGATAATCTGGGAAGCCATTTCTTCTTCTCGAATAGCAATCATATTTCTCCCATGCTTTGATCGAATCAAATTCACAAGAATAATAATACCAATGATATCAATAATCACAACATTGAGCAAAGTAGTTTTCAGTGGAATTCCAGGCCAACCCCTGGCACCGCCAAGATATTGAACATTGTCTAAAATCAATCGTATCGCCTCTCCCAATCCCAAGGTGGCGATACAAAAGTAATCACCTTTTAAATTTAACGTAAGTTTTCCAATCAGTAAACTTACCAGGGCAGCAATAAGTCCTCCGATCATTAAAGATGGAATAAAAGGCAAATGCAACTTCACCGACATAATTGCCGTTGTATAAGCCCCAATGGCCATAAAACCCGCATGTCCAAAGGAAAATAGACCTGTAAACCCTGTTAATAATGACAATCCAAGTACGGCCAATAGATTGATGCCAGCTAGAATCAAAATCCCTTGAATATAAAACCAATCCATGGACGCGTCACCTCCTTATGCCTTGTCCTCGGTAAATTTGCCCATCAAGCCCATAGGACGAACAATAAGAACCACAATGAGCAACGCAAAGGCAATCAAATCTCTAAATTGGGAAGATAAATATCCTGAAGTTAGTGTTTCAATAATTCCAAGCAATACCGAGCCGATCACTGCACCGGGCAAACTTCCTAATCCACCAAAAACCGCAGCAATAAAAGATTTTATCGTGATAAAACCGATCTGAGGATATACCGTATACTTCATTCCAAACAACATACCGGCAATTCCTCCCAGCAATCCTCCCAGTCCAAAAACAATCATGATGACGTGATCCGTGTTTACACCCATCAAAGCACTGGCGCGGACACTGTAAGCAGTACCACGAATCGCCATTCCTATTTTTGTCTTCTCAATAACAAATATAAGAATAGCTAAGCTGATAGCAGATATAACAAACATAATCAAATCAAGCCTACCGACGGATAAACTTCCGACTGTAATGGGTTGTGTCGAAAAAACTTTCGGGTAGGTCTTAAAAGTAGGACCTATGGTAGCAATAACAATATTTTCAAGAAAAATCGATGCCCCCATGGCAGAGATAATAAAATACAAAAATGGTGCTTTTCTCTTTCTCAATGGTGAGTATGCTACTCTTTCTATGATCAGCGCCAACAGGCCGGCACCCGCACCGGCTAATGCAAAAGCCACATAAAAAGGCATTTTATATGCTGCAAGCAAGAAAAAACCAATATATGCTCCTATCATGATAACACCGCCGTGGGCAAAATTACTAAAATTCATAATACTGTAAACTAGGGAATATCCCACGGCCATTAATGCATATACACTTCCAATGGAAAGTCCGTTTATAATCTGCTGCATAAAACCAGCCATCTATTTACCTCCCCTTGTTTGTCAATGAATAATAGAGAGGGGTATACCCCCTCTGCTACAGCATTATTTTGCTGAATATTTTTGTTGGAATACATACTCCCCGTTTACCATCTTAATAATCGCGGCATCTTTTCCTTCCGGATTATGAGTTTCCTTGCTAATATTGATTTGACCAGTAATTCCCTTCACACTTGCAGTTTCCAAAGCGTCCCTTATGGCTACAGGATCAAGGCTGTTAGCCTTGTTCACAGCAGCCTCCAATAATTTTACGGCATCATAAGCCAAGTAGCCGTTTAACTCCACCGACTTATTGTATTTCGCTTTATATGCAGCTTTAAAATCTTGTACTTCTGGATCATTAAAATCCAAGTGATTTACAATATAACTTCCCTCGATGGCGTCTTTTGCCATTTCAATCAGAACATCAGAGGGCCATCCGTCTCCGCCCATGAAAACAGCATTGATGCCCAATTCCCTTGCCTGGTTTGCACTTAAGGCAACCTCTTTGAAGAAGTAAGGCATAAATATTACTTCAGGATTGGATTCCTTAATCTTGCTCAACTGTGGTCTGAAATCGACATCGCCAGATTTGAAAGCTTCCTTCGCAACAATCTGACCACCTTTTTCAATAAAATATTTTTCAAAGAATTCTGTTAAACCTTGAGAATAATCATCGGCCACGTCATACAAAATCGCAGCTTTTTTGAATCCTAAAACATCCGCTGCATATCCTGCCGCTACAGCACCTTGATATGGGTCGATAAAGCAAACTCTAAAGTTAAAAGGCTTCACTTTTCCATCAACGACTGTAACTTTCGGATTCGTTGCTACCGTTGCGATATCAGGAACTTTCATTTCTTCCAATACAGATGAGATAGCTATTGCCTGCCCACTGGCATTCGGCCCTATAATTGCAATCACTTTATCCTGTGATGTCAATCTTTTTACGGCATTGACTGCTTCGGTGGCATCCCCGCGGGTATCATAGCCGATCACTTCTACTTTTTTCCCTAAAAGCCCGCCTTTTGCATTTATTTCCTCAAACATCATTTTCACGGTATTGAGTTCACATTGTCCCCAAACTGCTTGATCCCCGGTAAGTGAACCAATCCAGCCTACCTTCACAACCTCCGGTTCCCCAGCTTTCTGTCCCGTATCCGGCGTCCCTTTGGGTGTACAACCTGCAGCAATCAAAGATACAATCATTACAACAGAAAACATGAAATACATAATTCTTTTCTTCATTCTGTTCCCTCCTTTAAAAATTTATCCCATCCACATCCAGAAGCAAGAAAATTCTCTCCTCCCCTCTCTTTCAAAATAGATTTCGTGATTTCTATAATATTAATTTTTTGTAACATTTTATTATCTAATATTATAAATGTTTTTGGACAAATATGATATGCTATGAAAGGATTGTTACATAAAAATTTATTTTTATATTGCCCTAGGTTTCCAAATGCATATCATACTTCCCATAGGAAAATCTATTCCTCCCCCATCATAAAAATTCCATAAAAAAAAGCAGAGATTTTTCTCTCTGCTTATCTACCGTTTGCCGGTTCCGCGTTTACTTTTTTCCCTTTGATGCGAATCTTATTCATTTTCTTGATAACTCTCGCGGCTTCTTCTTTTGGAATTTCTACAAAAGTATATTTATCAAACATATCAATGGCGCCCACAGAACTGCCAGGCAAACCTATTTCATTTGTAATAGCGCCCAGTATATCTCCTATTCTTACCCTGTCCCGTTTGCCGATATTCATAAAAACTCTGACCATTCCTGCTTCGCTAGCCCCTGTATCCTCAAAAGGATCAACAGCATCCTCTGCTAAATTGATTTTTTCCCTTTCCATTAGCAGTTTTGCCAAGGCAGCGGCAATATCAATGGAGCTGTATTCTTCCGTCAAACGCTCCACCATGCTGATATAATGGGTCAAATGCCCCTCTTGTATCGTTTTGATAATTCTATCAGCAAAAATTTCTCTTTGTCTTTCTGCAATATCATTTAAAGTAGGTACTTTTTTTCGTTTAATCTTTGCTTTAATAAACCGTTCAATGCTCTTTAGCAAGTTAATTTGTCTTCCGGTAACGAAGGTATAGGAAACGCCTGCCTTCCCAGCTCGCCCGGTTCTTCCAATACGATGCACATAGTATTCAATATCTTCCGGTATATCATAATTGATCACCAGAGATACATTATCCACATCAATTCCCCTAGCAGCCACATCGGTGGCAACCAGCAGTTCAATCGTACCTTCCCGAAACTTCTTCATGACGCGATCTCTTTGACTTTGTTTCAAATCGCCATGGATGCCCTCTGCAAAATATCCTCTGCTTTGCAGGCTCTCGACTAGTTCATCGACTCCTTTTTTGGTCCTGCAGAAAATCACCGATAACCCTGGCTTTTCCATATCCAGAATCCTGCATAATACCTCTAATTTGTCCTTTTCCCTTACCTCGTAATAGTATTGTTCAATGAGAGGCACGGTAAGTTCTTCATGAACCACTTTGATCTTTTTAGGTTTTTTCTGATAGTTCTTCGCCAGTTCTTCGATTTCTTTAGGCATGGTAGCAGAAAACAATACAGTCTGTCGATCTTCCGGCACTTCTTTTAATATGCTTTCCATGTCTTCCAGAAATCCCATATCCAGCATTTGATCAGCTTCATCCAATACGACGATGCGAATATCCTGTAATTTTATGGTTCTTCTACGGATATGGTCAAGGATTCTTCCTGGTGTTCCTACAACAATCTGTACCCCTGCCTTCAAAGCTTTAATTTGCCGCTCTATCGGTTGTCCGCCATAAATGGCCAATGTTTTGATGCCATGCATATATTTGGAAAACTTGCGGATTTCATCAGCCACTTGCATCGCCAACTCCCTCGTGGGTGTCATGATCAGCGCCTGAGGATTTCTTACATCAGGAGCTATACTTTGCAAAATGGGCATCCCAAAGGCAGCCGTTTTACCAGTACCTGTCTGTGCTTGCCCCACAAGATCCTTCCCCTTCAACATATCAGGAATTGCAGCTTTTTGAATGGGTGTAGGCTCTTCAAATCCCAAATCATCTATCGCCTTCAATATTTCGTTTTTTAGACCTAATTGGTCAAATGTAAAAATTTCCATTTTTTCTCATCTCTCCTAATTCATCATTTCTAGACCATTTTTTCCTCTGCATTGTCTATGCTATTTTTCCCCAGTATTAATATTCTCTTCCCCACAAATTTTTATCCGCCTCCGTACAAGCAATTATATCACAGTCCTATCGGATGGGTATATATGTATTTTCCTATTGGACAAAGATAAAAATCCACCTGTTCCTAAAAAAGAAGTTTCTTCAGCCTTCCGGCATCACCCCGTAACACCATAAGATCCATGAGAAAGCCTCGAGCTTGCGCCCGAGGTTCCTATCCATAGGGTTTCCGCAAATTATACAATTTTGTTACTCCAATCCTCCACACTCCATACATCCGTAACCCAATCCTGATAAAATTCAGGTTCATGACAAACCAGAAGAATAGTTCCCTTAAATTCTTTCAAAGCTTTTTTTAATTCTTCTTTGGCATCAACATCTAAGTGATTGGTGGGCTCATCAAGGATCAGTACATTGCATTCTCTTTGCATCAGCTTGCTTAGGCGGACTTTGGCCTGCTCGCCGCCGCTGAGCACCTTCATCTTGCTTAAGATTCGATCATTTCCTAAACCTGCCAAAGCAAGAGCTTGCCTCACCTCAAATTGGGTATAGGACGGAAACTCATGCCATAGCTCCTCAAGGGCCGTATTCTCGTTATCACTATTCAATTCTTGTTCAAAATACCCGGGAATGACATAATCACCATGTTCAATTTTCCCTTCATAACAGGGTATCAGCCCCAGCAAAGTTTTCAATAACGTAGATTTTCCCAAGCCGTTGCAACCGATGACCGCTACTTTTTGTCCCCTTTCCAGGCATATATTTAGAGGCTTTGTCAATGGTTTATCATATCCGATCACCAAATCTTGCGTTGTAAAAATGAATCTTCCGGGTGTCCTAGCTTCCTTAAAGAAAAAGGTGGGTTTAGCTTTTTCCCTTGGTTTTTCAATCAATTCCATCTTATCTAACCGTTTCTGTCTGCTGTTGGCCATTCCCCTTGTAGCTACTCTAGCCTTATTCCGTGCAATAAAATCTTCCAATTTTGCGATCTCCTGCTGTTGTCGATGATAGGCATTCAACTGCTGCTCCTTCTTAATTTCATAAAGCCGCACAAAATCATTATAATTCCCCACATAGCGAGTCAATTCTCTGTTTTCTACATGATAGATTATATTGACTACCTTATTTAAAAACTCTATATCATGGGAAATCAATATAAAACTGTTTTCATACTCCTGCAAAAACTTTGTCAGCCATTCAATATGCTCCGCATCTAGATAGTTTGTTGGTTCATCCAAAAGCAAAATCGTGGGTTTTTCCAAAAGCAACTTGGCGAGCAACACCTTTGTCCGTTGCCCTCCACTTAAGTCCTGTACTTCTCTGTCGAGCCCTATGGCCCCCAATCCCAAGCCATTGGCTACTTCTTCTATCTGGGCATCAATCATATAAAAGCCACTGGATTCTAAAATATCTTGGATATTCCCCATTTCCTCCAGTAGTTTTTCCAGTTCCTGCCCACTGACATCAGCCATCCGGTCACCAATCTTCAGCATTTTTTCTTCCAGTGCATATAAGTTTTCAAAAGCATCCCGTAGAACGTCTCTGATAGTCTTTCCGGAGGTTAAGGTCGTATGCTGATCCAAATATCCCACTTTGACGCCATTCGACCAAATCACCTTGCCCTCATCAGGTACAAGCTTCCCAGTAATAATATTGAGAAAGGTAGACTTCCCTTCTCCATTGGCCCCTATAAAACCTACATGTTCACCTTTTAAAAGCCGGAAGGATACATCCTCAAATATTGCCCGATCTCCAAAACCGTGACTTATATTTTGAACTGTCAAAACACTCATCTTTTTTCCCCTTTGCTCCTCATAGATATGCACACCATTATATTTTATAATAATTCCGTGGAAAATTCAAAACAATTTATTATAACCAATCACTTTTTACACAAAAAAGCAGATTGTAGGATTTTATACTGCCTCAATCTGCTTTTCCCGTCTTACTTTCGTGGAGAAAATAAGATGCCTCTTCTTCTTCGATGGAAATACTCCTCTATATTCTCAATTCTCTCCTCCAGCCTTTTTAAATCTTCTTTCAGTCTGGTCACTTCGTTTTCTGCCTCTTCGTTTTTTATCGGCATATTTCTTTCTGATTCTTTCATCTCTACCCCTTCCCAAAATTCACCGATTCCTTTTCTTTCTTCACCATTCATATTGGATATGATCCCCCCTTTTTCTTTTTTTTTTGATTTCAGAGGAATTTCTGTGGCCTTCTCCAAAGAACCGAATCCAATAAAAGAAAACGTTGGGAATTCTTTCCCAAAGGAATAGTTTAACAAATAATTTCTTTTGAGATTTTCATCATTGGTCAAAAATTTATAGCGGACAAAAGATTGCTCCTTTGATTCTTTCCACAAATAAGGTACACTCCAGGTAGCTCCCATGTCTGAAGTATAACAACTGACAATCTGATCATATTCCGTCCAAATGAGCCATAATTTTTGATCATTAAATACAAATGTAGGATAAGAACAATTGGCCAGATTGGACACAACCTCTTCCGTTGTTTTTGTCACCTGATTTGCTTTTCTTTTATAACGTTCATATTTTATGACCAAATTTCCTTCAACATATTCACTATAAGCCAAATGCAGATTTTCCTTACCCATCAGCAGCATATCCAGATAAATTTTATAATTGGCGTCATAGGTGAGCTGGATGCTAGGTCCCCATTTTCCGTTGGGTATGTCAAACATTTTAATGAAAATTTGCTCTTCATTTTTTACCAGATTATAATATCCTATCATCAATTGATCCTTCTCTATAAGGATTTGGAAGGGATTTAAAATATCTTTTCTTCCAATGTCTTCCATCTCAAAAGTATTCCAAGTCTGTTTTTCATAAAAATGATGATAAATTCTGTAACGTCTGCTGTTCTCCTTACCGGGAACACAATATAAGATATGAACTGACTTTTCATAAGCTGCAATATTCAGATTGTATATCTTGGCAGGATTTGCCTCTACCAGAATGCTTGTATGCCAGGTACCATTGGTATAATCCAACAATAAAATACTGCCGTCTTTTTTTTGACAGACTACATACAAGGTATCATCTTTGTCAATGGCAACATCAAATTCTAAGGAGCAATCCTCTACGAGTACAATTTTTTCCGTACTGCCCAATATTTTATCAAAATAAACCAGTACGATTTTCTCTTCGCTCCAAAGAAAGCTGTATAAATTACCAAAACTGTCATTTGCCAAAATTCCCGTCTGATTTACAAAACCCATAACCTCACCATCCCATGAAATGATTTATCTTTGAAAGCAGGCTGCCATAACCTTTACTTCGAAAGATGCATATAATATCGTACGCAGATTTCTCATGGAAAATTCCTTCATATAACCATATGTAAAAAGTATGGAAAATATGACAAATTTTATAAGTAGAGTAACATAAAATGTCTTGCAGAATATACTGGCATTAGAAATAGATATTTCTAAATATTCTTGATGATAAGGAGGTAAATTTATGGGATGTAGTCATAATAATGATGTGCTTGGTCTTTCGATTTCCGATAGATGTTGCAAAGGAAATACAGGTTGTAGCTGGGATGGTACCCTTCGAAAAGTAAAAAATGAGCCGATCTATGTGCAAAAAGTATATGATGCAGCTTTATTTAATCTGCAAGGATTAAGAACTGTTGCCAATCAGGTATTTTCTCCATCCCTGGGAGAAGGAGCAAGAATTATAAGAATTCTTGATATTCGCTGCAGAAAATTTTTTAATCCAGCCAATATCAACGATGCAAGAAATCTGAGGGCCATTCCCACGACGACCATATCCGGTGGCGAAATTGTTGAAGACGGTTGTGGGAATCCTGTACGAGTAATCGGCCCAGATGGAACAGCCTCTGAATCTATTGTTTTCGTCAATACGCAAGACTGTGATGAAGAAGGCAAAGGAACTCCTGTTTTCGGCACACAAAACATCGAAATCCGTGGCAGCGTCGTGGTAGAAATTGATGCTATCTTCGTAGATAACTGCGACAAGGAATGTGAAGTCACCCTGACCGCTACCATACCGGTAGGTACAGAACAACATCCATTACTTCTTACAAACTTCTTTGAGCTGTGTGTTCCATCTGTATTTGATACAGCTTTCCTACCAAGGTTTACTGAATTTTGCAACATCAGTTGCGAAACAAGACTGGCAACAAACAGTATCGCCAGAGACATCGTAATCGATCCTCGCACCGGGACTGTAAGAGCAAATTTATTAATTGCCTTGTGCGTAACCTGTGAGAAGAAAATTGTCGTTCCAGTGCAATTGTGCGTATTGTCCACCGGTTTCCCAGTACTTTCAGCCGAAATTTCACCCATTTGCTCCAGCTTCCCACAATTGTTCCCCAATCAGATTGACGAGCGTCGTCATTGCTCGCAAGAGGCTGAAGTGCAAGAAACACAATAAGATACAGATAAAAAAACACTCGAAAGAGTGTTTTTTATCTGTATCCGTTCATTTCATTTTTTCACTTATTTCATATTTCCCACCAATTTCCTTTTACATTTTAAAAAAGCGTCCCTTTAAAAAAAATATATTTGCCCATTATAAAAGAGACCTGAAATAGAAAAACACCAGCCTGTAAGCTAGTGTTTTCCATAATATAAACGAGCAAGTCTATAAGCCGAGTTCTGTATCTGATGGTCATCTGTCTAGATCTACTGTTGCCAGTAGATTCAAGCGACCTACCACGGGACACGACGGGCCGCCGCTTTTTTCGTCCCTACTTGGTCTTGCTCCAGGTGGGGTTTACAGAGCCAACTAGTCGCCTAGTTGCTGGTGAGCTCTTACCTCCCCTTTCCACCCTTACCAGATCTCTCTGGCGGTATATTTCTGTTGCACTTTCCTTGGAGTCACCTCCACTGGGTATTATCCAGCACCTTGCCCTATGGAGCTCGGACTTTCCTCGTTCGTGACAGGGTCACGCCCGCGACCATCTGACTTACTCGTTATTCTATTTTTTAGGTACAAATAACATCTTATCATAATCCCATAGAATTGTCAAATGTAAAATACAGGAAACCACAGCGCTATGACCTACCCCTATTCCCCTTTATATAAGATTCTACCACAATTATCACAAGTCGTAATTTCTCCCCTTTTCAGCTGCATCATCGTCATTACAGGCAAATCCATGTTGCAGCCTGCACATATATCTTGGCGAGTTTTCACAACGGCTTTGTTTTTTCTGAATTTTATATAATGATAAAGTTCCAGATCTTTTTTATGAATTTGTTTTTCTAACTCTTCCAATTCCTTGATAAGTACTGCAATCTTTTTTTCACTTTTTTCTATATTCTTTTGTCGATCTGCCAACATTTTCTTTATCTCCATTCCCAACTTTCGTTCGCCGCTGCATGCTGTCTTTGAATCCTCTTCCAGATTTTCCAATGTTTCCATGGCTCTCAACAGACTTCTCTCTATCTGTTGTGCTTCCTTTTCTGTCCTCTCCTGATCTTTTAGCAGCATACCCAGCTGTTTCAAATCATTGATTTTTCCGCCATACAGTTTACCCCTTATTTTTTCTTTTCTGTCATTTGCATCGGTCAACAGAAGCTCTAATCTTCTAACTTCCTTCTGGGTTTCTTCAATATTTGCCTTCAGATTTTCACACTGCCTTTTCAAACTTTTATGGGCATAGATTTTCTCCTGTATTTCTTTGCCATGGACAATGGCCTTTTGCAGTTTCCTTTCTTCTTCCAACTGATCTTCTACTTCTTGCATTCTCCAAAGTTGATCAACAGCACCCATATAGATCCCCCTTTTTATCATATTTTTTTAGGCTGTTTTCCTTATTTCGAAAAAACTTTCGTAAAAAACCCAAATCATGGCAATAAAAAAGAATAGGCAAAAAAACCTATTCCTATAGTACATGAAAGGGATTGATGTAAGCTGTAGATTCCATAATTTCGATGTCATATTTTTGCTGTCTGGCCATCTCTCCCAAATATTGGGCTATCATTTTGCACGCAAAATTCTCTGTTTCAAAATGGCCGGCATCAATTACCGCAATCCCCAGCTGCAGTGCATACTGGGCATCATGGTACTTTACATCACCGGTTATATAGCAATCACATCCCGCTTGATAAGCATCATAAATAAACTCTGATCCACTTCCAGTGCATAGAGCTATTTTGCGAACAAACCGATTTGCATCTCCTGCTATTCTTATGGTCTGTAATTCCAGTTTTGATTTTATTTTCTCACAGAAAATGGATAATTTTACGGGCTCCCGCAAAACCCCTATTCTTCCCATGCCGCGGGCATCTACTTCATTTTCCAAGGCAAATACATCATAGGCAACTTCCTCATAGGGATGGGCCTTCAGCATTTTTTCAATCGTAGGATGCAGCATTTTATGGCTTACAATGGTCTCCAGTTTATACTCGGAAATCCTTTCAAGGGTATTCCGGGTTCCTATAAAGGGGTTGCTGCCTTCCAAAGGTTGAAAAGTTCCTATGCCCAAGGTTTGAAAAGTACAATGGCTGTAATTGCCTATATGTCCTGCCCCGGCACTGCACATGGCTTCGCGCACTGCCTCCACATGGGATTCCGGTACAAATACCGCCAGTTTGAAAAATTTTTCCTTGTAAGTATTGGTTAAAGGTTTTATCTCCTCCATATTCAGAGCCAAAGCAATTGCATCGTTGGTGCCGCCATCAGCCACATCCAGATTTGTATGTACGCAGTAGAGAACGATATCCTGCCGGATAAGCCGTTGAATCATTCTGCCAATGGGATCATCCCATCGAATGGATTTCACAGGCTTAAAAATAAGGGGATGGTGGGTAATGATCATGTCTATATTTTTCGATACGGCCTCATCTATGACGGCATCAGTAACTTCCAGACACACCATCACTCGATGGATAGCTTTGTCCCTGTCTCCAATTTGCAGTCCCACATTATCCCAACGCTCTGCCAAAGGGGAAGGAGCAAAATTTTCTATGAAATTTATAATTTTTTGGCATTTTTCAGGCATTGTAGCACCTCTTCCAATTTCGCCACTTTTCGCTGGCACATTTCACGTTTATCATTGGCAATCTCACTATTTTGACCCGTTAAATTGCGGATAATCTCTTTATATTTTCTTAAATGTTTTTCAATAAACTCCAGCAGCAAGGGGTCTTGATTTTCTATGAGCTTCTCACCAATCTCATAATAGATTTCATCGGAAACAAATTGAAATCCTTTTTTTACAACCATAATCTCATAAATCCGATGATCCTCCTTTACCAGCTTCTCATCTACAATTTTCCATTGATTGCTCAACAACCATCGCCTTAACTCCTCTTGAGCCACCATAGGCTGCAGGATGAAAGTTTCTACTGTCGCTGCTATCTTCTGATCTGCTGTCAGAATATCCCGGATCAAAAGGCCTCCCATCCCTGCGATGATGACCGTATCAACTTCTCCAGGTTGGAAAACCGCAAGACCGTTGCCCAATCTTGTCTCAATATGATTCTCCATATAATGCATGGTGATATTTTTCTGAGCGCTACCCAAAGGACCTTTGTTTACATCAGTAGCAATGACTTTTCTAGCAATTCCGTTCTTGATCAAATATACCGGTATGTAGCCGTGATCTGTTCCTATATCTGCAACTGTTGCCCCTTGGGGAACAAGCTGTGCTATCGCTAGCAATCTGGGTGTAAGTTTCATATCATTCCCTCTCACTATATGAATTATTCTATATGTTCATGGTTGATTCCTTCTTTGAAGCTTGACAAACTTTAAAAAATTTTAACAAATCTATACAGTTTTCCCTGCCATCTGCCTTTATTTCCATATCTTCTCTGTGAATGATATTATCTTCAACGAAGAATGTTTTCATTCCTTTATGGACTGCCACCAAATCCTCTTGAACATCATTTCCCACGATTAGACATTCATGGGGTTATTTTTTAAATTTTTTCAGATAGGATTCCCCAAAAATTATCATCGTCTTTGGTATCATAATTTGCTCTTTGGTGCAAAAAATAAACTTAGGAGGTGTTGTTTCAATGAATGAGAAAAAACTTCAACACCATGATAACACAACTCCTGCTTCAAATTTTATTGGCTTTCAATGGGGCGGCACAACCATAGAATGGGAAGAAGAAGCAGATCAACTGATGAACCGCCTCCAAGATCAGTTAGATGCAAAAGAAAGCGATAGGATGAAAGAAAAGAAAATCCAATACGGCAAACAGAAGCAATATTGGTAATTCATTGAATATTTCAACCATCAGGCCTTGAAAAATATAGGATAGAAATTCTTCTAAAACTTTGTACGGCATCCAGCTTGCCCTCTCATGGGTAAGGCTGAATGCCGTATTCTTTATAAAGATTGTTTATACCACAAGTCTTTATTCCAGATAATCTTTCAACTTCTTGCTTCGGCTCGGATGTCTAAGCTTTCTTAAAGCTTTTGCCTCTATTTGTCGAATTCTCTCCCTCGTAACATCAAATTTTTTGCCTACCTCTTCCAGGGTTCTCGCCCTGCCGTCATCAAGACCAAATCTTAGTCTCAATACTTTCTGTTCCCGGGGCGTCAACGTATCCAAAACCTCAATCAGCTGTTCTTTTAACATGGAAAATGCAGCAGCTTCAGCAGGTGCTGGTGCATCATCATCAGGGATAAAATCTCCCAAATGACTGTCTTCCTCTTCTCCGATAGGCGTTTCCAAAGATACAGGTTCTTGGGAAATTTTTAAGATTTCTCTTACCTTTTCTACAGGCAGATCCATTTCTGTAGCGATTTCCTCCGGTCTCGGCTCCCTTCCAAGCTCCTGTAGGAGCTGCCTGGAAACTCTGATTAATTTATTGATAGTTTCTACCATGTGTACCGGTATTCTAATAGTTCTTGCTTGATCTGCAATCGCCCTCGTAATCGCCTGTCGAATCCACCATGTAGCATAGGTACTGAACTTATAGCCTTTTCGCCAATCAAATTTCTCAACAGCCTTGATGAGTCCCAAATTTCCTTCCTGTATCAGGTCTAAAAAAAGCATTCCCCTTCCAACGTACCGTTTTGCAATGCTTACAACAAGCCGGAGATTGGCCTCGCACAATCTTCTTTTTGCTTCTTCATCTCCCTGTTCCATTTTTTTTGCCAATTCAATTTCTTCTTCAGCAGAAAGCAGGGGTACCTTTCCAATTTCTTTTAAATACATCCGAACAGGATCATCTATATTAATCCCCTTGGGAATAGAGAGATCTAGATCTACAATTTCCTCCGTTTCCGGAAGATCATCTATTTCAATTTCAGGTTCCTGTTCCCCTACGATATCGATGCCCATGGAGGCAAGGCTATCATATACTTCTTCCACCTGTTCTTTATCCAAGTCGATTTCCTCTAATGTATCCATGATTTCATTATAGGTAAGCATTCCCCTTTTTTTGCCCTTATCTATCAAATCCTTCACGATCTCCATATTATTATCCATATTTTTGCTCATCACCCTTCCCTCCTTCCCGATGGTGCTATAATCTTTTTAATTCTTTCAGTATTTTTTCCAAATTTCCACATAACTCCCTAATCCTCACCATTTCTTCTTGAGTTTTGCTATCTTTTTTTTCCAGATTCTCCAATTCTCTTTCGATACGCTTTTTCTCTTCTTCTAATTTATGGTTATGCATTGTATGAATAAAGTCCATCAATGCCTTCTCTACATTTTCTTCGGGAACAACAATTTGGCGGATATCACCCAAAATTTTCACTTCTTCTATATCCAAATCATTCAAGAGCATTTCCATAGAAATTTTCCCATGCATCTCATAACATCCATAAATCATCTTTGCAATTTTTTGGTGTACAGAGTCTGTAAAATCACTATAAGGAATAATCGTTTTTATTTTAGAAAAAATTTCTTTATCTTGTAAAATTAGCTTAAGCAAGCTTCTTTCCGCTTCCACATACCCCTGTTTTTGTATAGGTTTCACCGATTGGACACTATACTTATTAGTATGTCTATCCGCTTTACTTCTATACTTATCCCTGTTAAAAAAAGGCTTCTGCAACTGTCTAGAAGGATCATACATATGATTTCCAAATATTTCTCTTTTTATAGCTTCTTCAGAAATTTGAGACTCCAAGGCTATTTTTTTTATATAGGCATCTACCTCCACAGGACTCTTTATTTGTTTCAACAAGGCAGCTACAGCCTTGACAAATTGTATTCTTCCTTCTGTCGTCCTTACGTCATTTTCCATTTTGGCTAATATAATTTTATAATCAAGGAAAGGTAAAGCCCTTTCCACTTCTTCCAGAAAAGCGTCTTTCCCTTTTCGCCTCACAAATTCATCGGGATCCTTTGCCTCTGTTAACCGAATCACTTTTACTTTACATCCTAATTCGTTTAAAATGTCCAAGCCCCTTAAGGTCGCCTTCTGTCCAGCGGCATCTGCGTCGTATGCAATGATAATTTCATCGCTATATCGTTTCAGCATCTCCCCTTGAGGTTTCGTCAATGCCGTTCCTAAAGAAGCTACAACATTTCTGATACCATGTTGATATAAAGAAATTACATCCATATATCCTTCTACCACAATAATTTTACGATCTTTCCCAATCTCCTTTTTCGCCAGATTTAAACCGAATAGATTATTTCCTTTATGAAATACAGACGTCTCTGGAGAATTTAAATATTTTGGCAAGCTGTCATCTAGGGCTCTTCCGCCAAAACCAACTACATTGCCGGTAGTGTTAATAATGGGAAAAATCACTCGATTTCTAAATCTATCATAAAAGCCGTCTTTTGTTTTTTTTTCTAAAACCAGCCCGGCGCTGCAGATGAATTCTTGGTCGTAACCTTTTCTTATTAGGTAAGTATTTAAAGTCTCCCAATGATTTTCAGCATATCCCAGTCCAAATCTCCTGATCACGCTTTCTTCAAGGCCTCTTTGTTTTAAATATGCCAATCCTGGACTATTTTTTTTCAATAAATTCTTATAATAAAATAGTGCTGCTTCCCTGTTAATTTCATATATCTTATTTTTTCTACTTAATTCTTCTTTTTCCTGCTTGTTAGAAGATATTTCCTCGACATGAATCCCCACCCATTGTCCCATGAGGGTTACAGCATCGATAAAGTCCAGATTTTCCATCTTCATGACAAAATGAATAACATTGCCGGCTTCTCCACAGCCAAAGCAATGATATAACTGTTTTTCATCGGATACCATAAAAGACGGTGTTTTTTCATGGTGAAATGGACACAAGCCTTTATAATTTCTTCCGCTTTTGGTCAGAGGAACATACCTGGAAACGATATCAATGATATCATTCCGCCTGCGAATCTCTTCAATAATCTCTTCGTTTACATGTATACCCATTTTTTATCACCTAATATAATCCTTATATTATTGTTTCTCCATTCTTATAAAATTTCCTTCTATCGTGAAATTTTTCATTTTCTATTTCATCACAGGGATTATATCGTGCTTCTGAAATGAGTTTGTCCAATGCCTGCATAAAATGCAAACCATCATACAGCATTCCATTCGACCTCATCGGATCCTATGGCGAATTTCATACTTCGACATATATCAGCATTATTCCTTCTAATTCTCTATCAAAAATATAAATCCATAATTTTCAGAAACCTTACTTCCATACCTCCGGTACATAAATGTCCATGTACCGATGGATCACATAACGATCTGTCATTCCTGCAATATAGTCCTTAACAACCTCACGAATATTACCCTTTTCTATCCTCCCTTGAATCTCTAGAGGCATTCTGTCCGGGTGCTCTGCAAAATAATGGTAAAGCTGTTCCATAATATACTGAGCCTTTTCTTCTTCTTTTTTGGCTTTTTTGCTTAGGTATACATTCTCAAACATAAACTGTCTCAATTTATTTGTATAGTATAACTTTTCATCGCTCATTCCAATTCTCGGTTTGTCATAGCTAAAATAAATTACATCGATAATCATATTATTAATACGTTCGCTATGACTTGCACCCAATTTTTCAATACAGTCCTTCGGCAGATCCGATGGGGTAAGTACATTGGCACGAAGGGCATCATCAATATCATGGTTGATATAAGCAATCCTATCGCTCAATTTTACAATCTGTCCCTCTAAAGTGATGGGTTCTTCCTCTCCCGTATGGTTTAATATGCCATCCCTCACCTCAAAGGTTAAATTTAACCCAAACCCAAGTTTCCCTTTTTCCAAGTGGTCCACGACCCTGAGGCTCTGTTCATTATGTCGAAAACCACCAGGATGGATATGATTTAAGACTTTTTCACCACTATGCCCGAAGGGAGTATGGCCTAAGTCATGGCCAAGGGCAATGGCCTCCGTCAAATCCTCATTCAACTGCAGTGCTCTGGCAATCGTACGGGAAATTTGAGCAACCTCCAAGGTATGGGTCAGCCTTGTCCTATAATGATCCCCCTCCGGTGAAAGAAATACTTGGGTCTTATGTTTTAATCTTCTGAAGGCCTTTGCATGGAGAATTCTGTCCCTATCTCTCTGATATTCTGTCCTTATGGAACATTTTTCTTCTTCAATTTTTCTTCCTTTGGTATTGGCAGATTTAGATGCATATTTCGAAAGTCTTTCCTGTTCAAACCTTTCTGTGATTTCTCTAAATCCCATTGCTTTACCTCACTTTTTATTAATAAATATTTCATAATGTAATATATATATACCACAGCATCAATGTTATTCCTTCATAAATTCGAACATTTTTTCGATTACTTTTTATTCCATAAAATACGAATTCTGGCACATGTCTATTCCTTTATCCGCAAGACAAATTCCAAGTTGCATAGGAAGGTGATCCCATGTCCGTTGCTTCAAATATTGATTTGACAGACCTAAATTTTATAAAGGAACATATTTTAAGTCATTATGATCTCGAAATCAATCATATCGAGATTATAAAAATTAAAAAATCCGATAAAGAAAGGGCTATCTATAAGGTAACAACACCCCATTTTGATTATTGCTTAAAAAAAGTTTATTATTCAGTCCATGACTTGGAATTTGTATTATATTTGATGGAGTATTTAAAGAATAAACACATGAACGTTCCTGAAATCATCCGAACCAAGAAGCAAACACTCTTTGTATGCCATAATCACGTGCTATTTTTCCTGATGACTTGGATAAAGGGCATAAAATGCAATTATGATCATATGCCTCATTTACAACTGATCGCCCAAAATCTGGCCCGATTTCATCAGCATGGATCAGGCTTTAACTATTTGCCCAAGGCAAAAAACCGCTATAACTATTGCAATTGGTACCATGACTTCCACAACAAAGCAGGAAAACTGTTAAAATTCAGAGATTCCATTTATAGCGATTATCGATTCAGTTTGGTACATGAACCCCTTTTCCCAGTCCTTCAATTAGAATTTCCTGCAATCATCAAATCTTTGAGTCTCTTATCTGCAATTGATTTTGACCGTATCCTGAAAAAGGCTGTTGTAGAAAATCGATATTGTCATTTGGACTATGTAAATAAAAATCTATATATAGACAATGATAAGGTTTATATGATTGATTTTGACCGTGCAAAGCTGGATATTCCCCTCCATGATTTGTCCTCCTTACTCCGGAGGATTATGTACAGAAGCAATACCAATTGGAATTTTCACGTGGCAAGATATGTCATTGACACTTATGAAGAAATAAATCCCCTTACCCTGGATGAAAAAAAAGCATTGCTGGCCTTTCTGATATTTCCTGAAAAGCTATATAAGGAAGCAAGGAGATTTATGGGAAATGAAGGGGATGAAACCTATTTTATAGAAAGATTTCTTAAATTAAAAAATTGTTCTGCCCGCAAGGAACAATTTATCCAGGAATTCGAAAACCATTATCTATAGGTGAAGCAACATCATGTTAATGAACCCTTGAGATTTAGACTTCGTCTCGAATCAGTCAGCCGCTTTTTTCCTTAATTTTTTATTCAGAAAAACGGAGCAGGTCTGAACAGGAAGCCAAATCTCAAGGGGATGTCTACAAACTCAAGGCACGGTCACAGCCGTGCCTTCAACATCTATTTCTTCAAAACCGCCGCCCTGGCCGCTGCCAATCTTGCAATCGGTACGCGATAAGGGGAGCATGAAACATAATGCAAACCAATTCTATGACAGAATTCAATGGACTCCGGATCTCCTCCGTGTTCCCCGCAGATGCCCAGCTTTAACTCTGGCCTTGCCTCCTTTCCAAGATCAATGGCTATCTTCATCAACTTTCCTACACCAATTTGATCTAGTTTTTGGAATGGATCTTTTTCAAAAATTTCTTTTTTTCTATATTCTCCGATAAACTTACCTGAATCATCCCTAGAAAAAGCATAGGTCATTTGCGTTAAATCATTGGTTCCGAAGGAGAAGAATTCTGCATGTTTTGCTATTTCATCAGCTGTCAATGCTGCCCTTGGCACTTCAATCATCGTGCCAATCATATACTCGATTTGAACATTCTGGTCCGCTAAGATTTTTTCAGCCGTTTTTATAATTAAATCCTTGATAATGGCCAGCTCTTTTTCATGGCCGATCAGAGGCACCATAATCTCCGGCTTCACATGAATATTTTTCTCATTTTTCACTTGGATTGCAGCCATAAGAATGGCTTTGACCTGCATCTCATATATTTCCGGATAGGTAATGGCCAGTCTGCATCCCCTGTGCCCCAGCATCGGATTAAATTCCTTTAAATCTTCCACCGTTTCCTTTAATACTTTTTCGTCGATACCGATTTGAGAGGACAGCATATGGATATCTTCATCAGTATGGGGCAGGAATTCATGTAGAGGGGGATCTAACAATCTTATGGTTACAGGTCTTTCTCCCATAGCTTCAAAAATTCCCACAAAATCTTCCTTCTGGAATGGTAGTAGCTTCTCCAAAGCCGCCATTCGTTCTTCCATGGTCTTGGCTACAATCATCTGTCGGACCACAGGAATTCTGTTTTCTTCAAAGAACATGTGCTCCGTTCTGCATAATCCGATCCCTTCTGCTCCAAATTTCACGGCTGTGGCAGCATCCCTCGGCGTATCGGCATTGGTTCTCACCTTTAAGACCCTTATTTCATCGGCCCACTCCATTAGTTTTCCGAAATTTCCCGTCAGCTCAGGTTCACGGGTAGGGATGCTTCCTTGATACACATTTCCTGTATTTCCGTCTAAAGAAATAAAATCTCCTTCTTTCAATATTCTATCATTTACCCGAAAAACTTTATTGACCTCATCCACCTTTATCTCGCCGCATCCGGCCACACAACATTTTCCCATTCCCCTTGCCACTACGGCCGCATGGGAAGTCATGCCTCCTCTAGCCGTTAGAATTCCTTCTGCAGCTACCATTCCTTCTATATCCTCCGGGGAAGTTTCCAGTCTGACCAGAATGGCCTTTTCCCCCTCATGAACAGCTTTTACCACATCATGGGCATTGAAATAAATTCTGCCTGTAGCTGCACCCGGTGATGCGGGCAATCCTTGGGCGATCTTTTCCGCTTCCCCTAAGGCTTTTTCTTCAAAAGTAGGATGCAAAAGCTGATCGAGCTGCATAGGATCTATCCGCAACAGAGCAGTTTCTCGATCAATAATTCCCTCTTCCACCATTTCCACTGCCACATGTATTGCTGCAACTGCCGTTCTTTTCGCATTTCTTGTTTGCAGCAGATATAATTTTCCATTCTCAATGGTGAATTCTATATCTTGCATGTCCTTATAATGATTTTCCAACAGATTCGCTACAGCAACAAACTGATCATAGACTTCAGGCATCACATTTTTTAAATGGCTGATAGACTGAGGGGTTCTGATGCCTGCCACCACATCTTCTCCTTGGGCATTCATTAAAAACTCTCCAAATAATTTTTTTTCTCCCGTAGCCGGGTTTCTTGTAAATGCAACGCCTGTTCCTGAAGTATTGCCCATATTTCCAAAAACCATGGATTGAATATTGACTGCCGTTCCCAAATGATTGGGAATATCGTGCAATTCACGATAAACAATGGCCCGGGGATTGTTCCATGAGTCAAAAACAGCCTCCACAGCCATGAGTAATTGTTCCTTTGGATCCTGCGGAAATTCTTTGCGCCATTCTTTCTTTATCAGTTCTTTATATCTTCCTATAATATTTTTGAAGTTTTGCACCGTCAAATCTGTATCTAATTCTATTCCGTGGGCTTCTTTTTCTGCATCCATAATGTGCTCAAATTTATACTTCGGTATATTTAAAACAACATCCCCAAACATCTGTATAAATCTTCGGTAGCTGTCATAGGCAAATCGCTCGTTGCCCGTAGCCGAAGCCAAGGCCATCACTGTTTCATCATTCAATCCCAGGTTTAAAATCGTATCCATCATGCCCGGCATGGAGAAAACAGCCCCGGACCGTACAGATACCAATAAAGGATTTTCTGTGGATCCAAATTTTTTCCCGATTTTTCTTTCCAGATTCTCCAAATGCTCAAATATTTCCTGAACCATTTCATCATCAATTTTTTTATTATTCTTGTAGTATCGGTTACAGGCCTCCGTTGTAACTGTAAAACCCGGCGGAACAGGTAATCCAATTTTTGTCATTTCTGCCAGATTTGCACCTTTTCCCCCAAGCAATGATTTCATTTCCTTATTTCCCTCTTCAAAGGCATACACAAACTTGGTTTTCATCAATTCATCTCCCTTCATAGATTTATCTTATAATTTCCAATTCCCATTTTGCTTCATAATCTCAAGAATAATATTGGCACTTTCCTCTACAGCTTTCGTGGATACATCGATAATCGGACATCCTATTTTTTTCATAAGTCCTTCAGCATAATCAAGTTCCTCAAGGATTCTTTCCATACTGGCATAATTTGCCTCGTTCCTTAACCCCAATGCCTTTAATCGCTCTTGACGTATCTCGTTTAATTTGATGGGATTTGTCGTCAAGCCAATAATCTTTTTCGGTGAAATCTCAAATAGTTCCTCCGGTACAGGCACCTCCGGCACAAGGGGCACATTGGCTACTTTGATGTTCTTGTGGGCAAGATACATACTCAAAGGAGTCTTGGAAGTTCTGGAAACGCCTATTAAGACAATGTCCGCCTTTTTTAACCCCCTAGGATCCTTTCCATCATCATATTTTACAGCAAATTCAATTGCTTCTACTTTCTTAAAATATTTCTCGTCCAGTTTTCTGATCAGCCCAGGCTCATTTTTTGGTTCTTCTTTTAAAATATCCTGTAAAGATTCCAGAATAGGAGACATAATATCCACTACATGAATTTGATGCTTTTTGGCAGTTTCCGTCAACATTTTTCGTAATGATGGGATGACCATCGTAAAAATAATCATACAGTTTTTCTCATGAATGGCTTCTTGAAAAATCTCCTTGATTTGTTCTTCTTCCGATATGTAAGGAAATCTTCTGATTTCACAATTGGAGCAATCAAATTGACTAATGGCAGCTTTGATTACCTGTTCAGCCGTCTCCCCAATAGAATCCGAAATCACATACACTACCAGTCTTTTGCTCATTTCTCCTGAACCTCCCGTCTATTTTTGTCTTCCCAGCTCTACAAAGAGTCGTGTAATATTGGTTTTGGATACTTTTCCAACAACTTTATAATATTCTTTCCCTTTTCCTTCTTGTTTTTCTACGACCGGGAGACTGTCTACCTCATGCTCTATAATCTTAATAGCTGCCTCCAAGGCCGTTTCATGGGGATATGTCATAATAATGTTAGGCATTCTGGTCATGATCAATCCTACGGGTACTTTATGAATATCTGTCCCCCCCATAATACTCTTCAAAAAATCCTTTCTGGAAACAACCCCTGCCAAAAATCCGTGGGAAAGGACGTAGATGGACCCCACATCCTCTAAAAACAGTGCAACCAGCGCTTCATACAAAGTCGTCTGCTCATCCACAACCACAGGCATAGATTTTATATCGCTTACTTTTGTTCTTTTAATGTGTTCAGAAATAATGCTCACCGCGTTGTTGCCAGAATAAAGATATCCCACCTTCGGCCTTGCATCCAAAATGCCCGACATAGTCAATATGGCTAAATCCGGTCGTAAGGTAGCCCTTGTTACTTTTAACAGTTGTGCAATCTGTTCACTGGTAATCGGTTCATTTTCCTTTACAATCTCAATAATTCTCTGTTGCCTTTCTGAAAGTTCTATAAGAATCACCCCTATAAATAAGAATCCGCAAAATGTGATATACTATTTGTTTTTATGCTATATTATATACCCTATTTTAACAAATGTTTACACACTTTACTATAGATTTCAATAGATTTTTTGAAGATTTTTGTTCACCATGCTCGAATAGAAAAATAGACAATAGAAATGACAGCGTCTTCTGTGATTTCTATTGTCTGCAATTTTTACCTCCATTGACCATTGGCTTTTAACATCAGAAGGCAATTCTTTCTTCAATATATTTCTCTAAATCCTCAATTTTTACTCTTTCCTGCGTCATTTTGTCTCGATCCCGAACTGTCACCGCATGATCCTCAAGGGTTTCAAAATCGTAAGTAATGCAAAAGGGTGTCCCGATTTCATCGTGCCGCCTGTATCTTTTTCCGATACTACCTGCTTCATCATAATCCACCATGAATTTTTTAGAAAGTCTATGGAACAATTCTGTAGCACCTTCACTAAGTTTTTTGGTCAGTGGGAACACAGCGGCTTTATATGGCGCCAAAGCCGGGTGTAATTTTAATACAACCCGTTCGCTGCCGTCTTCCAAGGTTTCCTCTCCATAAGCATCAATCAAAAATGCTAGGGTTACCCTGTCCGCTCCTAAAGACGGTTCAATGCAGTAAGGGATATACTTTTCATTGGTTACGGGATCCTGGTAAGTAAAGTCAGTGCCAGAATATTCACTGTGCTGCCTTAAATCAAAGTCAGTCCTGTCTGCAATGCCCCATAACTCTCCCCATCCAAAGGGAAACTTGTATTCAATGTCTGTGGTGGCATTGCTGTAATGGGACAGTTCTTCCTTTTCATGATCTCTCAGCCGTATATTGTCAGGATTCATATTCAAGCTGAGAAGCCAATTTTTGCAAAAATCCTTCCAATAATTGAACCATTCTAAATCTTCTCCCGGCTTGCAGAAGAATTCCAGTTCCATCTGTTCAAATTCACGGGTTCTGAAAGTAAAGTTGCCCGGTGTAATTTCATTGCGGAAAGACTTTCCAATTTGTCCGATACCAAAGGGAATTTTTTTTCTTGTGGTTCTTAGCACATTTTTAAAATTCACAAAAATTCCTTGGGCAGTTTCAGGTCTTAAATAAATTTCTGCCTTGGAATCCTCCGTTACCCCTTGATAAGTTTTAAACATCAAATTAAATTGCCGAATATTCGTATAATCTAAGGCCCCGCATTCAGGACATTTAATCTGCTTTTCCCGAATAAATGTCTCCATTTTTTCATGGGGCCAGCCATCTACAGAAAAGGTATTTTCTCCTTTTTCCTTGAAATAGTCTTCAATAAGCTTGTCTGCCCGAAATCTTGATTTACACTGTTTGCAATCCAACAGGGGATCATTGAATCCTCCCACGTGACCTGAGGCCACCCAAGTTTGGGGATTCATCAGTATGGCAGAATCCAATCCCACATTGTAGGGTGATTCTTGTATGAATTTCTTCCACCAAGCTCTCTTTACATTATTCTTCAGTTCTACTCCCAAAGGGCCATAATCCCATGTATTGGCCAGTCCTCCGTATATTTCCGATCCCGGGAATACAAATCCTCTTGATTTGGCCAGTGCAACAATTTTGTCCATGGTTTTTTCTGTAGCCATCCTCATACCTCCTCTATATTTTCATAAAAAAATGAAAGTCTTCCATCCCACATCAAGGGACGAAAGACTTTGCTTCCGCGGTTCCACCCTAGTTGATACATCGGTATCCACTTTTGCTGTATTCGCTCAAGAGCTCCCTTCATCAAGCAATTATATCGGATTTCCAGCCCCACCGACTCTCTGTCATAATTGACTTTGACTACTCTTCTCCATCATTGCGAGCCATATTTATTTTTAAAAAATTTTACCATATCTATGGAAGCCTGTAAAGATCAAATCACAAAGAAAATTATTCTTCTTTATCCGTTGTATTTTCCTCGCTTTTCTCGGGATTTATTTTCTGCTTCAAGCCATCTACCTTGCTTTTCACCGTATTCAATGTATCTTCTGCCATCTCATTGATATCCACAATCTCTCCATTGGTCTTCACGATTTCAATCCGACATTTCGTAACCAAGGCCGTCAGAACACCTGCCATAGCAACGGGGGGAGAAAGAATAGCACCGATGGCACCGGCAGTAACGGGAATATTCATAATAGTTTCTCCGTCTCTTTTTAACAGAATTTTCGTTACGTTGCCTTTTTTCACAATTTCCTTCAATTTTTCAAGGATTTCATTCCCCATTCCCGAAAGGTTGTCGGCCCATTTCACATTTTGCTTTTCTTCAATATGTATAATGGCATCCACTACATTTCCGCCTACAGCCTCTAAGGCTTCCTTGGCCTCCTTATAGGTTACTCCTGTCCTCTCTCTCACCAGATCAATTTTTTCCAAGCTAATTTCCATTGTAAAACCACCTTTCTAAATATTATGAGTTTCTCTAATAACATTTAAAAATTCAATGCTTTTGAATTTATTTTTTTCTAAATGGGTAGAGATATAATGCTTTAAAATTTTATTTAATTCTTCCATTACATCGGCTTTTATTTTTAAACGAGCAATTTGCTTTAGATCACTATGCATCAGATACTTCATCACATTGATCGTTGTCTGAGAAATCTTCATGGCGAACAGGTCCTGTCCAAAGCAAATTCTACATAGGATGCCCCCCTCCCTGGAGCTAAATTTGAATTCTTTCCCTTTTCTGCTGCCGCAATGGACACATCGATCCAACTCGGGTTTATATCCCGAGTAGTAAAGCAGCTTCAATTCGTAGGCCTTCACCACAGTCTCATAATCTCTCTCCAAAGTTGTCAATACTTCTAAACAATGCAATAGGGCATGAAAGAGCCGGTTATTCGTCTGGCCTTCTGTAATAATGCTTTCCGTTAATTCGAGAATATAGGCACCATAGGCCAGTTTTGTTATGTCCTCCCGCAGCCGATAGAAGGATTCCTTTAAATCTGCCTGGGAAACCTGATATAAGTCCCTCCCTTTAAAAAGAACAAACTCTCCATAGGCAAAAGGTTGCGTACTGCCTGTATACTTTCCCCTTGATTTTTTGGCTCCTTTAGCGACAGCTTGGATTTTTCCTAGTTTTTTTGCAAATAGAGTAAGAATTACATCCCCTTCTCCAAATTTGGTTTGTTTTAAGACCACTCCGTCGGTCTTGAAAAGCATTTCATCACCTCAAAATCGCTTCTTTCCTCTCATATTCTTCCTGGGTACATTTCTGATCCCCTCGGTTCCTCTGTATCCTTTTATATTGTAAGTAAAAATGAATATTCCCGGTATTCATAAACAAATTCCAAAGTATATTTTCCATCACCCTATGATCCCCTTCCTCTGACAATGTTTTATACCATATTTTTTTCACCAATAGGATGACAATATACGATGTAAATTTTGTAATTCATACCTCATCCATCATTTATATCCTAAGTAGGATAATGTGCTCTCATTGTCCCTCCAATCCTCTTTTACCTTCACCCACAGTTCCAAAAAGACCTTGGAACCCAGCAGTCTTTCAATATCTTCCCTGGCACTTTTCCCAATTCCCTTCAATTTTCTTCCGTTCTTGCCGATAATGATTCCCTTATGGGATTTTTTTTCACAATAAATTGTAGCATTGATATCTACAATATCCTGTTCTTCCCTTTTTCGCATCACAGTTACTTCTACCGCAACCCCATGAGGTACCTCCTCATGCAGATAATGCAGCAGTTTTTCCCGTATAATCTCGCCTACAATGACCCGTTCCGGTTGGTCTGTAATCATATCCGCGGGGAAATATTGTGGTCCTTCCGGCAATAAATCTACAATTTTTTCGATTAATTTATTGATATTTTTATCCTGTAGGGCCGATATTCCAATAATCTCTTTAAATATGCCCTGATCAGCAAAAATATGATACAATCTTTCAAAATCATCAGGGGAAATCTTATCAATCTTGTTAATGACAAGGATGACAGGTGTTTTTACAGTCTTCAGCATTTCGAGAATATAGGTATCCCCCGGTCCCATATTGGCTGTATCATCAATCACAAACAGGATGACATCCACCTCATTCAGCGTTTGCTGGGCAGATTTTACCATGAACTCTCCTAATTTGTTTTTCGGTTTATGAAGGCCCGGCGTATCTAGAAAAATAATTTGAAAATGATCTTTGGTGTAAATCGATTGGATCTTATTCCTTGTGGTCTGAGGTTTATCTGACATAATGGCAATTTTTTCACCGATAACTTGATTCATCAAGGTTGACTTTCCCACATTTGGTCTTCCGATAATCGTAACAAATCCTGATTTGAATTTCATTGGTAAACCCTCTTTCTACTTATTTCTTTTCTAGGTCTGCCCCAGAAAAGCAGTTGGGCAGCAGCTCCTCTATTGTGAAAACTTTTATTTCTCCATTTTTATTTCCCAAAATAATCTTGATATCCTTGCCAAATTCCAAAATCACTTGTCTGCAAATCCCGCAAGGAAAAGTATAGTTCTCATTGTCGCTCACCACAGCAATGGCTTCGATTTCCCTCTCCCCTTCTGAAATGGCCTTGAATAGGGCAGTTCTTTCAGCACAGTTGGTGCCGCCGTAAGAAGCACATTCAATATTGCAGCCGGTAAAGACCCGTCCGCTCTTTGTCAATAGGGCAGCACCTACAGGAAATCGTGAATAGGGCACATATGCCATTTCTTTTGCTGCTTCAGCTTTTTGCAATAATTCTTTTTCGTTCAAATAAGACACCTCCCCATTTTATTCAAAGACAATCTCTACATCGTCTGGAATCACTTCTATCCAAGTAATTCCGGGGTTTAGACGGATTTCATCGCCATTGGCATCATAATATTTTGTTCCCGCCCTTCGCGATTTTTTTTCCCAAGTAATTTCCACCATTTCTCCGTTAGCTAAATAATATCCTCTTCCTTTACCGGTTACTTCGATCTCCAGTCTCCCTTCGCTATCTATGATTTTTGTGCTGCACTTCTGAATTATAATATTCTTTGCATAAAGATGGGCGTTGGATACCTCATCCAAATGGGGCTGACCGTTGATAAACCGGTAATATTTTTTCACTTGAGCATTATATTGAAAGCTCGGATGATAATCTCTGTAATAGGGAATCTCCACATAGGATGCTGGACTTCCTCCTATACTTTTATCTTCCCTATGGAAAAGGAGAGGTTCAAACTCGCCTGTTTTTTTGTAATTGCTATTTTGAGCAGCCTCCCTCAATGCCCTGGCACTGGTATACATATTGTGGGGTGCTTTTTTATGGGGCTTTCTCCAGAAAGTGTTGCCGCCCCTGGACATGGCATCGATGTCTGCCACTTTTAATTTTTTTATATCTGCAAAGGCCTGGGGACTTCCGCCCACATGTACATACAAGGCGTCATATTCCAAGGCTTTGTCAATAAAATAAGGTCTAGCGCTTCTTACAGGTCCAATGGTTTCCGGCTCATGGATCAAAAAAATTGCCATATATCGGGTAATCCACCCTTCCGCCAGCATTTCGTAGACAATCTCCGCTTGATCCAAGCCTGCTTGAGGCCTTGCCTTGCTCTGATTGTCCAGCATCACAGCAATGGGCCTTCTTTGAATATTTTCCTCCCTGGTATAAATACCGCTCAAGGGTGACGGTACGCCCTCTTTTTCTATCTCTGTACTTTCTTCATCTTGTACGATTTCCAAGTCTTCTTTCTTTTCTTCTATTGATCCTATCACTTCCCCTTCGGAAACTGCCGGTTCAGGCCTTGCACATCCTGAAAATAAAGCAAAAGCAACGACAATCACCAGTAATAAGCAAAAAAAACTATTCCCTTTCATGGTCCCCCTCGTCCCTTCCTTTCCCACTGCCTATTCCCGTGGTTTTTTTATAATTTCCAGTTGTTTGATTCTTCGATTGTGCACACTCAAGACTTTAATCGTAATATCGTCAAATTCAATGGCATCATCCTTTACCGGTATCCTGCCCAAGGCGTTGAAAACAAATCCTCCTATGGAATCATATTCATCTTCCGGCAGTTCAATGTGCAATACTTCGTTGATTTCTTCGATCGATGCCTTTGCATTAACGATTAAAGAATTTTCTCCTAAATGTTCGATCAAATCAATTTCTGCATCATATTCATCCAAAATATCTCCCACGATTTCTTCAAGAATATCCTCTATAGTTACCAGCCCCAAGGTACCCCCGTATTCATCCAGTACAATGGCAATATGCACCTTTTCTTTCTGCATTTCCTTCAACAATTCATTGACTTTTTTGCTCTCCGGCACATAATATGCGGGACGGATAAATTTTTTAATGCCCGTTTCCTGATTTTGACCCTCGGCCTTTCTGGAATAAGCCAAAAGATCCTTGGCATACAGAATGCCCGTTACATTGTCAATAGTATCTTTAATCACCGGAATCCTGGAATACCCATGCTCAATAGCTACATTCAATGCTTCTTCCAGACTTGCATCCTCCTCCAGATAAATCATGTCAATCCTAGGCACCATGACTTCCGATGCTTCAATATCTCCTATCTCAAAAATACTATTGATCATTTTCCTTTCTTGACTTTCAATAATCCCTGCCTCTTCTCCCACGTCAACCAGGGTCATGATTTCTTCTTCCGATACGAGGACTTTATCTCTCGCTACGCTCCCTCCCAGCAGCCGAATGATAAAACTTGTAACGGCATTGAGCACCTTGAGTATGGGGTATAAAATATAAGATAAAAGTTCAACAGGTCTTCCCAGACGAACTGCCACTTTTTCCGGATGATTGGCGGCATAAGTTTTCGGCGTAATTTCACCGAAAATCAAAATGGCTAGGGTCATCACAAAGGTAACAATGGCCGTCACATTCTTCCCCTGAAAAAATTTATAGATCAGTTCCGTTGCAATGGCGGTAGCAGCAATGTTTACCATGTTATTTCCCACAAGAATCGTTGCCAATATCCTATGGGAATCATGAAACAATCTTTCTAATACAGCAGCCTGTTTTACCCCTTTATTCTCCAATTGCCGAATCTTAATGATATTCATAGATGTAATAGCCGTTTCCGCACCGGAAAAAAGGGCCGACAAGGTGAGCAGAACAAGCAGGATGACTGACTTCATAAACTCATCATACGCAAACAATAGGCTTCCTCCTAATACTAGTTTTGCATTGTTGATAAAAGGGAAGTAAAACATTTACTCCCCTTAATATATTGTTTGAAAAATTAGCAATGTAATACATACCCCCAATGCAGCCCCTGCAATCACCTGAAACAAACTGTGAATCTGGGATTCTATTCTGCTTTGCGCCACTAAGACAGCCAAGAATAAGCTTAAGGTAATGATCAGCGTATTCTCCGATATAAAAGCGATGGCCGTTGCCAAAGAAAAAGCAATGGCTGCATGGCCACTAGGCATCCCGCCACGAAAGGGCCTTCCTTTACCATGAAATGCCTTGATGGAAATCACAATCAAAATGACAATAAGCAAGCTAATAAAAGTTAGATGCACGGGCATTTGCCTTACCCGATGCAATACAATTTCCGTTACCAGATTCAGCTTATCAAAAAAAATGATATATGCTACCAGGATTGCATTCAACGAAGCAATGAATACAGCTCCTGCCGCCACGTTTTTGGCAATTTTGGCCAATTCGTGATACCGATCGGTAATAAGGTCAATGGCAGCTTCGATGGAAGTATTGATCATTTCTGCGATAATGACCAAAGAAATGGTAAAGAATAAAATCAGCACCTCCAGTTTTGACAGCTTAAAAAACAAACTCAATAGCAATACGCCGATGGCCGTAGCGAAATGTATGCGCATATTCCTTTGGGTTTTTAAGGTATAAATGATTCCATCAATGGCATCATTAAAACTGTCGACTAACTTTCTGTTTCCCATAGAATACCTCGCTTATTCTCTTAGTATACCCAAAGCTTGAAGAACTTCTTCTTCCTTTTGCCGCATCCTCAGGGTATTTTCTTCTGTGTCATGATCATATCCTATTAAATGAAACATGCTATGCACCGTTAAAAAAGCGATTTCCCTTTCCAAGGAATGTCCATAATCCTTCGATTGCTCCAGCGCTTTTTCAAGGGATATCACTATATCTCCCAAACAAAGAGGCGGTTTGAGATTTTTTAATGTATCATATTGAGGAAAGGAGAGAACATCGGTAGGTTTGTCTATATTCCTATATTCCCTATTCAAATCCCGGATTTCTTGATTATCCACTAAGGAAATGCTAATCTCCACATCCTTTGTTATTCCTTCTTTTTCTAAGCACATTTCCACAGCCTGTGCAATCAATGTTTCCATTTTTTTGTCCCATGGGATGATTTCCTGTCTGTTATCGATCATTAATTCCATCTATCGTGTCGCCTCCGCTGTTTTTGTATTTAAATCGGGATATTCAATTCTCTCATGAAAAATCCCCGCCAGCACCCTTCGAAAAGCATGGGAAATTTTCTCCAAATCTTTTAAAGTCAAATCACATTCATCCAATTGCCCGTCTTTCAATTTATCTTCTATAATTTTATCGATCAGTTTGCTGATTTTATCACTGCTGTGTTCTGGCATGCTTCTTACAGCTGCTTCAACGGAATCGGCCAACATCACAATGGCGGCTTCCTTGGATTGGGGTTTGATACCATCATACCGGTAGTTGGCCTCTTCAATAGGATTATTTTCATCATTATTTAAAGCCTTATGATAGAAGTATTTCACCAAGGTAGTACCATGATGCTGCTCAATAATATCCACAATTTCCTTTGGTATCTTATGGGCCCGTGCAATTTCAATTCCATCCTTCACATGACTGGTGATAATCAATGTGCTTAAGCTTGCTGTCAGTTTTTCGTGGGGGTTTTCATGGGTAAGCTGGTTTTCCTTGAAAAAATAAGGTCTCTTCAGCTTACCGATATCATGATAGTAGGCACTCACCCTGGCAAACAATCCATTGGCCCCAATGGCATCGGCAGCCGCTTCACTGAGGTTTCCCACAATTACGCTATGATGATAAGTACCCGGTGCTTCCAACAGCAGCTTTTTCAGTATAGGATGATTGGGATTGGATAATTCTAAAAGCTTGAAAGGAGTCAAAATACTAAAGGTTGTCTCCCATAAAGGCAAAGAACCTATGGTCAGTATGGCACAAAGGACTCCATTGAGGATCCCCGTAAAACTTTCCATAGCAATCTTTGATAATTCCACGTTGTCAATAAATCCCATCCCTAAAATGATAATGCTGTTGCTTAAACTGACTGCCAGGCCCGAAAAAAATATATTTGCCCGCTGATGACTGCGGGTTGCACAAAATGCTCCTACCGTCCCCCCCACCAAGGAACTGATCATAAAATCAATATTATTTCCTGTCATCACAGTAATCAAGATAGCCATCGCTACATTTACGACAATGGCCAATCGGGCATCAATTAAAATACTCAGCAGCATTGCAGCAGCAGCTACGGGCACCAAATAGGAGGAAATACCGTATAAGGTTTTAGAAATAAGATATACGGACAAAAATATCAGCAAAATCAAATACATCTTTGATATGGATTGAAGCAGCTCCCTATTGAAAACATAAATATATGCTGCCAATAATGTTTCAACGACAATGACAAATAGACCTACACCAAAATATAGGGAAAAATCCTTTTTGCCGTTTTCTTTCACCAATCCCGCATCCTTCAGAAGCTGAAGCTTGTCTTCGGTTACTGTTTCCCCGGCACTGATAATGAGATTTCCTCTTCTGACAATGACCTTTTCAACACTCTTTGCAGCCTCTTCCCGCTTTTGTTGCGTGGTCTCCACATCAAGAAAACGATTGGGCCGAATGGAAGAATTGACAATATGAATACCGAAAAGCCGCATGTCCTCAGAAAATTCTTTTAATCCCATAAAATAATTTGTGATATTGACCCTCTCTTTTTCCAGTTCTTCAGCTTTGATTCCTGTAGACATCACTTGCAGGACAATTTCATAGATATAGCTCTCCATATTTTTAAGCTCTTTATTGGAAGCATTGAGGACCAATGCAATTTCTTTATCACTTAAATTTAAGTCGTTATTCTCTACCAGTTGTTTTTCTTTTTCTACATGGGAAAGATCCTGGTTTTCCCGGATTTCATACAAATTGCTGAAAAATTTTTCTATTTTTTTCTTGATATCAATTTGAATGGTGGGATCAATCTTTTCCCTAGGTTCCACCGATTCAATGGCCTTCTTGATCAAACGTTCCGTGGCAATGCGATCCTCCAAATCCCTAGGTGCTTTAAAATCAATCGGGGACTTCTGTCCCACCTCCAATTCGTATTTTTCAGGAGAAAAGGCAGTAATGGTGCCAAAAAAAACGACACAGAAAAAAATGCTGAACAATACTAACTTACTTGCAAGGCTTTTTCCAATCAATCTAACCAGTCGGTTTTTCCCCAACCGTTCCTGAACATGCGTTAGAAAGGCCAATTTTATTTCCCCCTAATGATGCATTTTTCTTTATCCTTTGCTTACTTTTTGGTCCTGACAATCACCTTTCCGTGACTTACTTCCTTTGCTTTCTCATACCTGTCATATGCTTTGATAATTCTTTGGACAAGGGCATGCCGAACAACATCACTTTCATTTAAAAACACAAATTCTATACCTTCCACATCGTTTAGTATTTCTATTGCCTGTTTTAGTCCAGACTCTTTTCCCTTCGGCAAATCAATCTGGGTAATATCACCCGTAACAATCGCCTTGGAACCAAAACCCAATCTTGTAAGAAACATTTTCATCTGTTCTCGAGTAGTATTCTGCGCTTCATCCAATATAATAAAGGAATCATCCAATGTCCTTCCTCTCATATAGGCCAATGGAGCAACTTCGATCATGCCTCTTTCCTTATATTTCAAGAAGGTTTCTCCTCCCAAAATATCGTACAGGGCATCATATAAAGGTCTTAAATATGGGTCCACCTTTTCTTGCAAATCTCCGGGCAAAAAGCCTAAACTTTCCCCAGCCTCTACAGCCGGACGGGTTAAGATAATTCTACTTACTTCTTTATTTTTAAATGCATTGACTGCCATGGCCATAGCCAGATAAGTTTTTCCAGTCCCGGCAGGTCCAATACCGAATACAATATCATTCTCTTTTATCGCCTTTGTATATTTTTTTTGTCCCAAGGTTTTGGGTTTAATCTGTTTTCCTTTTGCCGTAATGCAAATCACATTGTCAAGCAGTTCTTTGATCTGTCCTTCCTGTCCACTTTCCAGCAATTGGATGGAATAGTTAATCTTTTGCGGATCCAGTGCCTCTCCTGTCTTCAAAATATCAATCAGCTTATAAATCAAATTTTCCGCTTTTTGGGTCTCATGCTGACTTCCAATGATTACAATTTCTCCCTGTCTTGAAACAATATGAACATGATATGTTGCCTCGATAATTTTCATATTTTCATCGAAGTTTCCAAATAATTCTTTGGAATAGTCAAATTCCTCCATACGAATTCTTCGTTCCATTGTCTGTTGTTCCAAATAATGCTCCTCCCTAGTCATTAAAATATATTGATTCTCTTTTGAATTCCAATCTGTTCCAAAGCCTCGATAGTCAATTTGGCCCTAATGATATTATTTTCTTCTTGATATTTTATATCCTGATTCAAAATGGTGATATGTGGAGGCATTTGTTTTGCCAACTCCACCGTTAATTTTTCCATCAAGGCTTTTTTCACAGTTTCTGGATCTATCCTTTCTCTTTGAACAATGACTTCATAGTATTCATCTATTATAATTTCGACAGGGATTTGAATATTCCTCCATTGGAACAGGCTTTTCTTCCTGCTCTCCACAATATAGTTGCTGAAAGGTATATCTCCAAAGCTCAGCATTAATTGTGTACTGCCGATTTTGACCGTTCTTTTTATAAACCGATTGCCTGTCTTGATTTTATTTACTTTTATTATAGACATTTCATCATTTTTTTCATAATAGGTTTTCGCAAAAACTTCTCCCAAAGCATGGACATATCTTGGATCTGACCCTTCCCTGATCACAGTACCCGATATAAGGATTTTCCCTGCCTTTACAATGTCACCCTTTTGAACCATAGCATCTCCATTTTTAGCGATTATTTTCTCAATGACTCCATTTTTTGATGCAATAATATCACAAGGAATTTCCATGGGTATTTTTTGCGGCGGATGGACTTTTTCAACAATTTCTACAATGGCCTTTGTTCCTCTAATTTCAATACCAATCCATGCCAACTCTTCCATCTCAATCATGATTTGATTTTCAATACTTGCCAAATCTAATTTATATTTAAATATTCCAGGACTCAACCCCAATTCATATAAAGTTTTAACGATTTTTTCCTCGGGTATGCTTTCCGTCCCTCTGACTTCAACATCCCATATAAAAGAAGTTGTCAGGATGACCAAGGAAATGGCAATCATAAACCCAAACATCAACATTTTTCTTGCCTTGATTTTATGCATAAAAAAAGGATATCCGATTTTCATATTGATTTTCACCTTACATCCTGCCCTTTTTACGATATGCCTCAATTCCTTATAGCCGGAAAGCCCTACTTTTGCCTCTAAGGTCGTATAATCAATTCTCACAATATCCCAAAGATATATTCCCCTGGCAATGGCATAATTAATAAATTTCTCAAGGGTCAAACCCTCTATGCGTATCACTACATACCCCCTTAAGAAATTCCACAGCTTTACAATCAGCACATGGATCACCTCTCTTTATTCTACAAACTCAATTTGATTGATGATTCCGGTAATAATGATCTCTTCTGTAATAATGGTTTTGATTTGAAGATCTTTGCCGACAATGCGCAATATCCCATTTTTTGTATTGATTCTTATCCTAAGTTTTGAATACTCTATGATCCCCTTATGATTTTCAATATATATCTGAAGATTTCCAATCATTGTTATTCTTGGAAGATCTAGCACAATGTCCTTGGGAAGCTCTAACAGTTCAGATATGCTTTCTTTGATTTCCTTTGTTTTTCTATCCATAAAGCGTTCCCTCCTTTTATATATATAAATTTTATGCACCCCTATGAAGCCATAGTACAATATTTTACAGGCTTTGAGCTCCCTTGATGAAGATAAAAGGAGGCTGTAAAGATAATTCTTTTACAGCCTCCTTTTTTATCTTTTAACAGCTTTAGGTTTCCCTAAAACTTCCGCCATAATAATTCCATGGAGAACACTTTCCTTGTTGATGGAAAGTTGATTCTTTCCTATTTCTGTCTCCTTGATAACGTCCTTGCCCTTATTCTCTTCTTTTGTTTCCGTTGTACTGATGTTCTCAATCACAGACTTCTCAGGCTTTTCATTGTACTGCTCAATGATTTTCCCTTTGTCCTCTTTCAGCTCTTCACCTCTGTTTTGCCAGTCGTCCCCCAATACCTCCTCTAAGGTCGTGTAAATTTCTCTCTTTAAGGTTTCGCCGATTCTTCCGCCGATCCGTTTGAAATCATCTATTTTCATCGCAGGATAGACAGGCACTTTTCGTCCCTGAGGACGGTGTCCTGGATCCCTGCTGCGTCCATGGGAAGACTCTGTTTTTTTCTTAGTTTTCGAAATCACTGCAAGAATAAAGATTAAAAATGGCAGCAAATCAAATATAACATCCATATGCTCACATCCTTTTGGCTGATACCATCGATCTTATCGGCTACTTCTTCATTGGCGGATTTTTCTCATCCTCTTTTCCCATCTTTGAAATAGCCTTGCGCATATCTGTGTCTGCCACAATATTTTGCATGTTATAATAGTCCATCACACCAATTTTTCCTTCTCTTAAAGCCGCTGCCATTGCCTTTGGAATCTCAGCTTCCGCTTCAACCACCTTGGCACGCATTTCTTGGACAGCTGCAATCATTTCTTGTTCTTTTGCCACCGCCATTGCACGCCTTTCCTCGGCTTTCGCTTGAGCAATTCTCTTGTCTGCCTCTGCTTGATCCGTTTGCAGTTGGGCACCAATATTTCTTCCAATATCTACATCGGCAATATCAATAGAGAGAATTTCAAAGGCCGTACCTGCATCGAGACCCTTACCTAAAACGGTTCTCGATATTTTATCCGGATTTTCCAGAACTTCCTTATGACTCTGGGATGAACCTACTGTGGTCACAATCCCTTCTCCTACCCTGGCAATGATTGTTTCCTCACCGGCGCCGCCCACCAATCTTTCAATATTAGCCCTTACTGTTACCCTTGCCTTTACGATCACTTCGATACCATCTTTGGCTACAGCAGAAACTCTTGGAGTTTCAATCACCTTGGGATTTACACTGACCTGTACGGCACTTAAAACCTCTCTGCCTGCCAAATCGATGGCGGCAGCCCTTTCGAATTCAAGGGCAATCTCAGCCCGTTGGGCTGCAATCAAAGCATCCACCACACTGTTTACATTGCCCCCCGCCAGATAATGGGCCTCCAGCTTGTTAATATCCAGATTTAATCCTGCCTTTGTTGCCTTAATCAAAGGATTCACAATTCTGGAAGGTGCAACCCTTCTGAACCTCATTCCGATCAAGGTAAAAATACCGATTTTTACTCCAGAGAAATATGCAGTAATCCATAGACCTACCGGAATAAAACTAAACAGCAATCCTAATAACATCAATACGACAATGGACATAATACCAAAGATGATAATGGTTGGCATAGTTCAAACCCTCCTAATTAATTTTCTTAACAACAATTCTTCTTCCTTCTATTTTCATAATTTTTACCCTTTCATCCTTCTCAATAAACTCCCCCTCGGAAACTACATCAATTTTTTCACCGCTTACTTCAATTGTCCCCGCGGGCCTTAAAGGAGTAACAGCCACACCTTCTAAGCCTAACCACTCTCCTTTTGATGACGTTGAGCTGAATCCCGCGTCCTTTCTCAATTCTACGCCCAAGATGATCCTGTCGAAATACTTATTCCTTGGTGCATACTTCAACAACAACGCGGCTGCAATCACCGTCATGACAAAGGCAATAGCTAAAGAAGAGAGTCCTAATATTACAGATTCGGATGCTAAAACAATGCTGATGATAATACAGAGAATCCCCCCGATTCCCGGCGCTCCGAATCCCGGTACGATTGCTTCAATTACCAGAAGTACAATACCCGTAAGAAATATCAAAACTACAGCGAAGCCTGCATTTCCTGCCAAGATGCTTCCTCCAAAGAAAATGGAAAAGGCAATCAGACTGACGGTTCCTCCAAGTCCAAAGCCGGGGGTAAAAATTTCCACCAGCAACCCGATAAAACCAATGCTTAAAATCATCGGAAGTACAACAGAGCTTGTAACCCATTGGGCAATTGTCATTTTAAAGTCCGGTTTTACAGGAATAATCGTTCCATAGGAAATATTGAAAAACTTTAAAATTTGTTCATAGTTATTGGATACATAATCGATGAAACCTAATCTTTCCGCTTCCTGCGTCGTTAAATTCAATAACTCCCCTTTTTGTACAATATATTTTCCCGCCTCGTAAGGATCTGAGATTTCAATTCGTCTATCTGCCATGGCCTCCACCAGGCGTGAATCCCTTCCCCGCTGTTCCGCCGTTGTCCGCAGCTCACCTTTCCAGTAGGAAATATTTTTTTCATTATACGGGATTGTTTCAGCCGATCCGATGGTAGCCCCTTTGGCCATAACAATATTTTCCGAAGCAATGCTGATGAGCACGCCGGCAGATTCCGCCTTGTTATTAATAAGGGAGATCGTTCGCAAGGGCGTTTTCATGATTGCATCCCTTATTCGCGTAGCCTGATCCACCCTTCCCCCTAAGGTATCAATCTCAAATATGATGGCAACGGAATCAGGATCTGCTTCTGCTTTTTCAATTCCCTTAATTACAAATTGTGTCACTGCAGGACCAATTTCGCCCTGAATAGGAATAACATATACATTTCCTCCCTTTTCCCCATGGATGGGTATTGCAGACAATATCATGACCAACAGAACAAGGGGAAACAAAATCGTCCTTATTTTTTTCTCCATCCTTTTTCACCTCCCTGATAATAGTATAATATACCGGATCTGAGAATCTTAAACATTTTGATTGAAAAAGTCATAAATATGTCTGAAAATGCAAAATCAACCCTTAAAAAGCAAAAGGTTGATCTTTGATATAAATTTACAACTTTGAGATTGAATTCATTTCAAAGGTTATATTTCTTGAACAGCTGTCAGTTGCCAGTCACCAGTACTGGTAGCTGGTAACGGGCCACCGCTGTACAAAACCTTTTCTTTATCAAAGCACAGATTCAATTTTTAGAGCCTAGCCGCCTATATATTTTAAAATTCTACGAAAGCCATCACCGGCAAATGGTCTGAAATATTGGTATCAATCACTTGGTAATCGGTAATTTTCATATCCGGGCTGACAAATATATAATCAATGCGGGTTTTCATAACGATACCGTCATAGGTATGTTGACCGTAATGTTCACTTCCAGAAGCCGCATCCAGCAGATAATATTTTAAATTTTGTATTCCCTCATGATCTGCCCTGCTGTTAAAGTCCCCTACCAGTATGGTGCTTTCCCCTAAATATTCTACATACTTGTGCAGCACGCCAAATTGTCTTTTCTTTTCTTCCCTTGTCAATCCCAAATGGGTCACCAGAAAATTAATGCTTTTATCTCCTACCCGAATCTTGCTGATCAGAAGACCTCTTTTTTCATGGAGTCCCGGAAGTCTTACATTCTGATAGCTTTCAATGGGAAACCTGCTTAGAATGGCATTCCCGTATTCCGCACCCATCCATTGCACATTGGATCCAAAGGCATAATGCATAGATGTTTCACTGGCAATTTTTTTTACCTGATCCTCAAATTTCGAACGAACTACATATTTGTCCACTTCCTGCAACCCTACGATATCCACCCGATGATCCATAATCAATTTTCCGATCTTATCTAAGGTGTAAAATCCAAATTTATCTTTTCCATGATGAATATTAAAGCTCATTACCTTGAATCCATTCACACTTTCCATCGTATCCTGCGGCCCATCTCCTTCGTAAATTTCTTCCAGATCCCCTAACCGAAAAATTTCTTCCCTGGAAGTTCCCGGAAATATTTTAAAAGTAATATTCTTTTTGTTTTCGAAGTACTTGGAATGAATCAAAAATACATTTTTTTCACTGCCCTTTACTTTTTCCAGTGCATACTCGTCGGCATGGACTCCTGCCAGCAGCCTGCTTTCCATGTGGTATATTTCTATATATATTCTTTGAAGATTAGAAGGGGTAAGCACCTTAACCATAGTATGCCCATTCCTTCCCCGAATTATCTTCATTTCCACTTCTTCCTCTGAAAATACTTTAGATGCAAAGGAGAACCCCATGATAAAAAAAGAAACCAGCACCAAGATATAGGCAATTTTTTTCATATCGTGTCCCCTCATGTGTCAAAATTTTCTGGCTATATTATTTATTATATCATATCCTTGATGGGTTGGTTAATTGGAAATTTATTGCATTCCATTAAAAAAAGACCTATCGCTAGGTCTTTTTATTGCAAGAACTGCTTTACAATTTGATTTACCAATTTTCCGTCTGCTCTGCCCTTCACCTTTGGCATTAACGCAGACATCACTTTGCCCATGTCTTTGGCACTGCTCGCTCCAACTTCTTTTACCACTTCACTGACAATTTGCGCAATCTCTTCTGCTGTCAATTGTCGTGGCAGATATTCCATTAAAACATCTATTTCAGCCTTCGCTTCATCCACTAGGTCCTGTCTGTTTCCCTTCGCAAACTCTTCTATGGCATCCCTTTTCTGTTTTACCTGTTTCATCATAATCTCAAGAATGCCTTCATCGTCAAGTTCTACCCTATGGTCAACTTCATATTGCTTGATAGAAGCTCTTACCATTGTAATAACGGACTTACGAAGTTGGTCTTTCTCTTTCATGGCTGTTTTGAGATCTTCCATTAATCTCTCTTTGAGGGCCATGCGCTTCACCTCTTATTAATATTTCTTGGCGTTTTTTCTTCTTGCAGCCTCTGATTTTTTCTTACGTCTTACACTAGGCTTTTCGTAATGCTCTCTTTTCTTCACTTCAGATAATACACCAGCTCTAGCACATGAACGCTTAAATCTACGAAGAGCACTCTCTAGAGATTCGTTTTCTCCGACTTTAACTTGTGACATATAATTTCCCTCCCTCCGCTCGCAACGTTGTGCTGTGTCTATAGCAAAGCTCAATGCTATATACCCCTTTAGAAAATGTGTACAATACTATGTTATTATACATGAATTTTAGACTTTACGCAAGTTTTTTTTAGCCCGGAGGCCACTGCATCTGTCGTCCTCCAAGCAAATGAAAATGAAGGTGATAAACCGTTTGTCCCCCCTGCTCACCGCAATTATTTACGATGCGATAGCCGTCCTCATGAATTCCCAGCTGTTCTGCGATATTTCTGATGGAGAGGTGAATGTGTCCTATCAGTTCCTTGTGATGTTCCGTTGCTTGCTCCATGGAAGGAATATGTTCCTTTGGAATAACTAGAACGTGCGTAGGTGCTACGGGTTGGATGTCATGAAATGCAACAATGCAATCATCTTCATAAACAATTTTCGCAGGTATTTCTTTTGCAGCAATCTTGCAGAAAATGCAATCTGACACGTATTTCACCTCCTTCAGCAGACCATATATATGTAATAATTACAGATATTTATTCAACGGAAATTGAGAATCTCCTTCTTTTTCCTCAAATCTTCCTATATTTTCTCTACGATAGTTCCCAAAATTCCTTCTCCATAGATTTTTTCAAGCCTTACAGGAATCAGTTTCCCCTCTGCTTCTGGATTTGCCTTGCTGAATACACGAATATAATTATCCGTCAAGCCCTCATAGTACCCTTCCATCTCCGTGCTGGCTGTTTCAAAAAGCACCTTCTTGATTATTCCAATAAACCTTTCATTATATTTTATTGCACTTTCCCGTGCAAGTTCTATTAATTTTTCACTTCTTATATTTTTTATTTCAGCAGGAACTTGATTTTTATATTTTGCGGCCGGTGTACCCTTCCTTGGAGAATATTTAAATACGTGGATTTGGCTGAATTGAATCTCCTTTACAAAATTCAGCGTTGCTTCGAATTCTTCCTCCGTCTCCCCCGGAAAACCAACCATAATATCTGTGGTGATGGACAGATCCGGCATATATTCCCTTAAACGTTCTACAATTGTCCTGTATTCCCCAGTAGTATACTTTCTGTTCATTCTCTTCAAGGTTGCATCACAGCCGCTTTGGAGCGAAAGATGAAAATGGGGGCACACTTTTTCCATTTTTGATATTTCTCGAACAAATTCTTCTGTAGCAATGGTAGGCTCTATGGAGCTTAGCCTGATCCTCTCAATTCCATCTACTTCATGGACTGCTCGAATTACGTCCAACAAAGATGTACCTTCCAAATCCTTGCCGTAAGACGCCACATGGATGCCGGTCAGCACCACTTCTTTAAATCCATGCTCCGCCAGCCTTTTTACTTCTTTGATAATATCTTCTAATTTTCTGCTTCGAACAGGCCCTCTGGCATAAGGAATAATGCAATAAGTGCAATATTGATTGCAGCCTTCTTGAATTTTGAGAAATGCCCTTGTTTTTCCTTTGATTTCCCCAATGGTCATTTCTTCAAATTCTTTAATCTGCATAATATCTTCCACAGCATTGATCTTTTCGTTTTCTTTTTGAATTTTTTCCACATAGGCTACAATTTTATTTCGATCCTTGGTCCCTAAAATAATATTGACGCCCTCAATAGAAAGCACTTCATCAGGTGAAGTTTGGGCATAACACCCGACCACGGCCACAATGGCCTCGGGATTTATTTTTTTTGCCCTTCGGATGAATTGCCTGGATTTCCTATCACCTAAATTTGTAACCGTGCAGGTATTGATGACATATACATCTGCCTTTTGTTCACTATCCACAATTTCATATCCTGCCCGCTGAAACAACTGGCCCATTGCCTCTGTTTCGTATTGGTTCACCTTGCATCCAAGGGTATAAAACGCCACCGTTTTCACCTATATACCTCCTAAATCGCCTAGCGCATACATCAATATGCTCAGTGCCACAAAACCTGCCGTTTCCGTTCTCAAAATCCTGGGCCCTAAAGTAACAGGTATGATCCCTGCCTTACTGGCTCGGACAATCTCCTGCTCTTCAAATCCCCCTTCCGGTCCAATAAAGATTGCGATTTTTTTGAGGCTTTGTTTTGTTTCTGTCACATGTTTTAGTCCAAAGGCCCCTTCTTTTTCATAGGGAATCACCGATAAATCAAATTCCCGTGCATCCCCCACCGCCTCTTCAAAGGCTTTTGGCAGGCCTATTTGTGGGATAACTCCTCTTTTGCACTGTTTGGCCGCCTCGTCAGCAATCTTTTGCCACCGCTCAACTTTCTTTTCTTCAGCTTTTTGATCCTTTAATTGCACAACGGTACGTTCCGTCATCATGGGTACAATATTCCTGATGCCTAATTCTGTACATTTTTGGATAATCACATCCATCTTTCCGGCCTTGGGAATGCCCTGAAAAAGTGTCACTTGGATCGGCGGTTCCGTTTTTGCTGTTCCTTTCTCCAATATTTTCAATTCAATACGCTTCTTGGTTAAAACTATAATCTGGGCAATATATTCCATATTCTGCCCGTCGCAGATTTCAATGCAGTCCCCCTTTTTCAGCCTGAGAACTTTTTCAATATGCTTTATGTCATCCTGATCGTCGATAAAAATCTGATGTCTGTCTTCAACAATATTCTGCTTATCTACAAAAAATCTATTCATTCTTTATGTCACCCTTTAGACTGGAAACAACGGCTGCCCATTCACCCATCTTTGCAATCTCTACAATATCTAGTCCATTTTCTTTTAGGGCTGTCGATACTTCATCCACTTTATCTAAAATAATTCCTGAAGCAATAAAAATTCCATCGTACTTTATAAATTGATTGATCTCCAATGCCAAAGCTATGATTACATCTGCGATAATATTGGCCACGACTACATCGGCTTTTCCTTCAATCACTTCCATTAAATTGCCTTTTCTAATATCTACAATATGTTCCACACCATTGTCCAAAACGTTTTTTCGTGAAACCTGAACAGCCACCTCATCCAAATCTACGCCAATCACCTTTTTGGCACCCAATTTGGCTGCTGCAATGGATAAGATGCCACTGCCGCATCCGATATCAAATACGGTACTTTCCGGGCGAACATATTTTTCTAGATTTTGTACACACATCATGGTAGTCTCATGGGTACCCGTTCCAAAGGCCATTCCTGGGTCCAATTCCAATACAATTTCCCCCTCCGCTGCCTCATAGGACTCCCAAGAAGGCTTCACCACAATTTTTTCTCCTATCTTTTTCGGTTTATAGTATTTTTTCCATGCATTGGCCCAATCTTCTTCATACACCTCTGTTGTGGTCACTTCTCCCAGTCCCTTGTCCAGGTTATATTGAGGAATTTTTTCCACATTTTGTTTAATTAATTCGATAATGTCGATTAAGTCCTCACTTTCCGGAAGATAGCCTTTGACAATGGCTCCTTCGTAACTGTTGTCCAAAAGAGATTCATCCAGATAGTCCCAATCCCCTGCGTCCTTTTCTTTAAAAATAGGATCATTTGGATCTTCAATGACGACCCCGCCAACGCCAACTTCATATAAAATGTTGGCCACTGCTTCCACAGCCTCCGTAGTCGTTTTAATTTTTACTTCAATCCACTTCATCGCACAAACCTCCATAGCTTCGACCTTTTTTCATGCATCTTATTATACCCTATTCATTTATGATTTAGCAATATTTTCTGGGATGAAATAATAACACCCAGTTGCACTGGGTGCTATGGTTAAATGCCAAAAACATCCTTCACCTTATCAAAAAAAGTCTTTCTCTGTTCATGGACATCTTCGCCCATCTCATCGGCAAATTTTCTTAACAGCTCTTTTTGCTTTTCGTTTAACTTTTTCGGAACTTCTACCACTACCTTCACATAGTGATCGCCCCTGCCATATCCTCGAATATTTGGAATTCCTTTGCCTTTGAGTCTGAAAATCGTTCCGCTTTGTGTCCCCTCAGGAATTTTATATTTTACTTTTCCATCTAATGTCGGCACAATCAACTCATCTCCCAAAGCTGCCTGCACAAAGGTGATGGGAATTTCACACAGTACATCATTCCCATCTCTTTGGAAAATTTCATGGGGACGTACCCGAATAACGATATAAAGATCCCCCGCCGGCCCTCCTTTGATACCCGGTTCCCCTTCTCCTCTCAAAGGAATAACAGACCCGTTATCTACACCAGCCGGAATTTTTATATGAATCTTTCGATCCCTTTTGATTTTTCCAGATCCCTTGCATTTTTCACAAGATTGTTCAATAATTGTACCTTCTCCATGACAAACATCACATGTCTTTACATTCACAAATTGTCCTAACGGTGTTCTTTGTGCATACCGTATTTCTCCCGTACCATTGCACTGTGGGCAAGTCTTTTTGGCCGTTCCCGCCTTTGCTCCCGTTCCATGACATTTATCACAGTTTTCATGGCGAGTAATATTAATCTCCTTGTCAGCACCAAAGGCAGCTTCTTCAAAGGTAATGGTAAATTCATACTTTAAATCGGCCCCCTTCTGAGGACCGCTCCTCCTTCTGCTGCTGCCGAATCCCCCACCAAACATATCAAAAATATCTCCAAATATATCATCAAAACCTCCAAAGCCTGAAAAACCTTCAAATCCCCCTTGACCGTTACCGCCAACACCGGCATGACCAAACTGGTCGTATCTGGCCCTTTTATTGGCATCGCTTAATACTTCATAAGCTTCGTTGATTTCCTTAAATTTTTCCTCTGCTTCCTTATCTCCGGGGTTTCTATCGGGATGATATTTCATGGCCAACTTTCTGTAGGCTTTCTTTATAGCTGCTTCATCGGCACCTTTGTCTAATCCGAGGACCTCATAATAGTCCCTTTTCGCCATTTTCTCACCGCCTTTCCTTTACAATTGCAAGGCACCCACTTGGGTGCCTCACCTATCCTATTTATCATCATCCATTACTTCATAATCTGCATCTACCACGTTTTCATCCTTCGGTCCGCCGGCTCCCGGCTGTTCGGTTCCCTGAGTCCCGCTTTGCTGTGCTGCAGCCTGCTCATACATCTTTTGCGCCAGTACATGGAAAGCACTTGTAAGGGCTTCATTTGCTTTCTTGATTTCTTCAACATTATCCCCTTCAAGGGCCTTCTTAAGTTTCTCCAACTCCTCTTCTACCTTCTTCTTGTCTTGTGGGCTGATCTTATCTCCCACTTCTTTTAAAGCCTTCTCTGTTTCATATACCATATTATCCGCCTTATTTCTGATTTCAATGGCTTCTTTCTTCTTCCTATCCTGTTCCGCATACTGCTCTGCTTCTTTAATCTTCCTTTGGATTTCCTCTTCCGATAAGTTTGTAGAAGCCGTTATGGTAATCTTCTGTTCCTTACCTGTTCCCAAGTCCTTCGCACTGACGTGTACAATACCATTGGCATCGATATCGAAGGTTACCTCAATTTGTGGAATGCCCCTCGGGGCCGGTGGAATTCCTGTCAGCTGGAATCTACCCAGGGTGATATTATCGGCAGCCATTTGTCTTTCTCCCTGCAGCACATGGATATCCACAGCTGTTTGGTTATCGGCTGCTGTAGAGAAAATTTGACTCTTTCTCGTCGGGATTGTCGTATTTCTTTCTATCAACTTCGTAAACACGCCCCCCAGGGTCTCAATACCTAAAGAAAGTGGTGTTACATCTAATAACAGTACATCTTTGACTTCACCCGTTAATACACCAGCCTGAATGGCTGCACCGATTGCAACACACTCGTCGGGATTAATCCCCTTATGAGGCTCTTTGCCAATAAGTTTTCTTACTGCCTCTTGCACGGCAGGAATTCTTGTGGATCCACCTACGAGGATCACTTTATCAATATCTGCAGGGGTTAATTTTGCATCTTCTAAAGCTTTTCTGGTCGGTCCCATGGTGGCCTCCACCAAGTGGGCTGTCAATTGCTCAAATTTTGCCCTTGTCAAATCCATGTTTAAATGCAAGGGACCGGCAGCCGTAGCCGTAATAAAAGGTAAGTTAATGTTTGTCGTCTGGGTACTGGATAACTCTTTCTTGGCTTTTTCAGCCGCTTCCTTCAATCTCTGTAAGGACATCTTATCTTGCCTTAAATCAACACCATGTTCCTTTTTAAAGGATTCAGCCAAGTAGTCGATAATCACTTGATCAAAATCATCGCCACCCAAATGATTGTTTCCATTGGTTGCCAATACTTCAAACACGCCATCCCCTAATTCTAGGATGGATACGTCAAAAGTACCGCCCCCTAAATCAAAGACCATAATCTTATGGTGTTCTGTTTCTTTATCCAAACCGTAAGCCAAAGAGGCTGCCGTAGGCTCATTGATAATTCTTTTTACTTCTAAACCGGCAATCTTACCGGCATCCTTTGTAGCTTGCCTTTGGCTGTCTGTGAAATAGGCAGGAACTGTAATAACAGCTTCTGTAACTTTTTCCCCTAAATACGCCTCCGCATCAGCTTTCAGCTTCATGAGAATCATGGCAGATATATCTTGGGGTGTATAGGTTTTGCCGTCAATTTCAATTTTATGGTCTGAACCCATATATCTCTTGATAGAGATAATGGTTCTGTCAGGATTTGTAACGGCCTGTCTTTTTGCAGTTTCTCCCACAAGTCTCTCTCCGTTTTTCGTAAAAGCAACAATGGAAGGTGTGGTTCTATTCCCCTCTGCATTTGGAATAACAACAGGCTCACCGCCTTCTAAAACTGCAACACATGAGTTGGTTGTACCTAAGTCAATACCTATTACCTTACCCATATTACAATTTTCCTCCTTTATTTCCTCAAATTAATTTATCTGAATCATTTAATTGGCCACTTTTACCATGCTTGGCCTGATGACCTTGCCATGGAGTGTATATCCTTTTTGGAATACATCAATAATCCTATTGGACTCATAACCATCATGATCTTCTTGCATAACAGCATGGTGCATATTAGGATCAAACGTTGCATCTTGCGCTTGGATTTCTTCCACACCATGTTTCTTTAATATATCTTTGAATTGTTGCAGCACCATTGCAATTCCTTCCACGATTCCGTCTTCTTTGTTTCCTTCTTCTTTTGACGAATGAAGGGCCCTCTCCAAATTATCGAGGATAGGCAATAAATCTATAATCATCTTTTCATTGGCAAACTGATAAAGATCGGCCTTTTCTTTTTCTACCCTTTTCCTATGGTTTTGAAAATCAGCACTTAGCCGCATCAGCCTGTTATTCAGCTCATGCAGTTCTTCTTCCTTTTGGGACAGTTTTTCCATCAATTCCTCTACCTTTACCTCGTGGGCCTGCCCTTCCATTTCTTCCTTCGTGGCCTCTAAATTGCTTTCTGTAGTCCCATCCATTGCAACCGCTTCCATTTCTTCACCTTTTGTATTCTTTTCTTCCAAAATAATCACCTACCCTAATCTCTATTTTTCATTTACATATTTTTGCCTTTGATAATAAGATGAATCTTCAGAATGGCTTCTGAAATTTCACAAGCTGTTTTTAGGGCTGCAATCTTTACCAGCGCAGGATCTACAATACCTAAAGCAAACAAATCCTTCACCTCTCCATCCTCGCAATCAACCCCCAGATGGATGTTTCCACTGCTTTTGCCTGCCTCAATTACCCTCTCCAGCTTTTCTAAGGGATTATAGCCTGCATTTTGCACAATATGGTATATGGGTTTCTTTAGCCCATCGATAACACAATCTACACCATATTTGGCCAAACCATCCATGGCATTTCTTATTTTTTCCAAGTGAATGGCGCAGGCCAACTCTATGGCTCCGCCCCCCGCCACAATTCCTGATTTTATGGCAGCCTGCAATGCGGAAGCCGCATCCTTTGCAACTCTCTCTTTCTCCTTTGCCACGGCTCCCGTGGAAGCACTGACGATTACGGTCGTCATGGGTTCCCCCATCCCTTCCATAATTCTTATATGCTCCAACTCCGAATCGTAACAAATCTTGCCGGCATATCCGCAATAACCTTCCAATTCTTCGGGAGGCTTATTTAAAACACCTCTTTTGACGGGCCTAGCCCCCGTATAAGCTGCCAGCCGGATCAACTGCTCCTTGAGTACACTGCCCACAACCAAGATGCCTGCATCCGTTAAAGCCTGCTCCCCATCCTCATCAATGCTTCGATCTGTAAAAACAGCGCCAATTTTCATATGAATCATTTTTTTAATCCAGTTTTCGAAGACTCTACGATTTTCTATGTATTGGCTAAAACCATTTTCCGTATTCAACAATTCATCTCTTAAAGCTTCGGGCTGCAATGCATCATCCACAATCAAAATTTTAACATCCTGGAGAAGATCAACAGGCTTCATATTCAAAGGCTTTCTGTCAATAATGATGCCTTTGAGAACCTCATTCTCTGTACCCTCAATAGCCGTAATGCTGTCGGAAAAGCGAAATCCTTTTTCTTTCATTTTCTCTTCCCCTACATGGGATGAAGCTTGACAGATTAAATCTACCAAATCCATCTGAGCCCTGCCTGCTACGCGGGCAACAGCCCTGGCTAATTCCTGATCTTCCTTGCCTATGCATATGCGTTTTTCTTTAATAAACTTTATCGCCTCTTCCGTACCCAGTCGAAGACCCTCTATAATTTTATGCACGGAAACCCCTCGCTGACTCTGAAACAATGCGGATTGCAGCATAGCTCCCGCAATCACTGACATGGTAGTGGTTCCATCTCCCACTTGGCATTGCTGGGCATAGGCTGCATTGACCATCATCACTGCAGCGGGATGGGTAACATCCATTTCCATCAATATGGTTACGCCATCATTGGTGATAATAAATTGCCCCTCTTCATCCACGATCATACAATCCATTCCCTTAGGTCCGATGGTTCCTTCCACCGCTGAAACAACCGCTTTCACGGCCTGAACATTATTTTCTAACGCAGTATTTATTTCTCTCCTGTTTTCTTGATCAGGCTTTTCCATATGCAAACCGCTTACCCCTTTCACTTCATCCATAGTTGGACAATAAACCTTCATCATTTTTGGCACAGAGAACACAAATCATCAGGAACACATAATAGTGCAAAATACACGATGATGTATTTTGCACTATGGGCATGCACATTATTCTGCCATATTGTCCTTTAATATCTTCGTCAAATTTTGGGTCACAAAATCCACAATAGAGATGATGTTTTCGTAATCTATTCTGGTTGGCCCGATGACGCCGATCTTCCCTACAACTCTGCCATTTAATTGATAAGTAGCCGTAATCAAGCTGCATTCCTTCATTTCCTGGTATTTATTTTCCCGGCCTATTACGATACTCACATCGTCTTTGGTATTCAGCAGCATATCCGTCAAAACTTCCTTATGTTCCAACATAGCCATGAACTCCCGTGCTTTATCGATATTATGATATTCAGGAAGCTGCAGAATATTGGTCAAGCCGTCCAGATAAATCTTGACATCTTCCATATTCTCTAGGGTTGAAATGAGTACAGGCATCACACAATCAATCATAGAGTGAAACATATGCATCTCATTCTTGATGTCGCCGATCACGGTTCCGTCAATCTCACCTATGGCAAGTCCTCGCAGCCTATGGTTTAATAATTTGGATATTTGCATCAGTTCATCACTTGTAAAACTTTCATTTACCCTAAGAACGGCATTTTTCGCTGTTCCCGATTCCGTTACCAGTACAAGGAGTATACTGTTCAAATCTATGGGTACTAACTGCACATGCTTCAGCTTGCTGTTTTTCAGCTGAGGTGATAGCACAACGGAGGTTAGCTTTGTCATCTGGGATAAAATCTTTGAAGTTTGAGAAATGAGCTGTTCAATTTCACCGATTTTTTGCAAAAATGCCCTCCGAATAGCATCCTTTTGCATCTGGGCCAATTTACTGATAATCATCAAATGATCCACATATAAGCGATATCCTTTATCCGATGGAATTCTTCCCGCCGATGTATGGGGCTGTTCCAAATATCCCATCTCTTCTAGGTCAGCCATCTCGTTTCTTATGGTGGCGGAACTGATTCCCAAATCATACTTTTTTGCAATGGTCCTTGAGCCTACAGGTTCAGCTGTAGATATAAAGTCTCTGATAATGGCCTGCAGCACTTTTAACTTTCTATCTCCCAGCTCCATGATATCACTCCCGCTTGTTAGCACTCTCATGCGTTGAGTGCTAATCTATTCTGATTTTAACTTATCACTAATGAAATATTTTGTCAATACCAATTTTCTTACTTTTTCTTAGGGCAATCCATTGGTTTCAGTTGGGCAAAAATTCCGTAAAAACTTGATTGGATACATCAATTCCCCTTCGAGTCAATCGAATATGATTTTGATCTACTTCTAATAAGCCTTGTTCTACAAATTTTTCTATGGTTTTTTGATATATATCCGTGGGACTTACACCAAACCTTCTGATAAAAGCTGGGATGCTGATTCCCTCCATCATCCTCAAGCCCAAAAACATAGTTTCCGCTATTTCTTCCTCTATGGTAATATATCCCACGTGCGCCGTGGGATTTTGATTCGATTTTACTTTTTCAATATATTCCTCAAATTCTGTGGTATTGGCAAAGCGCCGCCGATTCCAATAGGAATGGGCGCCTAGTCCTATGCCGATATATTCCCCGTTGTTCCAGTAAATTTTATTATGCACACATTCTTTCCCAGCCCGAGCAAAGTTTGATATTTCATAATGCCGGTAACCATACCCTTGAAGAAATTCAATGGCATCTTCATACATTTTTCTATCTTCTTCCTCAGAAGGTAAGTACAATTTTCCCTTTTCATAAAGCACATCAAATAAAGTCCCTTCTTCAATTTTTAGGCTGTAGGCGGAAATATGATCCGGTTTCAGCGCTGCAACGGCACCCAAGGTTTCTTTCCACTGACTTATATTTTGTCCAGGAAGGCCAAACATCAGATCTACATTGATATTTTGAAATCCCATTTCCCTGGCCAAACCATAATTCTGTACAAACTGTGCACGGTCATGGATTCTTCCCAAGGACTTCAGCAGGGTATCTTGCCAGGCTTGGAGGCCCATGCTGATACGATTGATATGGCTTGCCAGATAATATTGAAGTTTTTCTTTGTCTATAGTTCCTGGATTACTCTCGATAGAAAACTCAATTCCTTCCTCTATAGAAAAGCATTGATACAGACTTTCCATCACCCGATCCATTTCCTTGACCGGTACAATGGTCGGAGTACCGCCGCCAATAAAAATTGACCGGACCTTATAATCTGCAAGCTGGTCTTTCCAACTTGTTATTTCTTTCACCAATGCATCCGCATACACTGGGATTTTCTCCTCAGCATCCCCAAAAGAAGTAAAATCGCAATAGGAGCATTTTTTTGCACAAAACGGGATATGAATGTATATTCCTAACTCTTTCATTTGGATCCACTCCTGCAAAAATAGCCACCTAGAGGTGACTATTTATCATCATATTTCAATACAGCCATGAAAGCCTCTTGTGGTACTTCCACAGTTCCTAGCTGCCGCATCCGCTTCTTTCCTTCTTTTTGTTTTTCCAGCAGCTTCTTCTTTCGGGTGATATCGCCGCCATAACATTTGGCCAATACATCTTTCCTCAAGGCACTGATGGTTTCTCTGGCAATTACCTTAGAGCCAATGGCCGCCTGAATAGGGATGGCAAACATATGTCTGGGAATTACTTCCTTTAGTTTTTCGCAAATTGCCCTGCCCCTTGATTCCGCTTTACTTTCATGGACAATCATGGAGAAGGCGTCCACCACTTCTTTATTCAGCAAGATATCCAGCTTTACAAGTTTGGAACGCTGATAATCCTTAAATTCATAGTCTAAAGAACCATAGCCCCTGGTTCTAGATTTCAAAGCATCAAAGAAATCATAGATTACTTCATTTAAAGGAAGTTCATAATGAAGAATCACTCTTTTTTCATCCAGATACTCCATATTCTTCATCGTTCCCCTGCGGTCTTGGCACAGCTCCATGACACTGCCCACATACTCATTGGGCAGCATAATTTTTGCCTCTACGATAGGTTCTTCCATATAGGCAATTTCCTGCACAGGAGGCAGATTTGTTGGATTTTGAATCATCAATACTTCTCCATTGGTTTTTGTAACCCGATAAATAACGCTTGGCGACGTGGTAATCAGATCTAAGTCGAATTCCCTCTCCAGCCTTTGTTGAATAATTTCCATATGAAGAAGCCCTAAAAATCCGCATCGGAAACCAAATCCCAAAGCAGCAGAAGTTTCCGGCTCAAACTCCAGCGCCGCATCATTTACCTGGAGCTTTTCCAAAGCATCCCTTACATTTTCATACTTTTCTCCCTCTGCCGGATATATACCGCAGTACACCATAGGAACCACCTTTTTATAACCAGGCAGGGGCTCCTTTGCAGGATTTACAGCACTAGTGATGGTATCACCCACTCTAGTATCCTGTACATTTTTTATGCTGGCCGTAATATAGCCCACATCGCCTGCCCGCAGTTCATCTACTGGAAATGGCCCCGGAATAAATATGCCCACCTCATTGACTTCAAACTTCTTCCCCGTAGCCATCATCAGAATTTTATCCCCTGCTTTCACAGTTCCCTCCTTGACCCGGATATAGGCAACAACGCCGCGATAACTATCATAATAGGAGTCAAAAATGAGGGCCCTTAAGGGACTTTCTTCATCTCCCCCAGGAGGCGGCACCTGTTTTACAATAGCCTCCAATACATCTTCGATATTTTTTCCTTCCTTGGCAGAAATCAGTGGCGCATCACTGGCATCAATGCCGATGATGTCTTCGATTTCTGCCTTTACTTCCTCAGGTCTAGCACTAGGCAAATCGATCTTATTGATGACAGGTACAATCTCTAGGTTTTGTTCAATGGCTAGATATACATTGGCCAAGGTTTGTGCTTCTACACCCTGAGCAGCATCTACTACCAGTATGGCCCCTTCACAGGCCGCCAAGCTTCTGGAAACTTCATAAGTAAAATCTACATGACCCGGTGTATCAATTAAATTTAAAATATATTCCTCGCCATCCTTCCCCTTATAGATCAATCTGGTAGTTTGGAGCTTAATCGTAATTCCCCGTTCCCTCTCCAACTCCATGCTGTCTAATATTTGATCCTTCATCTCTCTTTGGGTCAGTAATCCTGTTTTTTCTATCAATCTATCAGCAAGGGTAGATTTGCCGTGGTCAATATGGGCAATGATACAAAAATTCCGTATCTTTTTCTGTCGATTACTGCTCATACACTACTCCTCCTCTTTACACGTTCCGATAATCTTTACTATTATAACATAATTCGATTTTCTCGTATATATCCTGCCCAATAACCACAGCATAAAACAAAATCTTTTGAAAATCCTCCCAAAGGTGATTTTGTTGCAATACATAAGCCGAGCGATATGCTCGGCTCCTACTCGTCAGTTTTTACAAATTGATCCTTTTTATCCTTTAATACTTTCAAAAAAACCTCTACCTCGCTCTTTACTTGTTCATAGCCGCTTCTGATTTCCTTTTCGTCTATCAATACTTTTTCTCCGCATATATAAAACTCATGGATGCTTTCATCGATTTTCTTATGTCCAAAGGCCCTAGGTTCTTCAAACATCATCATGGTCCTTGTAGACTCATCCACAATGACAATACCGCCAACCAGAAAAAAGACAAGGGCAATGACCCATAAAAGTTTTTTTCGTGCTTTTCTTTCATTCAATTTCTCCTGAAGCCTTTCCTGTTTTTTTCTTTCCACCCTGCTCATGTGCATCACCATTATTAGTGTGGACCTTCGGTATTTTTTTTATTCAGGAACACGGCTTTTTTATATATTGCCAAATTATTGGTAGAGAATTTTTATTTTTCGGTGGTACTGTTGTACTGTTTGATTGTCTCCTCATTGATAAAATAGACAAGTAGTGAAAATTTTTCTCACAGCCATATTTTCTCTACTTGTTTTACCCTTGGTTAGTTTCATTTCCATGGTTCTCCTACCTTAAGGTGTAATCTATATTTTTCTTTTAAGGTCGATGTTCTGTTACCGCCTTCCCCCTGCAGGAATTACCCTGTCTCATTGGTACTATGCAGTAATCTGACTCACCAAGACATTTTTATGGATAAATTCTTGAATTTCATTAATCGAAGATAAAATAATTTTGAATTTTCCCATCGTTACTTCCTTCCAAAAATATATGTGATTATTTAGGTATTATCCTATCATTAAAAACTTGACAATCCCAATGCTTCCCAGTTGGTTCAGGATATCTTAAATCAGAGTGTAGCGACTCTTATATTTGGAGATTGGACTCGCTCCCTTGATCTCTATTTAGATCACCTTTCCGTCCATTCCTAATCTTTACCCAAGGCTTAAGCAAAGTTGTAGGTTTCTTAGATAAAGTATGATTGGTTTATCCGTTACTAATACAGACGTTGAGGAAAGAAACAAACTGCGTATATTAAAAAGGATGCTTAAAACAAGTAATTGGCTATGTTATTGCAATTATAAAAAATTTTCTTTCAAAATTTTAAAATAGAAGGTTTACATGTTTGATACAAAATTCGTCTTTATATAGTGGAAAGCAATTAGCCGGCGAAAGCTTTCAAAATAAAAACAAAGCATATACAAACTAAAAGTTATAGAAACAAATTTAGCGGTAAAGATCTGTTTCAAAATGAATCATGCTCCCACAGTCATGGTACTTGTATACAATTTTAAAAACGTGAACTAAAGAAAGGAGAAGTGTACATATGCCAAACTCAGCAACTGTAGCATATAATTCTAACTATGGAATTTATGAAGTCAAAGTAAATGGAAAGGTAGTATACGGAACTGAAAATTCAACACAAGCCAATACAATTAAAGATCGTCTAAACCGTATTTTTACCGATTCAAACAGAGATTTAGACTTTATTACCCCCTCTTATGCTAATGGCAGCTATGTCGTTTGCTGTCCTAAAGTCAGGAGTAACGTAAACGAAATAACATATCTTTATGATACTAGCGATGGGTCTAACGGTTGGAGACATTATAAAGAAAAATTATATGAACCTACCCATTGGGCAGATTCTACATCAGCATCTGGTCAAACTGCTATATTAACCATCAGTAATTCAACCACAGCACCTTGGTATAATGCATTATATACAGCTAATTTAATTCGTTCAGCCATAACCCTTAATTTTAATGATGCAGGAGGAAATATAACTTGTAGACAATTAAAGGTACCAAGTAATACGAAAGGAACCGTAGTTAGTGTAATTTCAAATAGTGCAAGGTGTGATGTCTATGGAGTTCCATGTCAGGGTACTGAGCCTGGTACTACGTCCGCTTGCCCTGAGCTTGGTTATCGTGCCCAAAATATTCTAAACACTACTACATTATCAGGTGAGGTATTCCATCCTCAGGATTTGACCGCTGCTATAACTTCATCCGATAATTGGTATACCCTTTATAATAATAAATTTGTTAAAGTAACGAAATCAACTTTCGCAGGAAGCAACTGATAGCTTTAGCTTGATATAATCAGGCAAAGTCGAGACAAAGTAGTCCAAAAATTCATTAATCGTCTCTTTTGTCAGGAACAGTTTTTCCTGTAAAGCAGTTTTTAAAGCCTCTATTATAAGCTGCAGAGCTTCAAGGAATTTAATATCTTCGAGCTCATCAAAGCAGTAGTAGAATAAAGCACCAATGGTGCGTAAATCAGTGTTATTGCGGTTTTCAACC
>NZ_LOEE01000029.1 GCF_001562415.1 Thermotalea metallivorans | reverse complement strand
TTTTTTTGTATTCTAAGCAGCCGTATAGAGCTTATACGGATACTCATAATCCAAGGATTGGTGGGGCCTTTCAAAATTGTAAAAATGAATGTATTCGTTAATTAGACTTCTTAATTCTCTTGGCGTACTATATTCAAAAATATAGAGTTTTTCTTGCTTTATGTTGCGAAAGAATCGCTCTGTTATTGCATTGTCTGTTGCTCGTCCCTTACTATCCATACTGATCCTAACATGGTTTTCCTTAAGTAAATCAATATATTCGTTACTAGTAAATTGACTACCTTGATCACTGTTGATAATCTCTGGTATAGCTTTTTTAAATGCTCGTTGAAGGGTCTCTATGATAAAATCAGTTTCCATCGTGTTTGAAAGCTCATAGTCTATGATACATCTTGAATACCAATCGATGATGACGAATAAGTACATCCAGCCCTTTGGCATAGAGACATAGGTAATATCCACACCCCACACTTGATTAGCCCTTGTAATGGGTAGATTTCTTAACAAATAGGGGTATACCTTATGAGCTTTGTTTCTTTTGCTTAAATTCGGTCCTGGATAGATTACATATATCCCCATTTCCTGCATATACCGTCGTACTCTCTTATGGTTAACAGTGTAACCTTCCTTTTGAAGAACAGCGGTTATTCTGCGATAGCCATAGTAGGGATGTTCAGTGTAAATTCTGTCAATTCTAGTTTTAATAAGAACTTCAAACATGCAGCCTGGCTTTGGCGTGTAGTAAGCAGTGGATCTACTAATACTTAAGAGCTCACATTGCCTTTTAACACTGATTTCACAGCCATCATGCCTTTCGAGCATTTGTTTTCTTAGGTCAATAGAGTTACTTAATTCCAGATTTTTTTTCAGCCAGTTGACCTCAATCGTCAACTGACCAATCTGTCTGATTAATTCTTCTTTTTCGGTTTCATACTCCTTTTTCATTTTTTCGGTATTAGAATTTTCTTTTGCAAACACGGCATGCATGTTTGCTAGAAATTCACTTTTCCACCTTGATAGCATGTTAGGATGAATCTGATACTCTTGAGCAATTTCTGATGAGGTTTTTTCTTCTCTCAGCAGCTCTAATACTATTTTTGATTTTTCTTCCGGGGTAAAATGTCGTCTTTTCATATTCTTATTATAACTTATTTTTCAACTTTTTGTGTCCAACTTCCTGGGTTCATTATA